>JACQUZ010000054.1 GCA_016210055.1 Deltaproteobacteria bacterium | reverse complement strand
TCTCACGCCTTCGGCTCTGCCCAGCCCCTGACGCATCCCGCTCTTCCGCTCCAACGCTCCAGCCAAAAGAATGTAGTGCCTTGTCCTTCGCCTAACTGCCCGGCTTTACTCTGATCACGTCTCTGTTTTGCGGAAGTCGGGCGAAGCGTCGTGCAGCGACAAGGGCGGGCCACACCGTGGCGCTAGCGATGCTTCTCGCCTGGCGCTCGTGACCCGATTTTGCCAGAGGTGAATCATGGCCAACGAGCCGTGGACATAGTTTTTTACCGAGCAGTCCTCAGGTTGCCTCTCGAGGGCTTCGTCGAGGAATGCGCGGGCAAGAGCGAGCCCGTTGCGAAGACGGGCGATATTCCCCATTTCTTGAATGAACCAAGTCTCCAATGCCCACTCGTTGCCACCACGGGCCAGTTGCAGCCCACGCTTGGCTGCGGCAAGTGCTTCGACGAGGCGGTGCTCGCTGCTGTAGAGCTCCGCGAGCGTCAATTCCATCATGGTGCATCGGAAGGGAATCCCCGACTTGCCGCAATTCTCAAGCTCGGCGAGTAACAGAATCTCCGCGTGATTCACGCGCCCAGCTTCGATTTCGCGTCGCGCCCTGCCGTGGGCGGAAAGAGCCAGGAACCAGGGATCGCCCGTCTTCTCTGCTAGAGCCTGGTATTGCTTCCCTCCTTCCTCTCCTCCTTGCACGAGGGCTCCCATGACCAGATCCGGTGCTTTGGCTCTCTGTGCACGAACGACGAAGTCCTTGAGAGCCTCAGGCGAGGGCGGGCTCGCGGCGAGGGCCATGCGCGCGTACTCCTCCGCGAGACGGGCACGCCCAGCAAAATCCCTGGTTTCCGCGGCGCGGAGGTGCTGCGAGAGGATGTTGCCCCCCGTGATCGCGTCCAGCTCACCTGCCAGGGGCGTGAGGAAGCGAAGGCTCTCACGCGACGGCGCCACGCGCACGGCGTCATAGAAGAATAGGCGCACGATTCCTGGAAATCGGCGAGCGAGCGGGAGTGGGAACGGCTCTCCCCGCGCCAGGAGTGATTCTCCTGCCTGTCGGGCATCATGCCAGGATTGCTGGAGCTCCTGGATGCGGGCTCGGAGCGAGCTGGCTCGCTGAATTGCTTCGACCTTCCAGCCTGGATCCTCCTTGGCTGCGACGGCCTCGAAGGCGCTGGCTGCGCTCGTGCTCAGGCCAAGCGCCTCTAGAGCAAGTCCCCGGTTCCAGCGGGCCTGAACATGACCAGGAGCGCGGTCAAGGACCGAATCCAACATGACCAGGGCCTCTTCCACGTGCCCCCGCTCCAACTCAACGACGCTCCGCATGGTGTCCAAGTCGGGGTCTTGCGGCGCCTTTTCCAAGACCCCCGCAGCGTGATCGGGCTCCCCACGCAGGAGGTACGCAGCGGCCAGCGCCCCAACGTCTTTTTTTGCCTCCAGGTGGGCCATGACAGCAAGG
Organism: Deltaproteobacteria bacterium; assembly: GCA_016210055.1. Lineage (GTDB taxonomy): Bacteria > Myxococcota_A > Polyangia > Haliangiales > SHYZ01 > JACQUZ01. The sequence goes on along the minus strand of JACQUZ010000054.1, from coordinate 18,655 downwards.
GGCACGTCTTGGGCGGCACTCGCCACGCTCGCCCGCGCCGTATCGTAGGGGCGATAGCGATCGGCAGGACCGTAACTGAGGCGCGCCTCCAGGGCACGCTTTGGTGCCAAGGCGAAGGATTGCTCGGCAGGCATGGGCGCCTGGGAGCGCCTGATGGCGAAAAAAGCCAACGCGGCGGCGGCAAGAATAGGGATCGAGAGCGCGGCCACCCTGCGAGCCCGCAGGGTCGATCGACGACTGAGTACACGTACACTCGGATTCCTTAGCGCCTCACCTGCCTGTCCAGCTGTACGGTGGAATGAAGTGCGCGCTGGCATTCGGCGCAGCCTGCGAGGTGCGCAAGGAACAGCGACTCCTCATCTGGCGTAAGCTCGCCGTCGTAGTAGGTGCCGGCCTTGCCGCAGAGGGCGTCTTTCATTGCCCACCTCTCAGCTCTGCCATCGTGGCTTCTAGGATCTCGCGCAGCTTCTTGCGCGCCTCGTGGAGACGCGTACCAACCGTGGCCTTGGGAATACCGAGGCGCGTGGCAACTTGCGCGTAGTCCTGTCCCTCGACAGCGTGCATCTCGTAGACAGAACGCAGCTTGTCAGAGAGTTTCGATATGGCGGCTTGGATTTCTTGGGTGCTTAGGTCACGCCACGGCTGCTCGTTTGCGAATTCTGGTGTGACGTCCGGGAGTTGTGCCGCGTCAAGCGCCTACTTAAGCGGCTCTGCCTTTTTTCTTCGCACGCGGTCGATGAATAGGTTGGTGAGAATTGTCATGAGCCACGCGCGTTCGTTGGAGCCCGGCGCCAGGCGGTCGTAATTACGAATTGCTCGCTCAAAGGTATCCTGCACTAGGTCGCTGGGATCGAAGTGCGACCGGCACAGCTTGTGGGCAGCTCCGAGGAGTGCGCCGTGGTGGCGGCGAACAAGCGCGTCAAGTGCGCCGGCGGGACTTGCGGGCGCGGTGCTGGCAGCGCTCTGTCTGGACGCGCGCGCGTGTCCGTCCCAGTTCCGAAACATTGAAGCGCCTGTGTATCACAGGGGGACGTCGGCGCGCGGGAGTGGGTCGGCATCCCGTCCTGTGACGCATGTCACTTGGGGGGCTGAGGGGGCAGGAACTCGTGATGCAGAAGCGGCGCGTCCAATTCACCGCTCGACAAGCCGGGAATGCGGCTTCCCCGTTGCCATGCCTCGCCCATGTGCGAAAGTATGCTCGATGACTTCTCCCTGCATGCCGCGCGTGGCGTACTTCTGCATGGAATATGGTCTCCATGAAGACCTGCCGATCTACGCTGGCGGGCTGGGGATTCTGGCTGGAGACTACGTGAAATCGGCCGGCGACCTGCAAGTTCCCTTGGTGGGGCTCGGGTTGTTGTGGAGCGAAGGATACACTGTCCAGAAAATTGGCGACGATGGCCTGCCGCGGGATGAGTATTTCCCGACTCCGCGGGATGTCTTCGAGGAAGTCGCCGCGGAGGTGTCCGTCCAAATCCGGGGAAAGCAGGTTCCGCTCGCGGTCTATCGCGTGGCGAAGCACGTGACCGCACAGCTTTACCTCCTGGAGCCCCGCAAGCCAGAAGATCGTTGGATAACGAGACGGCTCTACGGGGGTGGCGCCGAAGATCGGGTCGCTCAAGAAATCGTCCTCGGGGTAGGTGGGGTGAGGCTGCTTCGCGCCCTGGGGATTGACGTGGACGTGTACCATTTCAATGAGGGGCATGCGGTTTTTGCCGGGCTCGAGCTCATTACCGAGAAAATGGCCGCAGGGGCGTCGTTCGAGCAGGCTTGGGCGAGCGTTCGCGAGCAGGTCGTCTTCACGACCCACACGCCGGTCGCCGCTGGCAACGAATCACACCGGGTCGAGATGCTCATCGACCAAGGCGCTGGATTGGACCTTCTCTCCCGGGACCAACTGGTGCGGATTGGCGGCGATCCGTTTGGCATGACCGTTGCGGGGCTGCGTCTTTCGCGGGTGGCCAACGCCGTTGCGGAGCTCCACGGCCATACCTCGCGAAGGATGTGGAAGCACGTTGCAGGGGCGGCACCTATTGTTGCGGTCACCAACGGCGTGCACCCGCCAACATGGCAGGACGCGCGGATCCGGGTGGGGTACAGCGGAGGGAACCTCTGGCAAGTCCATCAGCAGCTGAAGCGGGAGCTCGTCGCCGAAATCGCGGCTCGAGCGAGGGTCAGTCTCAGCGAGGATCGGCTTCTCATCGGGTTTGCCCGGCGCGCGGCGTCCTACAAGCGATCCGATCTGATTTTACGCGGCGAGGCTATCACTCCGCTTCTCACAGAGCGACGAGTGCAGATCGTGTTCTCCGGCAAGGCACACCCTGCGGACAGCGAGGGGAAGCGCATCATTGGAAATCTGGTCAACGTGTCGCGGCGCTTTCCGGAAAGCGTGGTGTTTCTTGAGAACTACGACATGAGGATCGCGCGCCTGCTCACGCGGGGGTGTGACGCCTGGCTGAACAACCCTCGAAGACCCATGGAAGCGTCAGGGACTTCGGGGATGAAGGCTGCCATGAACGGCGTGCTAAACATCAGCGTGCTCGACGGATGGTGGCCCGAAGGGTGCGAGCACGGCGTGAACGGGTGGCAAATCGGAAGCGGATTCGAGGGCCCGGGTCAAGACGAGCACGATCTCGGGTCCCTTAACGACGTGCTCCTTGGCGATGTTCTCCCCACGTACTACGAAGATCGTCCTCGGTGGGAGACAATGATGCGCAAGTCGATTGAGATGTCGCAGTGGCGCTTCTCGTCGGACCGGATGCTCGAGCAGTACTATCAGGACGTCTACCGCGTGCCGGTGAGAACTTCGACCGCTGCGTGAGTCACTTGAGGTCGATGCGGACGCTTTTCACGCCTGCGGCTTCCATGGTCGAGGCCACGGCGGCTTCCACGCAAACGCGGAGAGCGGGTGACTTGGGACCTGACGTGACCCGTGCGGAAGGCGTTCCTGCTTGGGCCTCAACGGCAAGGATTCCGCGTAGACGGGGAGCCTTGTCCAGGGCCTCCTGGTAGCAACGCCTTATGGCGGGCACGCGGGAGGCTAGCGCCTCGGGGACCACGCTGACCTTGGCAGCGGCGCGTCGCTCGATGCGGGCGAGAAGGTTCCCCTTCCGATCGGGCCTGGGAACGTCTTTGCCCAACGCAAGGGCACCGAAGAGGACGCTTCCCGACGCGGAGTAGCGAGCGGCCGCAGCGGCCTCAATGAACGTTCGCACGCTCGCATCCTTCTCTGGCACCAAGACGAGTCCATCCTCGTCGGGGAATGCATCGCGAATCGTGGTGAGGCGCTCACGCAGGGAGGCGATCCGCTGCGCGTAATCACCGGTCATGAGAGGGAACGCACCGAGGGAGCCGAGAAGTTGCCAGTGCTCCTTTCCGACGACGAGATGCAGTCCAAGGGAGGCTCGTACCCTATCCCAACGCAAGCCCCGAGGCATGGCGCGCTGGCCTGCCTTGGGGCTCTGGTCGGGCGTGGACGGCATCATGGCCAGGGGAATGACGCCGAGGCGCGTGAGCTTCCCCTCGGTGACCTGACCGTGCCAGTAATCACCGACGGGTGGCGAAACGACCTGCTGGTAGCCTACCACCAGCTCGATGGCCTCGGCACCCGCGTTCTCTGCGGCGCCTGCTCCGACGAGCAGCGCATCGGCACGCGCCGAAGACGTGAGCGCAATGGCCACCCGTCCGCGCCCGTCTTGTGCGAGCACCGGCAGCACTTTCTTGGCCAGCTCGCCCGCGGGGACGATGTCCGACCCGTCTCCGAGACGGAGAAGTGGCGTCCACTCGTAGGGCTCCGCGAGCGGGAGCATGAGGACTCCGAGCTCACTGGGGCTGCGTCTCGTGGGCATGAGGTGGCTGGATCCCGCCAGGAACTTCTTCTGGTTATCGAGGAGCACGGCGCCGAGGGGGGAAATGCGGCTTTTCGATGCGGTGATTTGCCTCTCCAACCCCTCGAGCCTCTGTGCGAGGTCCTGCCACGCGGGCTCGGGTGGGCGCTTCCTGGGATCGGGGTCGAAGTACGGTTCCGGGTCGCTGTCATAAAGTGGGTACAGGCAATAGCTAATGAGCTGCGGGCGCGCGGGTGAGGGGGACTCCTTCGCATCCTGGAACGCCTGGGCGCAGAAGTTGACGAGCCTGAGCGACGCGTTGGCCGCGAGCGGGCCATTTCCTCGTGCAATACCCTTGATGGGCGTCATGCGCGAGAAAATCTCGAGTCGCGCTGAAGCCGGGCGGCGGTCGAATTCAAGGAGGGTGCGCACCGCGAGAGCCCCAGCATGCAGGCGGTCCTTGGCAGAAATGGCGTCCACGTGGACGAGGAGCGCGTCCAGGACGCGATCTGTTGCCGAAGGGCCCTGTTCGTCTGCCAGTCCGAGCGACTGGGCGAGCGCCTTTCTCGCGTTGGCATCCTTGGTGACCCGTGCGTAGTCAAAGAGGTCGACGAGGTAATGGACGAAGTGCCAAGCGGCAGCGATGTCGCCTGCATCTCCAGCGGTCCGGAGCCCCTCGAGGATTGGGCCGGTGTATTCTGTCGGTGGAATCATGAGCTGCCTGCTCGTATCCGACGCCGGGTTGCGGGATGGGGAGGGGGAGGAGGTAGGCTGCACCGCCCGCTTCGGTTGCGCGCAGGCCCAAGGCAGAATCGAGAGCGCCAGGATGGAAGTGGAGCGGAAAGAAAGAGGCGTCATTCCGACTGGAGCATAGCCGACAGAGCTACTGACGGCCATTGACTGTGCTCCGAACGGCACCTACCATGCAAGCCAGAGATGACGCCTGCCCGGCTTTCCGCTTGGGGGGGAGTAGTCGTGATGCTCACGCTCGCTTGGCCGTCGGCGTGGGCCTATGACTTCGAGGTCGAGTCGACGACCGTCGGGCAGGGGTACCAACTGCGCTGGTTTCGTCGTGGTCAGGACGTCTTCTTGAACCGCAGGCGTCTGTCACAATCGCTGCGGTTACACGTGTGGAATATCCTGGAGCCTTCAGGGGAGCCGGCTGACGACCGGCGCGAGGCGCCCTTCGAGCTGTATTTCACCTCTTCGATGCGGCTCGACCACGATTTTGGCGAGGTCACCCAGGGCGACGTGGCGTACGGCGCGGGTTCACAGCGGGAGGTGGAACCTGCGAGAGACGTGGTCCCAGAGCTCGACAACAGTCACCTGGCCCTTGACGTGCTCCATGCGTATCTGGGCGCCCGAGGAATTCTGGGGTTTCTCGACCTCGAACTTGGGCGCAGCTTGGTCGTGGACAGCCTCGATTGGTTCTCGTTCGACGGCGCTCGTGCTCGCGTTCGCACGCCTTGGCACCTTTCTTTCGACGGGCTCTTGGGGCTGGTCGTGAGGGAGAGAGGACCAGCGAGCTCGCCCACCCACGAGCCGGATGGGTCGTCATCGGCCGAGTGCGCTGAGTTCGACGAGATACGAGGCACCTGGGTCGCCAGTCGCGAGTGCGCCCAACGGGACGAGCTCATGCCAACCATTGGCGTGGGTATCGAGACGGACGGATGGCGATGGGCAAGCGCCCGTCTTTTCTATCGAAGAACCGTTTCGCCCACGGTAGAGGGGCTTTACCCTGATTCCGGAGACCAGGCGCCAGATTGGGGGGTGAACGAGGAGCACCTGTCAGCGATGGTGCGGGGTCACCTGGCCGATGGAAGAGCCAGCCCGTGGATGGCGGCACGTTGGAACTTCCTCTTGGCCCAATTGGACGAGGCGCACGCTGGATTGCGCCTCGCGGCCGCGGAGCATGCGCTCACGGCTGAGTACTCCTACTCGTTTCCAAGCTTTGAAGGTGACTCGATTTTCAACGTGTTCTCGATCGAGCCGTACCACGATGTACGCCTTTCGTATGATATCTGGCCGGGGCGCGGCGCGTGGCGTTCCCATGCGCGGGCCTTTGTCAGGCGGTTCGAGAACACGGACCTGCAAGCACTCGAAGCGGGGGAGCTCCAAGATGAGAGCGACACCTCGAAGGGGGTTGCCGCCGGGGTGCAGTTCCGTGGGTTCAAGGGGCGTGCCCGCGCAAGCCTGTTCTACGAGACGGGGCACGGAGGCGTGCGTGCAGGTGGCGACGCGTCGACGTGGTTTCGACCTGGCGAGCGCCTGGAGCTGGAGGGTCGAATATCCGTCATCCATTTTGACGAGGACCTGCGTGAGGAACTGCAAGGGACATCTCTCGGCTTGCAAGGGGGCGGTCGCTGGATCCTCACCGACGGGGTCGCTCTTCACTTGATTCTCGAGGAGAACGTCAGTCGCTTATCTCCCGGCCAGTTTCGCGTGGTGGGGATACTCGACTTGGCGTTTCAGCCGGAGATATGAGGATCGTACCCCCCCGTTCAATCCTGGTGGCGCTCCTCATCGGCTCGGGGGCGTTCGGAGCGCGATGCCAGCCCGCGCTGGGACGAGACCCGTCGCCGTCCAAGGTGATCTTCCCGGTGCAGTCGATCCCTCTTTCGTTTTCACATGCAGACCACCTGGGCCAAGACAAGATGGACTGCGCTTTTTGCCACGAGGACGCACCAGGTTCGACCCGGGCCTCCGATAAGCTCATCCCCAAAGAGGAGACGTGCGAGGTCTGCCACGAAATCGAGCGCGACAAGCCGGGCAAGGAAGTAGCGCCCGGTAAGCCCGACGCCAAGTGCAGCTCGTGTCACCCAGGCTGGGATGGGGTCGGCATGCCACCCCGAGTCACGATTCCCGTGCCCAACCTCAAGTTCAACCACAAGCTCCACGCCGATCGAAAAATCCGCTGCCAGGAATGCCACGGGGACCTCCTGGCGAAAGGAGTTGGACTCGCGACGCGAGAGAACCTGCCGCGCATGTCCTTGTGCCTCAAGTGCCATGACTCGAGAACGGCGCCGTCCCAGTGCACGACGTGCCACGTCACCGACGTGGCGGGACAGATAAGGACGTCTTTCCCAGAGGGGACGCTCGTGCCTTCTGGGGTCCTCATGGGTGACGCACACGACGCGGTGTGGAGGACCGAGCACGCCCGCGTGGCCGTGGGGAAGTCACGCTATTGCGAGAGCTGCCACCGGGCCGAGTTCTGCGTAGGCTGTCACGACGGGGTGGTGAAGCCGCTCGACTTTCATGGGAACGACTACGTGACGCTCCATCCTGTGGATGCGCGCCGGAACCAACCCGATTGCTCCTCTTGCCACCGGCTGCAGACCTTCTGCACTGGATGCCACAATCGGTCTGGAGTGGGGACTGACCCGCGCACCAGCGACTTCCAGCGGCCTTCCAAGGAAGGGCTTGCCGCACCGAACCGGTTCCATCCTGACGGTTGGTGGACGACCTTCGAGAGGAACGCGCGGAAATCCTCGCACCATTCGTTTCAGGCACAGCGGAACATCCGCTCCTGCGCTTCTTGCCACCGCGAGGCGTTCTGCATGGAATGCCACTCCCCGGCCGCGTTCAACGTGAACCCCCACCCGAGCGGGTGGACGGTGAGGGGCACGGCGGCGAATGCGAGATGCAGGGCGCTGGCGGCAAGGAGTGGAAGGATGTGCCTTAGGTGCCACGTCAGTGCGGCGGAAGCCTCGTGTAACTAGGATTTCGCTTCGTCATGAGGTCCGACGGTTCCGACGGTGACAACGGCTTCCCCGTCATGTCATTAACGAACAAGAGGAAATCCTTAGCCCAGCGAATGGGAGGAACGCCTTCTCCCTTGGGAGAGCGGATTGCCCGAAATACGACGCTGCGAATTTCCTGGATCATTCCCGTGTCCTCCATCTTCCCTACCCATCATTCGTAAAGATCCCGCGCGAGCAGGAGCTCCATGAGCACCGCGGGGTCCGTAACCTGGCGCTCGCATGCCTGGTTCCTGCACGCGTACGCGGTGGGCCTCCCCTCGACTTTCGTCATCGCCGAAAGGTGCGGCAACTTGCGCGACAGCGCTTGCCGCCCGACCTCGTCGCAAAGGAGAAGGACTCGGTGGGGCAAGAACCTCCCGTGAAGGACGCGCAGGAATTGGCGCAGGCCCTCGTCGTCCCGTTCCGCCGCAATGACGACTTGGGGCGGCGGGGAGAGGGCAAAGTCCAGCGCGACGAGCATCTGCGGCAGTGCGTGGGGAAGCTCGCGCAAGCGGTGGGAAAAGAAACGGAAGGTCTGCTCTGCGAGGTGCGCCCATTCGGGACGGCCGACCATCTCCGCCAGGCGAAGGAGATTGAGCACGGCCACTGAATTCCCAGCGGGCTCGGCTCCGTCATAGTCGTCCTTGATACGAACGAGCACCGAAACATCTCGGCCCGAGGTGGAAAAGAAACCGCCTTCCGCCTCGTCGTAGAAAACCTCGACTTGACGCTCCGTGAGCTTTTCGGCGAACAAGAGCCAGCGGACGTCGAAGCTGGTCTCGTACAGGTCGATGAGCCCTTGGGCAAGCATGGCATAGTCTTCGAGGTACCCCTCGATGGCGACTTCGCCCGCGCGGAACCTATGGTAGAGGACTCTTGCTTCGGCGTCCCAAAGGCGGGTGGTCAGGAACTCTGCAGCGCGCTCTGCGGCCTCGAGGTACCGAGGATCCTCCAGGACTTGGTAGGCGCGCGCCAAGCCGGAAATCATGAGGCCGTTCCAGTCGCAGAGGATCTTGTCGTCGAGGTGTGGCCTCGGACGCAGGTTCCTGGCCGCCAAGAGGCGTGCGCGAGCCTCGGTGAGAAGCCGCTCAACTTGGGGAGCGGGCAGACCGAACTGTGACGCGGTCTCTTCTACGGAATGCGCAACCCAAATCACGTTCTTGCCGGTAAGCTCCCCGTGCGGATCGTCGACGTTTCCTTGAGGCCGGACGCCGTGGTGGTAGCAGAACACCGGCAAAGCTTCAGGACCGAGTATCCCGTCGATCTCGTCCTTGCTCCATGCGTAGAACGCCCCCTCGAGAGGCTTTTCGCCCTCTGGACCGACCTGGCTCTCTGCATCCTCGGCGGAGAAGAACCCGCCCGTCTCTACCGATGTCATTTCGCGGAGGACGTAGTCGCAGGTCTCCCTCGCGACTCGGGTGAAGAACGGATTCTTGCTGGCCTGAAATGCCTCGACGAGGCTGACGACGAGCTGCGCCTGATCGTAAAGCATCTTTTCGAAATGCGGCAAGTGCCACTGCCGATCGACCGAATAGCGATGGAACCCGCCGCCGAGATGGTCGTACACGCCCCCGCGCGACATGGACTCGAGCGTAGTTAGGACCATCTTCGCCGCGCGCTCGTTGCCCGTTCTTGCGAAGGTGCGCAAGAGGAAGTTGTGGACAACTGGCCGCGGGAACTTGGGGGCCTTGCCAAAACCACCGTAGCGCTCGTCAAAGCTCGCCTCGAACGCCCGGAATGCGTGCACGAGCACGTCCTGGTTCAGGATCTCGACTGGCCCAGCTCCACTTGCCGCCTCTTGCAGCTCGCGGACGACCGCACCCGCGGCTCGTTCGACCTCCTCGCGTCGCTCGGCGAAGGCCTGGGCCAGCGCCCGGAGCAGCGTCGCGAATCCTGGCTGGCCAAAGCGATCCTCGGGCGGAAAATAGGTGCCGCCGTAAAACGGCTTGAGATCTGGCGTGAGGAAAACTGACATTGGCCAGCCGCCGCTCCCCGTCGCTGCCTGCACATAAGCCATGTACACCCGGTCGACGTCCGGTCGTTCTTCGCGATCGACCTTGATGTTCACAAACCAGCGGTTCATGAGCTCTGCAATGGCCGGGTTCTCGAACGACTCGCGTTCCATCACGTGGCACCAGTGGCAGGTCGAATAGCCGATGGAAAGGAAGACCGGCTTGTTCTCGGCCTTGGCGCGGGCGAAGGCCTCTTGACCCCAGGGGTACCAGTCGACTGGATTGAAGGCATGCTGGAGAAGATAGGGACTCTTCTCATGGATGAGGCGGTTGGGCCTTCGCTGCCCAGTGTCGATGGACTGATCCATGGGTTCCCTTTCGGAGCTGTCGATCTTGGGCGGGGGGAGCGACCTGTCAAGGGCTCCTGGAAGTTTTTGGGGCCTTTCCGATTGTGGACTCGCTATCGTCCAGCCCACGACCGAATGGGGCCGGTGTCCGCGTGGACGAATGCGCTCTCGCGATAGATCCCGACGCCGCCCAGGCGCTGGGCTCGAACAAAGCGATGGAGGGCGCGGGTGGTGACTCCCGGGACACGAAAATCGACCGCGTTACCCTCGACGTGCTGGCTGTTCCGCGCCACTTCGTGCCCTTTCTTGCGCAGGGTCAGGTTGTACTTGGGGGCACGATAGCCGCTGACAATATCCACGCGGGACTTCTGGAACGCGAGCGCGGCGCCTATGAGAACCTGGACGAGGCGGGCCTCCATGGGTCGCGCCTGATTGGTGTGGTGGCAACGCAAGAAGCGGCTCCACGTCGCGGGATCCACTCGGTATCCCTTGCGGGCTGGTACTACTAGGACCTCGTCGGTCCAGGTATTGCGCAGGCTAATCACGGGCTCAGGCTTCTTGCCCACGAGACGAGATAGCTTGCGCGCGTGCGCCCGGCTACCTTCTTGCCGGGTGCGTGATTCCTGCTTCGCCGCAAGCTCAGCGAGTTTCTTTGGGAGTGGGTCGGCGTGGGCCCGAACTGCGACCAAGAAGAAGAAGAGGAAGAGCGAGAGGGCCTTTCCGGTCATTGCACCCTGGGGTGCTTGCCCAATGTGATGAGCCCGTCGTTCATGGATCCCGTGCGGTACCCTTGAAGATCGAGTGTCACGAAGGTAAATCCGAGCTCCCTTCCCAGCGACACCAGCCGAGCGCGGATCTCAGGGTCCATCGCACGCACCATCTCGTCGGGGTCGAGCTCCAGTCGTGCCAAGTCCTCGTGGAATCGCAGGCGAAGCTGGCGGAATCCGAGGGCGCGGGCACCGTCTTCGAAGCGATCCACTCGTGCGAGGCGCTCCGGCGTTATCTCGGTACCATAGGGGAACCTCGAGGACAAGCACGCGAGCTGTGGCTTGTCCCAGGTGCGGAGCCCCAGGAACCGTGAAAGGCTCCGCACCTCTGTCTTGGTGAGCCGCGCGTCGACCATCGGATGCATGGCCCCTCGCTCGCTCGCGGCTGCAAGGCCTGGTCGATGGTCGCTAAGATCATCCACGTTGGTGCCTAGAAGGACTGCTGCAAGATGGTGTTTTTTCGCGAGAGGCGAGGTGAGCTCCAAGAGCTCAGACTTGCAATAGTAGCAGCGGTCCGTCGGGTTCTTGGCGAAGCCAGGGCGGTCAAGCTCGTGGGAGTCGACGATGACATGGCGACCGCCGAGGCCCAACTCCTGCCCAAGGAGAACGGCGTCCTGCTTTTCCGAGCGAGCCATTGTCGGCGACACGGCAGTCAAGGCCATGCACCGCTCTCCCAGCTCCCCCAAGGTCACCGCGAGAAGGAGGGTCGAGTCGACGCCTCCAGAAAAACAGACAAGCGCCGAGCCGTACCCATGAATCGTGCGGCGCAGGCTGTCGTATTTCTCCTGGAGAGACGGACCCAGCGGATTTGGGGAGGCGGCTTGTGCGGTGGGTGGCTGCAACATGTTCAAGTGAGACTAGCAGCTCTCGAGCTTGTGGACCCTAGGCAACAGCTAGTGCCCTCATGGCGGTGATGAGGACGTCCGCCACCTCTGGGCGAGTGAACTCCTCTGGCGGCCGCTCGCCAGCCCGAAGCATGTCTCGGACCTTTGTTCCCGACAAGAACACATGGTGCGTCTTGTCGTGGGGGCAAGTCTTGCCGGTCCCCATGCCGCCGCACTTCCGGCAAAAGAAGCTGTGCTCGAATCGCAGGGGGACAATGCCAATATCCTCCGGGGCGTATTGGTCGAAGATCTTCTGCGCGTCATAGGTGCCGTAGTAGTTCCCCACGCCCGCGTGGTCGCGCCCGACAATGAAGTGGGTGCACCCGTAGTTCTTGCGCATGATGGCGTGAAAGATGGCTTCCTTGGGCCCCGCATAGCGCATGGCGGCGGGCAAGGTCGACAAGCGGACGCGGTCCTTTGGGTAGTAGCCTGCGAGAAGGAGCTCGTAGCACCGCATGCGGGTCTCGGCGGGGATGTCGTCCTCCTTAGTATATCCCACGAGCGGGTGGATAAGGAGGCCGTCCGAGATTTCGAGGGCAACCTTGGTGATGAACTCGTGTGCCCGGTGGATGGGGTTGCGTGTTTGGAAGGCGACTATGCGCTTCCACCCGAGCTCGCGGAAAAGGGCTCGGGTCGCGCGGGGCTCGTTATGGTACGCGGGGAACGGGGGCACCGTGCGGTCGAGCATGACGATGGGCCCACCGAGGAGAATGTCCCCCATGTCGTTCATGAGGTAGCCCACTGCTGGGTGGGCGAGATCCTGCGTGCCAAAGACGTTTTGGGCCTCGCGACTCTTGTCGTACGGAAAGACGTCCTCGATGACCATGGCGCCGACCAAGGTGTTGTCCGGTCCGCGCAGGAGAACCGACTGGCCAGGCTTGGTCCGAGCGGCGACGTCCGCGCGGGCGGAGAGCGTGACCGGGATCGTCCAGGGAAGCCCCGAGGCGAGACGGCCCGCGGTGACCACGCGCTCGTAGTCAGCTCGTCCCATGAATCCCGTGAGGGGGGAGAGCGCGCCGGTGGCGATCATCTCCAGGTCGGCCAGCTCGCGGACGTTGAGGCGGATTTCAGGTGCGCCACTCCTTGCCAGGCTCTCGATTTCCGAGTGGGTCTTGGCGTCGGCGAACCGGGTGACGAGGACGCCGCCGTGCGGCTCCATGGCGTCCTGGGAGTGGTCGTACGGTGGATGGGTTGGATGCATGCTGCAGCTCCTTGTCATGGCTTTCGCTTCACGATGTCGATAATCCAGTGGCCAGGCGCCACGGGTCTTTCGGCGAGCACCTCCTGTCCCCACTCGCGTGCGGAACGCGGGACATTGCGGCTGGCCGGTTCATGGTCAACGATCACCCGAAGGGTGGCGCCGAGTGGAAGCTCTTCGAGACGAAGCTTCGTGCGCACGAACGTGAACGGGCAGGTCTCCCCGGTCAAATCGAGGATTTCCACGGGCGCGGGGAGGGTGTCCCCCCAAACGACAGGGCGATACTGGGCGATGAGGCCGAGGAGCCCGTCGTCGGACAGGTCGTCAAAGACGTGGACTCGATCTTCGGTCGAGAGGAGCTCCGGGGGCGGGGCGGCGTGCATGCTGCGCAGGAGATAGACCGTGGGGCTCATGTCCAGACCTCCACCGCGTCGCACTCACGCATGGCAGAGAGTGATGCCCCTACGCGATGGCCGAGGGCGATAAGGGTCGCCCTGGATCGGAGGGTACGCTCGTCGCGCGGGACGTCCCCGTCCCGCAGGATCACGTCTACCCTTGCGCCGCGGAGCGTGAGGCCCACGGCAGCGCGGAGCGCTTCCTCGACACGGGCTGGGTCTCGCGCCAGAATCACCACGGCCACGCGCTTCATGTGAAGGCCACGATGCGGTCCGCTCGGTCGACGAGGGCCGCGTGATCATCCTGGCTCCCCACCACGACGCCCGTGCTCACGTCGGAGATGCCAAGCCGTGCGAGGCTCGTGCCGCACGCCACGACGTCGCATCCCTCGTCGAGCAGTCGCGCGACGTACGCGTCCGACACCCACGTGACTGCCGCGCTCATGAGAAAGATACCTACTTCGATGCCGCGCTCGCGTGCAGCGAGCGCCAGCCGCATGACCCGTGGGAAATCTCCCACCTCCGGTGGTGTAGATAGGACAATCCCCACTTGCTTCACTGAATTCCCTCCGCGCGCCTCAAGTGGTCATCCCCGGAAAACACGCGACTTCCACGTAGGCGCCGGCGTCCTTGTCCCAGGCGAACAGCTTGGCTTCGACGATGCGCTCGTGGTTGAGGCCGACGACGAGCTGCTGCACCGGGTACATCGGTCCTTCGCCCCATGGGTCCGTGGCCACGGCTTGGTCCGTCTCGGAGAAATATGCGCGCCCGTTGGGGTGGGAGTGATAAATGATCCTTGGCGGCTCTGGTCCATCCAACGTGCGGCAGAGCTCCAAAAGATCGTCACCGGCGATCACGTAGGCGGTCTCGGCAGTCCGCGATGGTGCGGTTGGGTGCCCGCCGTCTCCATGCGCGTTGCGGCACGGGCGAGCTCGGTCCACCCGTTCCTCGCCATGGGGACCGACCAGCCATCCGCAGCACTCTGCCGGGAACTCGCGCCGCGCGTGACTGTAGACTTCCGTGAGGACTTCTTGGGGAATCCTGATGGGAACCGGTCTCGTCGGAGTGTCACCAGACATACTGGCGCTCCCACTTCAGGGGTCCGAAGTAGCGGTCTCCGCGATCGGGCAGAATCGTTGCCACGCAAGCTCCGGGTCCTGCTTCGCGGGCTACCCGCAGGGCTCCGGCGACCGCGCCGCCCGCCGAGTGTCCGACAAAGAGTCCTTCTTCCAGAACCAGGCGGTCGACGACATCCCACGCCTCCTCTGTCGACATGGGCAAGATACGGTCCACGACCCCCTCCGGGCGCCAGACTTGCGGCACGATGGATGACTCCATGTGCTTGAGCCCCTCGAGGCCATGCAGGGCGTCGTCGGGCTCCACCGCGACGACCTGGATCGACGATCTGTACTCCTTGAGCCGTCGGCCGGTCCCCATGACCGTGCCCGATGTGCCAATCCCCGCCACGAAGTGCGTGAGGCGGGGACCGAGGGAATCGATGATCTCCTGCCCGGTTCCCAAGTAGTGGGCCTTTGGGTTGGAATCGTTGGAGTACTGGTCTGGATAGAAATACTTCCCTGGATTCTCCTCGACGAGCTGGCGCACGAGCCGGATGGCACCGTCCGACCCCTCCATGGGGGAGGAGTAGATGAGCTGAGTGCCATAGGCACGCGCAATCTGCTTGCGAGCGACGCTCACGTTTTCTGGCATGACCAGGGCAACCGGGATCCCCAGCGCAGCACCGATCATGGAGTACGCGACCCCCGTGTTGCCGCTCGTCGAGTCGATGAGGGTCTTTCCCGGGTGCAGGCGCCCGTCGGCAAGCGCGTCCTTGATCATCTGCGCCGCGGCGCGGTCCTTGACGCTTCCACCAGGATTCGTGAACTCGCACTTCGCCCAGATTTCGGCGCTCGCTCCTGCCCGTTTTTCGATTGAGCGCAGGCGCACGAGCGGCGTCATCCCGATGAGATCGAGGACGGATCCGGCGCGAACGAGGTCACGCATCTCGAGCCCCACTGCCTGCCAAAGAGGCAGGCCCCCCGTGCGCCGCAGCCGCGACGTGGAGAACGAGTCGTCCCGCCGCCGCCGAACCGACCTCTAGAGCCTCCACGGGATCCGATGTGACGGGCAGGAGCAGGTGAAGCTCGGCAGCCCCCTCGGATACCACCTGGACGTCTGGATTCATGGCCTCGACGCGCGCGTTGACCGCGTCGAGGCGCCGCTTCCCAATGTCCGATACCTCGTAGAGGAAACCATCCGGCTGCCCCACGATGGCTTCGTCGGTGACAACGAGCGTCCCCACCCCGGCGGCAGCAAGGTACAGGATGGCAACCGAGCCTGCCCCCTCCGCACGATCAATACGGACCGATGTCGTGAGCAGTCGCTTCTGCCCGACTCCCCCCACGTCGGGGAGAAGAACGTGACGCGCGTACCGGCGTATCTGATCAGGGCGCAATGACATCTAGCTCAATGGGCTCCACGGTGACGCCCCTTTCACGGAAGAAGATCATGGCAGCCTCGATCTTCTCCGGTTCCCCTTCGAGCTCAAGCCCGATGATTCCTATCTCGTCATTCACGCTCGCCGTGCGGAGGTTAAACCTGACGCGCAGCCGATCGTACATGTCGCAGACGATCGGCTCGCGCACGAGCGAGGGAGGGAACGTTAAATAGACGCGCTTCTTCATGCTCACGGCCGCACTCGGTCGGACTACCTTGCTCCCCCGGCGATCGCAGGGATGATCGAGATCTCGTCCGTTTCCTTGACTGGGGTTTCGAGGTTTTTCAAGAAGCGGATGTCCTCTTCGTTTTGGAAGATATTGACGAAGCGACGTACTTGCCCGCTGTCGTCGCACAATCGCTCCTTCATGCCCGGATAGCGGCGATCGAGATCACTAATGAGCTCGCCGATGGTCGCTCCGCTCGCCGATACCTCTTCCTGTCCGGCGGTGAGCTTGCGCAGGGGAGTCGGAATTCGAATCGTAGGCATGCTCTTGCTCCTTGGTCGATTCTATGAGTCCTTTGAATCGCTCGCCACGAGCGCGTCAAACTCCGCGAGCTTCGCGGCGATGGTTCTGGGTCGCGGGAGGACCGGCACAAGCGGGTCCGTGGTCTTGAGCCCTTGGCCGGTCACGCACAGGACAACGCTGGAATCCGCGCCGATCCTTCCCTCGCCAACGAGCTTGAGGGCGGCTCCCAGCGTGACCCCACCAGCGGTTTCTGTGAAGATGCCCTCGGTCTCTGCGAGGAGCCGAATTGCCGAGACGATTTCGGGATCGCTCGGGGCAGCTGCGTATCCGCCGGATTGCACAATCGCCTTCACCGCGTAGTAGCCGTCCGCCGGGTTACCGATGGCGAGCGACTTGGCGATGGTGCACGGCTGCTTCACTGGCTTGATGAGCTCCCGTCCTGCACGCACCGCCTCGACGATCGGCGCACAGCCCGCCGCTTGGGCGCCATGGAGCTTGGTGCGGCTCGCGCTGTCGGAGAGGCCCAGCTTGTCGGTCTCCTCGAAGGCCTTGCGGATCTTGGTGATCAGGGAGCCGCCAGCCATGGGAGCGATCACGTGATCGGGGGCACGCCACCCGAGCTGCTCCAGGATCTCAAAGGCTTGGCTCTTGGAGCCCTCGGCATAGAAGGGGCGCAGGTTGATGTTTGCAAAACCCCAGCCGTATTTCCCGGAGATCTCCGAGCAAAGCCGGTTCACTTCGTCGTAGGTTCCGCGGATTCCGACGACCCTCGCTCCATATACTGTCGTACCGAGAATCTTTGACGGCTCGAGGTCTTCGGGAATGAAGATATACGCCTTGAGCCCAGCCGCAGCGGCGTTGGCCGCCACGCTGTTGGCAAGGTTCCCCGTGGATGCACACGCGACCGTGTCGAACCCGAACTCCATCGCCTTGGAAAGGGCGACCGATACGACCCGGTCCTTGAAGGAAAGGGTAGGGTACGAGACCGCGTCGTTCTTGATCCAGAGCTCGCGCACGCCGACCTTCTTGGCCAAGCGGTCGGCACGGACGAGGGGAGTCCAGCCGACGTGCTCTCCCACTGTGACCGGCCCGTCCAGGGGAAGAAGCTCCGTGTAACGCCACATGTTCGTCGGCCGCTGTGCGATGGTTTCCCTGGTGAGCTTCCGCTTTATCCCATCGTAGTCATAGGCCACCTCAAGGGGGCCGAAGCAAAACTCGCACACGTGAATGGGCGCCTTGGGGTACTCGTGTCCGCACTCGCGGCACTTGAGGGCGCGTACGAACGTGGACGTGGACTTGGGGGAAGCGACGGGCGTCACGCTTGGTTCTCCTTTTCAGAGAATTCGATTCCGCACGCCTGGCAATCGGGGCGGGGGCGGAGCACGATTGAACGTGGGGTGCCGGCCTCGATCAGCCACGCTTTCCCCAAAATCCCCTTGGGATCCTCGCCCATGGCCAGCGCCATGGCGGCCCGGGCTGCAATGGCCGCCACGTGGCCGCACGTGGCGCCGAGCACCCCGGCCTCGGCACACGTGGCGATTTCCTCCGCGGGCGGCGCCTCAAATAAGCAACGATAACAGGCGTCGTGGCCAGGGCGCACCGGAAATACCTGACCGTGATCCTGGACGACCCCGGCGATCACGAACCTTCGCCCCACGGCGACGCACGCGTCGTTGACCAGGAACTTCGTCTGCAGGTTGTCCGACCCGTCGCAAGCGACATCGGAGTCGTGGAGCAGGCCGCGGGCGCTCGCGCTGTTGAACCTGACGCGTGCGACTTCAATCCGGGAGGCGGGGACCCCCCGGCGAATGAGAGCTTCCTTGGCGGCAACACCCTTGGGGCGCCCAACGTCCTCGGTTCGGTAGAGCACCTGCCTTTGCAAGTTCGACAGGTCAACCACGTCGTCATCGACGAGCACCAGGCGCCTCGCTCCTGAGGCCGCGAGCGCGAGGGCAAGCGGCGTGCCGAGACCCCCCAGTCCGATGATCGTGAACGACGCTTGGTCCATCGGGCGCATGGGTCACCGAAAGTATTCGTCCAGCGAGAAGTACCTCTCACCGGTATCCGGGAGAACCGTCACCACCCGCTTGCCAGGACCCAAGTCCCGAGCCACCTGAATTGCCGCATGGACAGCGGCTCCAGCAGAAATCCCGACGAGAAGCCCCTCCTTTTGAGCCAGGAGAACCTTCGTGTCATAGGCGTCACGATCGGTAACCGTAAGTATCTGGTCGATGACGCTGCGGTCGAGCACCTCTGGGACAAATCCGGCGCCCAGCCCCTGGATCTTGCTCGGACCCGGGTCGCCCCCGGAAAGCACGGCGCTCGACTCCGGTTCCACGGCAACGATTCGGCAACTCTGGAGGCGCTGCTTGAAGACGTGCCCCACTCCGGTGATGGTTCCACCGGTTCCCACCCCCGCGACGAAGGCGTCGGGCGCATCGCCTCCGACTTGCTCGAGGATTTCCAGCGCGGTCGTCTGGCGGTGAACCTCGGGATTGGCAGGATTGCGGAACTGCTGCGGCATGAAGTAGTTCTTGTTCTGTTGCACCAGTTCCCCGGCTTTTTCCACCGCCCCTTCC
>JACQUZ010000057.1 GCA_016210055.1 Deltaproteobacteria bacterium | reverse complement strand
GCTGCGCGTGGAGTTCAAGGGGAAAGCGCCTCGCATGGCAGAAGCCAAGCTCCAAGCCGAAGGTCCCTCGCACTTCCTTTTCCTCGATTTTTCCAAGGCCAACTAGATCCAAGTGAGTGGAAGGCCCTGCAAAGAGCAGGGTTGTTGGAAAGAAAGCCCGCGTGATAAAGTGAGGCAAGGGCTTTGTCTAGGTGAGGCTTGCCATGGGCTATTGGTGTAGGAGTGTAGTTTATCCGCTCGCACTGTCTGGCCTCCTTTCCGCCTTCGGGTGTGGCGGCGGTGAGCACGGGCGATACGTCGCCGGTGACGCTCAGCCGAGGCCTGACGTAATCAAGTTACCCGACGCGGCCAAGGTGCCCGATGCCGGCGAGGTGGACGCTGGACCGCCAGATGCGGAGCCCGGCGCTCCGGATGCCGTGCCGCCGGATGCGTCATGGGGGCCGACGGCCGAGGTGATTAGCCCGGACAAGGACGGGGTCATCGTCAATGAGCCATTGACCAAGCTGGGCTGCCGCGCGGTTCCAAATTCGATTACCGGCAAGCCGGTGACAAAGGTGGAGTTCCAGATCAACGAGGTCGAGGTCAAAGGCCACGCCGTGTCGGAGAGCTCCACCGACTGGGGGCTCGTGACGAGCGTAGACGAGTTCCCCAACGGCGAGTTCAACGTCACGTGCATCGCCGGGGCGCTCGATGGCTTGGCGACCACCAGCGAGGTACGAAAGGCTTTCCTGGACCTCGGTCCGCTCATCACGATCCTCAGCCCGGCGAACAAGAGCTCGTTCCACGGGAACATCAGGGTGGATTTCGTCGTCACGCCGTCCCCGATCATGCAGGGGGATACGTTGGCTGGGTTGGCCACAGAAGGGGTGCACGCGTACATCTCGGCGCAGGAGATTCCTGTCAACGACAACGGGAACGGGTCTTATTCGGCATTAATTCGGGCGGATGACGAACAGCTCTTTGGCAGTCCGCTCAATGGCGAAGTGCGGTTTACGGTTACGGCTCAAAACAAGCGTGGCAATATCGCAATGAAGGCTACGTCCTTTAACGTCGATAACGACGGTCCGGTGATAACGATCCTGAAGCCCGGCGTTGGGGACTTGGTGGGAGGGACCTTCCTCGTCGAGGCCACGATTGCTGACGCGACGAGTGCCGTCGACGAGCGCTCCGCCGTGGCGGCCATGCGCTACGGGCCGACAGAGCTCGCGGCGGCTGAAATGGTGGTCACCGACGGGAAGTATCGGGCCTTCTTCTATTCCTCGGAGCTCCGCCGGAAAGCGGAGGAGCGCCTTCCTGGCGTGCAACTGGTATTCCCTACGATAACCGTACGCGCGCGCGACGTCCCGGGAAACGAGTCGGTCGTGGGACGCCAGGTCGCGCTCGACTACACTCCGCCTGTCGCGAGCCTGGATACGGGTCATGTACGTGAGGCCATTGATAACCTCGCGACGAAACAGACTCTATGCTCCTGGCTGTTCGATCCGCTCGGCGACGACGCTCTCAATGATAGGCAGCTCGCCTATCAGGTCAGCGCTGTGCGCGCGCGCGTCGAGGATCGCGGGAACATCGGCGCTATCACGACGAGCCACAATCAGATCCCGCGGGCGTTCGTGAAAATGAGCGGGGTTCAGCTTTTTGTGCTCGACCATACGGACGAAGGGAGTGGTACCGTAGGAGACGCCCTAGTGGTCGACACCGATGGCGACGGGCGTTGTGACGAGATCAACCCGATGGTATCGCCGACCACGTTCCCTAGAAAAGACACCGACGCCGTGGTCATCGACCTGGGCGGAATCAATACCAATGGCAGGTCGTACTACCAGTTGGAGCCGCAACCAGCACCTGGAAAGGTTCCTTACGATTACGACATCTATCCCGCTTACGTGGATTGCCAGGGCTCGATTGACTCGAGCATACCGTTCCGTCTCACCCCTTCCAGTGGTCTTCAACGTACCCTGCAGATGGTAGACGGCGGCGAGCTCCACAAGACCGACCCGGCTATCTTTTCGATCCCTCCCATGAACACGACTTATCCGCTGGGTTGGTCGTTCGATTCAGTGGCAAACGGTATCGAAGATGGGTGGGCATGCCTGGCCGTGAGGGCGGAGGACAACCTAGGGAACGTCGGAGTGTCAGCCCCGATTCGGGTGTGCTTCGATCATGATGGGCCGGCGAACGGTAGCCCGCCTGGATGCCCGCAAGGAAATCTTTGGTATCCACCTCTGAACCCCGATGTCACCGATGACAAGGAAGATGTACCGGTCATTCCCAGGACGGCCCCCGCTGGCATGACTTTCGATTGCGTCGGAAGCTACTATCGAAAGGTCGGTCCACAGCCGGAGAGAACGGAAGCAAAGGAGACCTGCACCGCGGATTCCTTCCCGCAGGCCGGTGAGTTGATACGGATCTTCTAGTCCCCCAACCCCAGCCCCGCCGTCTGTCTTCGCGACCGCGTCCCGCTCCAGCGCATGACGCGCCCGCCTCGAACGTCGACGTGCACGAACTCGGGGTATAGCCCCAGGCCACCGAGCCGGAGCTTGCCCGCCTTGTAGAGCAGGCGTGCCTGGGTGAGCACTTGCCTGGACGTGAGCCCGTCGACGGTGAAGTCGGCAGCACGACCGTGCAAGTGCTGGCTGCTTGGCGTGCCGCCGACGGCCCGGTTGAACCCCTCCGTCCTGTATCCCGACAGGACCCTCATGGGACGATCGCCCAGCTCGGCACGGAGGATTTCGAGGGCCTCGCATAGCGGGCGCAGGCGCTCCTCGATCCATTCGGCGGGGTAGGGCACGTGCTCAAATCCCGGTCGCGCCGGCTGCGCGAATTCCTCGAGGGTGAAGTGCTTCGTGATGACCATCCGAACCTCAGAACGTCTTTCCTGCGAGCCACCCCACTACCGCCGTCGCCTCCTTGTCATGATGCTCCCCAGCCGCGCGGAATCGCGCCGCCGCCTGCTTGGCCAGCTCCACCGCGCGCCGCCGCTCGCGCTTGGCCTCCCACAGCGCACGCGCCAGCGCGAATTCCGTCTTTGCCAGATCCTCGGGCGCGATGCCACGCGCTTTTCGCAGGCCGAGCGCCCTCTCGAGCAGGGAAACGGCGCTCACCGGCCGGGAATTTCCTACTTCCGCCTCGCCCATGCACGTCAAGTCAAAGGCCAAGTCCGGGTGCTCGGCCCCCCTCGTCCCTTCTTCAATCCCCAGGGCGCGATTGCAGTAATCAAGAGCGCTCCCGTGCTCCCCTTGTTGATTGGCCAGGTCCCCCAGGTTGAAAAGAACGATCGCCAGGTCGGGGTGCGTGGGCCCGAGGGCCTTCTCCCAAGTTGCCAGCGCTCGTTCATAGGCCAGGCGGGCCTCTTTCGTCTTCCCAAGATCCTGGTAGAGACCTCCTAGGTTGTTGAGCGTCGTCGCCACGTCGCGGTGCTCGGGGCCCAGGGCCCGTTCCCTGATTGTGAGCGCTCGCTCGTAATGGACCTTCGCCTCCTCGTAACGACCAGCGTGGTAGAGCACAGCACCCAGGTTGTTCCGCGAATCAGCCACCAGTGGGTGCTCTGGTCCGAGCGCCTTCGCGCGAATCTCGAGCGCTTGGCGGTGGTAGCCCTCCGCCTCCTTGTACTTCCCCTCTTCGGTCAACACCATCGCCAGGTGGTTGTACGACGTGGCGATATCCAAGTGGTCCGCTGGAAGCTCCTTCAAGCGGAGGTTGAGCGCCTCCTCACGCAGCTTTCGCGCCTCGTCGTACTTGCCATGCGAATAGGAAACCAGGCTCTTGTTGTGCAAGAGCTCGGCGCTAAGCAGCGGATCGCCACCCATGCGCACCACCGCCGACTCTGCCGCCGACGAAAACGCGAGACCTTCCTGCGCCCGCGCCTGCTCGTATCCGACGAGGCGCACCAGCTTCACCCATGCCTGCGCCGCCAGCCGATCGTCCCGCCCCTGGGCAGCCGCCTGGATCCCCTCCAAGTAGCTCGCTTCGGCGGGCGCGAGGTCGCCGGCGTAGTTTTGAAACAGCCCCAAGGTATAAAGAGCCTCGGCGGTCAGCGGTGAATACCCCGCCTTCTTCGCCTCGGCCACGAGCCCTTTCGTGAGCCGTAGCCCCTCTTGGAAGTTCCCCGTGCCCTCGAGCGCGCTTGCACGATCGAGGTCCCCTTGGAGCGACGCTACCAGGGACCTCGTCGCGGGATCTTCCGGCGGGGGAACCAAGGCGAGGAGCGCATCCCGATCCTGGCATGCCTTGACGCTTCCCAGGCGCAGGGCGGCTTCGATCGCTTCTTCCAGCGCCGTGACCTTGCCTGCCGCGAAAAGCTCGACCAGCGCCCGCATCTTGGCCAAGCGTCGGGTAAGGCAGCTCACCTTGAGGTCCAAGAGCTGCTCGGACTGCTCCCCCCGCACGTGGGTGGCCTCGCAGGCGTCCGTGTACGCCGCGACCCAAGCGCGGGCATGATCGCCGAGAATCCCCTCGACCCGCCGCCACGTCTCCGCGGCGTACGGCTTTCCGGTGGCGAGGAACCGCTGGCGCGCTGCGGCTCTGACTTGATCGTCCCAAGTGCCCTGGAGGCGCGCCTCCGCCCCCTTGCATAGGTAAGCCTTGCCATCCTGACGACCGACGAGGCCATGGGTCGCGAGCCCCGCGAGGACCACCATGGTGGCCAAAGTCACCACGCGCCGCGTGCGTGCGGAAGTGTCCACAGCGAGCTCCCCGAGAAGCTCGTCCATGGATGGGAAGCGTTGTTCTGGCTTGGGTGAGAGCCCGCGGAGAAGGATGCGCCTTAGGCGCGCTGGAACCCTGCTCCCTTCAGGTGGCGGAGCGACCTTGCCTTTCCGCGCTTTCCGCTTGAGCTCCACGGTCCGCTCCGACGCGAACGGGTGCTGGCGATATAGCGCCTGGTACAGGGCCACGCAGAAGCTGAACTGATCGCTCCGCTCGTCCACAGTGCCACCATCGTGTTGTTCTGGGGCCATGAACGCGGGAGTTCCCAGCACGGCGCCAGTCGCCGTCAGGGCGGCGGCGAGAGGCGAATCGCCATCCGAGGACTCGCCAAGCATGGGGTCCCCGCCACCCGCGCGGTGCGTCACGAACGGCGTGCTTCCTCTCGCCGAGTCCTCGGAGTCCGCGTCGCTCTCCGAAGGCGGGGGCGACGAGGCCTCGCCGTGGCTCGCGTCATCCCGCTTTCCCACCCGGGCGGCAAGGGGACGTGCGAGGCCGAAATCGAGCACGCGAACCCGGCCGTCCTCCCCTACGATGACGTTGGAGGGCTTGAAGTCCCGGTGCATGAGCCCTGCCCGGTGGGCCGCTCTGAGACCTCGCCCGGCGGCGATGAACTTGTCCAGGACCTCGCGGAGGGGCGGGGACGACTTGAGCCAAGCGTTCAGCGAGGGCCCCTTCACGAGCTCCATGGCGACGAACACGTCGTCCCCGAAGGTGCCGACGTCATAGACGGCGATGACGTTCGGGTGCGAAAGCTGGGCGAGGGCTTGGGCTTCGCGGATGAGGCGTGCGCGGTACTTGGACTTGGTGGTCCCTTCCTCGTGGGGTCCCACATTGACGAGCTTTAAGGCCACGCTCCTGTCAAGCTCTGGATCGTGGGCCTTGTAGACCACGCCCATGCCGCCTTTTCCGAGCACGTCGAGGACCACGTAGCGGCCGATGCAGGTACCGCGGACAATGGGAGCGGCGGCTTGGATTGCCCTTGCAGGTCCCTTCACCTCGGGGAGGAGGACCGTTTCTTCGTGGCCGTGAGGTAACTTGTCCACCCAGGGTCTAGTGTCGGTCATTCCTCAAGAAAATGGGAGTAGGGGTGAAGAGCCCTCACTGCCCGAGGGACGTAGACACGAGCCGCAGCATGTCGTTCTCCTCGAGATCCGAGGTGAACGCATAGCCCACGCCGCGATCGCGGAAGAAGACGACGTTGTAGCCCCGAACGCTGTCCACGAAGATCTCGCGATCCGAAAGGATGCGCTTTCGTGGCGCGCTCATGGGTAGTCCTGCGGCGTCAAAGACGTGCACCGTGACCGGCGTGTTGTTCACGCGGTACACGATCTGAGCGGCATCTCGGCCCTTGAGGTGGCCGATGCGAGCCCCCACGAGCGAGCCTCCCAGCACCGAAAGCCTCGGTGGGTGCACGGGGACCGGGACACGCCCGGCGAAGAACGTCTTGACCTTGTCCTCGCTGCCATCGATTTCGACGGGCAAGTTCTTCTCGTGCGAGCGGATGGCCTCAATGGCAATGGCGGAGTCGTCGCCCTCTCGGATCACCGTCCCGACCACGATGGCCAGGCCGGCAGCGAGCATGAGCGAGCCCCCCACGACTACCACGCGGCCGCGTGCGCGAGGAACCGGGCCCTGATGGGTCGCGTCAGCTCTGTCGAGCGCTTGCACGAGTCGGGCACGGACCTCTGCAGGCATCATGGGCCTGCGGATGCGAGCCCGCAGGCTGCTCTTGAAGCTCTTTTCGAAAGCCACCATCTCGCGACATGGACTGCACTCGAGGAGATGGCGCTCGAGGAGGGCTCGGTCGGCTTCCTCAAACTCGTCGTCGAGGTAGAGGTGCACGAGCTTCTGGACGTCGGCGCAACGCATGCCCATCACTCCCCTTGCTTCCTTTCCCGTCGGTACTTCGCCATGTCGATGGGCGGTTCGCCCGTGCTTTGGGCAGCTTGAACGGGATTGATAATGCCGAGCTCGACCGCGTAGTCGTGGAGAGCCCGTGCCAGGAGCCTCCTCCCACGGTACAGGCGCGACATGACCGTGCCGATCGGGCAGTCCAGGATGTCGGCGATTTCCTTGTACGAGAACTCCTCGACGTCGCAGAGAATCACCGCCAGCCGGAACTCCTCAGGGATTGACTCCAGGGCGCGCTGGACATCGTCTGAGAGCATGCGCTGCGCCAGGGCACCCTCGGGGTCGCGCGCCGAGTGGGAGACTTCGTGGGAGAGGATGTCCTCGGTGAGCGCGTCCTCCTGGGCAGCCGTGAGTGCTGTCTCTTGGAGGCGCCGTTCCTTGTGGTAGCGCGTGATGAACGTGTTGGTGAGGATCTTGAAGAGCCACGCCTTGCAGTTCGAGCCCTGCTCAAAGCGATGAAAGAAACGGTAGGCGCGGAGCAGCGCTTCCTGGACCAGGTCCTCTGCGTCGCGCTCATTCCGGGTCAAGCGCAAGGCGGTGCCCCAAAGCGCGTCTGCGTGGGGGAGAACCTCCCGCTCGAAATCGCTCCTCAGCTTGCGTGCCTTCCCCAGCATCGTTGGCTAGAACTGTGCGACCCCAGAGCATATTCCCGAGCCCCGAGCGCGCCACGCAGGGGTTTGATTGGGACTGCAAGGGGGTGGAGAATACGTGCTCAATGCGAGGAAAATCGCTTAGTTACAGCAGCCTCTCGAAGGGGACGTGCTCGACCTGAAGGGCTTCTGCGACCGCCTTGTGGGGGCAGTGACCGCGGAATGTGTTGATCCCTCGGGTGAGCATGCGATCTGCCTGTGCGGCGCGGACCAGACCATGGTCCGCGAGCTGGCGGGCGTACCCAATCGTGGCGTTGCACAGGGCGTAGGTCGAAGTGCGGGCAACCGCCCCTGGCATGTTGGCTACGGCATAGTGAATGACGCCGTGCACCAAGTAGGTCGGGTTGTCGTGGGTGGTGGGGTGGCAGGTCTCGACGCACCCTCCTTGGTCCACGGCCACGTCGACGATGACCGAGCCGGGCTCCATGGTGGCGACCATCTGCTCGGTAACCAGGCGCGGGGCCCGGGCGCCAGCGACGAGCACCGCGCCGACGACGAGGTCGGCTGCGCGCACGGTCTCTTCAATGGTGTGTGGGTCGCTGTAGAGCGTGTGGATTTGGCCTTGGTAGATGTCGTCCAGGTACGCGAGAACGCTGGGGTTGATGTCCAGCACCGTGACACTGGCCCCAAACCCGACCGCAATCCGCGCGGCGCTCGCACCCACCACGCCACCGCCGAGAATCGCCACGCGGCCCCGACGCACGCCAGGGACGCCGCCCAAGAGTATTCCCTTGCCGCCGTGCGCCTTCTCCAGGCAAGCAGCCCCGACCTGAACCGACATGCGTCCCGCGACCGAGCTCATGGGCTGGAGCAAGGGAAGCTTGCCGTCGTCGGTCTCGATGGTTTCGTACGCCACGCCTTCTACCTTGCGCTTGAGCATCTCGTGCCCGAGCTCCTGCGCAGCAGCCAGGTGCAAGTACGTGTAGACGATCTGCCCCTCGCGCATCAGTGGATACTCGTCAGGCAAGGGTTCCTTGACCTTGACGATCATTTCTGCGCGCTTCCACACCTCCTCGCGGGTCCTAAGTATCTCCGCGCCGGCGCGCTGGTACTCCTCATCGCTAATCCCTGAGCCCAGGCCTGCGCCTGCCTGGACCAGTACATGATGCCCCCGTGCCGTGAGCATGCGCACGCCGGCTGGGATCATCCCTACGCGATACTCCCTTACTTTGATTTCCGTCGGTACGCCGATGATCATGGGTGTCGGCTCACTTTGTCAGCTTCTGTAGTCAGCGTTGATGGACACGTACTCACGTGTCAGGTCGCACGTCGTGAAGGCGGAAGCCTTTCGCCCCGCGTGCAAGTTTACCCGAATCGAATACTCCGGTCGCGTCATGACCTCATGGGCGCGCGCCTCGGTATCCCCGTGGCCGGCGAACACGCCGCGTCTCACGACCGGCACGTCGTCAAAGTCGATGTCGATGCGCAGGGGATCGATGCGGACCCCAGCGTTGCCCACCGCTGCCAGGATCCTACCCCAATTGGGATCCGCCCCAAAGATCGCGGTCTTGACGAGCGGCGAGTGGGCAATCCGATAGGCCACGGCGCGCGCGTCCCGCTCGGTCTTCGCCCCGGCCACGTGGATACGCACCACGTGGGTTGCGCCTTCGCCGTCGCGGACGAGCATGGTGGACAGGGACGAGAGGACTTCGCGCAGCGCCGAGCGGAAGATCTTGCCCGCTCGGTCGTCGCAGGTGACCCGAGGCGCGGCGGACGCGCCGCTCGCGAGGAGAAACAGGGAATCGTTGGTGGACGTATCCCCGTCGACGCTCACGGCATTGAACGTGGCGTTCGCTTCCTCGCGGAGGAGCGCTCTTGCCCACTTGGTGCAAAGCGCCGCATCGGTCGCCACAAAGGCGAGGGTGGTCGCCATGTTGGGGGCAATCATGCCCGCACCCTTGGCGCATCCGGCGAGCGTGATTTCCCGCCCGCAGAGGCGCGTCTTGACCACGTGGATCTTGGGACCCCTGTCCGTGGTGAGAATGGCTAGAGCAAAGCGCTCAAAGCCATCCTCGGCGAGCTCTCGGGCGGCCAGGGCGATCCCGTCGCGCACCCGATCCATGGGGAGGGGCACGCCGATGACCCCCGTGGAAGCCACGCAGAAGTCGGCCTCGTCACAACCTGCAGCCAGGGCCGCGACGCGCGCCATGTCCTGGGCGTCTCCCAGGCCCCTTGCCCCAGTGGCCGCATTGGCATTGCCGCTGTTCACGACGATGCCCCGCAGGCGCCCCTTGCGGATTCGTTCCTGCGAAAGGCACACCGGTGCGGCTTTGACCTGGTTCTTGGTGAAGACGCCCGCCGCCGCGGCAAGCGCCGAAGAGACCAGCAGTGCGACATCGGGCTTGCCCGTCTTCTTGATCCCCGCGGAGACGCCCGCGAAGCGGAATCCAGGGATTCGAATTGCGCTCATGGATCGCCTAGGAGTCGGCTGCGGCCACGGAAGCGCCGTGGCACTTCTTGTACTTCTTACCGCTCCCACAGGGGCACGGGTCGTTGCGCCCCACCTTGGGCTCGGTCCGGCGCACGGTTTGCGGTTTCTCGGGCGCGCCACCCGCAGATCCCTGGCTATCCGCCTGGGCTTGCGTGGAGCCGCCTTGGCTGTTGCCGGGATGGACCGCGACCATCTTTCGCTGCTTGTGACGGAACTCTGGGAGCTCCTCCTCTTGACGGACGATCTGGACCCGGAAGAGCTTGAGCGACACGTTCCGCGCGATGGCCTCGGTCATCGCTGCGAACAGGGCGAATCCCTCTTTCTTGTACTCCTGCTTGGGATCCTTTTGTCCGTACCCACGCAGGCCGATCCCCTCGCGTAGGTGATCCATGGCCTTGAGGTGGTCGATCCACTGCGAGTCCACCTCCTCGAGCCAGAAATGCCTGGCGAAGTAGAGGAACACCTGGAAGGACAGCTCCTCCTCTCGCTTCTTCAGGACCTCCTCGACCTGGTTCCAAATCGAGCCCGCGATTTCTCCGACGTCCTGCGAGGCGCGATCGACGTCGATCTTGACGTTGAAGAGCTCCGACAGCGCTCCTTCCAGCTGTTCGAAGTTCCAGTCGTCGACGTGGGTGTTCGGCGGGCAGGCGGCTTCGACCGCGTCGCTGATTAAGCGGTCGCACAGGTCGTAGACGCGCTCGCGTTGCTGGATGAGGGAGGAGGCCACCGAGGTGGTAATCGAGTCCATAAGCGCGCCGTGATCCGCGCCGGCATGGACCTCTTCGACGAGCTTCTCGAGCTCGCACAGGGCTCCGTACTGGCGCCAGATCTCGGCGCGGAGGATCCGCCAGCTCCGCTTGGGCGGCAGGGCCGAGGCGGGCGGCGGCATCTCGTTCTCCACGGCTTTCTCGCCGTCTGGAGCTTTTGCCGTGTCATCCTTGGGCACTTCGGCGGGCGGGGCGAGGAATCTCTCGACGATCTTTTCCACCTGGGGGCGGACCTTGGGCGAGAGGGTTTCCATCGTCCAATCGCCGCTCTGGGTGGGCGCTTCGGCGGTCTTGCCTGCCTTCTTTTCCTCCTCGGAGACCTCGGGGGCGTACCGCCCGTCGAGCACCTGCCGCCTAAGGGCGTAGATGGCCTTGCGCTGCTGGTTCATCACGTCGTCGTACTCGAGGAGGTGCTTGCGGATGTCGAAGTTGTGCCCTTCGACCCGCCGCTGGGCGTTCTCGATGGCGCGGTTCACCCAAGGGTGCTCGATGGGCACGTCCTCTTCCATCCCCAGGCGTTCCATCCAGGTTGTCAGGCGATCTCCGCCGAAGATGCGCAGGAGGTCGTCCTCGAGGGACATGTAGAACCGCGAGGAGCCGGGATCACCCTGGCGCGCCGCTCGGCCCCTGAGCTGATTATCGATGCGTCGCGATTCGTGGCGCTCGGTGCCGACAATGTGCAGCCCGCCGGCCGTGACGACTTCTTCACGCTCGGCCGCGCACTGGGCCTTAAATTTCGCCAGGGATTCGGCGTACTTTTCGGGCTCGAGCGTAGGGTCTACCTCGGCCTTGGCCATGAACTCGGGGTTGCCGCCCAGGATGATGTCGGTTCCGCGGCCCGCCATGTTCGTGGAGATGGTGATAGCCCCCTTGCGCCCGGCCTGGGCGACGATAGCGGCCTCCATCTCGTGGAACTTGGCGTTGAGGACGTGGTGCGGAAGCCCCTTTTTCTTGAGGAGCTGCGACACGACCTCTGATTTCTCGACGGACACGGTGCCCACGAGAACGGGTCGGCCAAGCTTATGGGCCTCCTCGATTTCCGCGATCGCCGCGCGGAATTTCCCCTTTTCGTTCTTGTAGACGAGGTCCGAGCGATCTTCCCGGATCATCGGCCGGTTCGTGGGGATGACCGCCACGTTCAGCTTGTAGATCTTGTGGAACTCCTCCGCCTCGGTATCCGCCGTGCCGGTCATCCCGCACAGCTTGTTGTACATGCGGAAATAGTTCTGGAAGGTGATGGTCGCGAGGGTCTGGTTCTCTTCCTCGATATTGACGTTTTCCTTGGCCTCGATGGCTTGGTGGAGTCCGTCGGACCACCTCCTTCCCGGCATCTTGCGGCCCGTGAACTCGTCGACGATGACGACCTTGCCTTCCTCGACGAGGTAGTTCACGTCCCGCTTGTACAGGGTATGGGCACGGAGCGCTTGGGTGACGTGGTGGTTGTACTCGAGGTACTTGGGGTCATAGAGGTTGGGGACCCCTAGGAGCTTCTCGACACGCTCGACGCCCTGGTCCGTGAGCATCGCCGAGTGGTGCTTCTCGTCGACGGTGTAGTCCACGTCTCGCGTGAGGCGCGGGATCACCTGGTTGACCTTGTAGTAGAGATCTGCCGATTGCTCGGCGGGTCCGCTGATGATGAGCGGGGTCCGCGCTTCGTCCACGAGGATCGAGTCCACCTCGTCCACAATGGCGAAGTTGAGCTGGCGCTGGACCATGCGGTCCGGCGAGAGCTTCATGTTGTCGCGCAGGTAGTCGAAGCCGAACTCGTTGTTCTGGCCATATGTGATGTCGCTGCGGTACGCCGCCTGGCGCTCTTCGTCTGTGAGGCCGTGGACAACGACCCCAACCGAAAGGCCGAGGAAGTGGTGCAGCCGACCCATCCACTCGGCGTCGCGACGGGCGAGGTAGTCGTTTACGGTCACGACGTGAACGCCCTTGCCCGTGAGCGCGTTGAGGTAAGCGGGCAGGGTGGCGACGAGGGTCTTGCCTTCGCCGGTGCGCATCTCGGCGATGGAGCCGTTGTGGAGCATCATTCCGCCGATGAGCTGGACGTCGAAGTGGCGCATGCCTAGGACGCGGCGACCTGCCTCGCGCACCACCGCGAATGCTTCGGGCAAGATGGCGTCAAGGGACTCCCCGCTGCCCAGCCGACGACGGAACTCTGGGGTCATGGCGCGAAGGTCGTCGTCCGACTTGGCCTGCATCGCCCGTTCAAGCTCGCCCACGTGCCCCACGATGGGGGCAAGCCTCTTGAGCTCCCGGGCGTTCTTGGTGCCGAAAATCTTCTTAACAAGGAAAGAAATCACGGGCAGTTTCTAGCACGAGATCGGGGGTGGCGCGAAGATGGGCGGCTGCCTGTCAAGGAGAGCGAGGGGCGGGCAGCGCTCGTCCTCCCCCCTTGGCTCGTATTTCTTAGTTCGCGTGTGCCGGCCTGATGCTGAGCAGGAAGGGAATCAGGTCTGATCCCAAGTGGAACGCCAAGTGGGCGCGGGCGACCTCGCGGCCGTCCATGTCGTGAATGATCCCTTCCAGCTTGGTCAGAGAGCCGAGCAAGTCGGAAAGGCGGATGTCCTTCTGCCCCACGAATCGATAAGGGATTCCGTCGTTGCCAACGAAGCAGAACTCGTAGCGGATCACGCGGCGGGAGACGGGCGCCAGCTCGAGGTTCCCCTCGACCGGGACGTCCTCTGCGAACCCTTCCGCATCCAGAGTGCCCGTGATCGCCACCCTCTTGTCGTGGAGGGTGCGAACCGCGTCGGACGCCACCATGTGTGCCTCGAGCCGGAACGGTCGTGGTGGCTCGTTCTTTCCCACTCGCTCGAATGTCCCCGACAACGTCTCCTGGAATTCAAACCCGATTTTTTTCATTTCGATCTCCTGGGGGCCTGGGGCGCGCTTGGTTCTGGATTGAGAGGCGCCCCGCGTGAGCCGCCTCGCAGCGGCGCGCGGGACTCGCACGCCGGCACCATTTTATCACCACCAGTGGGATCGGCAGAAGGGGCGAAAAGCTGAGTGCTTCGTCCTGAGTGAGCTACACCTCCGGCGCCGCGTGGCCACGCGGACAGGGGCCGTGGATCTGATAGGGCTGTCCCAGGGCCCTTCTCAACACCGACGCTGCGCGCCATCCAAGGTAGCCCTTGTTGAAGGAAGCCACCTGATCGGGAGCGAAGTAGGGGTTCTTTGTCCCGGCCAGGACAACCAGGGCGAGCACCTGCTCCGCGACGCTTACGGGGCAACCTTCCAACCTCAGGTGGGACTTGAACTTGGCCTTCGCGAGCTTCGCGGTGACCGCTGCCATCTTCGAATAGATATCGTCGTGCTTCGCGCAGTACGGATCCTTTTTCTCGCGCGGGGTGTAGGTGCTTCGGATCTGCACGAGCTCGCTCCCCAAGGTGCCGCTCCATGCAGCACAATCGCCGATGAAGATGACTTTTTCGCCGGGCTTGGCATCGATTGGGCCCAGGAACGCGCCAAAGACGACGTGCAAGCGCGGCATCTTTTCGTCGGCCTGCTGGTCGTACGCGCGCAGAATTTCCATGGCCTCCTCGATGGCTCCGGGGCAGCCACCCCAGCAGTAGTCCGTGCGTCCTGGCTCGGGTGGTGGACCTGCGTACGCCGAAATCTTGGTGCCCTCGAAGTACTTTTCGACACGAACCAAGCCGACTTCGAACCCCTTCGCACGGTTTCTCGCCTCCTCGAGGGTGACGTCGCCGCTAAAGTGAATCTTCTCGAGGTCGGTCGTGCCAAACCCACGTTCCTCCGCGAGCCGGACATGCTCCACCTCGCGGGCGCGAACACCAGCTATGGCACAGCACGCCGCGTCGAAGGCCACTTGGTTATTGCCCATGATGATGAGGTTTAGGCGCTTGGGCTTGGGCGTGAGCATTCGGCCTTCCCCAGCGATGATGGCGTCAATGGCCATGAACTGGGGTTGAATGATGTGCTGAAGGTCTGCGACCTTTTCGTTGAGGCGGTGGTCGTGGTCGATGAGCCGATGACGATCATCCTGAATGCCGATGTAGTTTTTCATCGCGAAGGTGACCGTGGTCCACGGGTGGGCTTTGAACTTGGGGATGTTCACAAAGAAGTCGGCCTTGGCGACGGGCTCCGGAGTGAACACGTAGTCCCGGAGGCGGCCTGGATGCGAGAGGCGTATCTCAACCTGAGTCTCTTCCTCGAAGAAGTACCGTTTAACGCCTGGTACTCGCTTAATCATTTCCTGATATCCAGACTGCTCGAACGTGACCCGGGTAGGCACCGTGATGCCGCACCGTTCCCCAATCGCCAGCTCGGTCATGGAGCCTTCGCCGACGTCCTTGAGGGCGAGAAGGACCCCTTCTGCGAACTCTGGCCGCGTGTAGGCGTGCTGGAATTGGTCACCCGAGCACACGATGTTCGGCTTCACCAACGTGCGGCCAAGCGGGCGAATCCGTAGCTCCTCGAGACCCTCCCGGATGATCTGACGAATCCTTGGTGGATCGTACTCGGCGCAGTGGCGGATGATCACCCGCGGATCGGTGGCTGGCTTCATGCAACGGATTCTAGCGAAGAACGATGGTCAAGGGGAGCGGGAGTGAATGCGGCCTACTAATGTTCTTGCTGCGAGCAGTAGCCGCTAACGCAGGTCGGGCCGTCCACGCACAGGTCGCAGTCGGCATCCTGGACGCAGCGAGTCCGGCATTGGCCATTCACGCATTGCTCGCCAGACTGGCAGTGGGCGTTGATGGCGCACTCGGAGACCACGCGCCAATCTGGCTGGCACACGCCCTGGTCGCAGAAGTCAGCCGGGTTCGAGCACTCGGCGTCGCCTGCGCAGTTGGCGTGGCAGTACCCGTTGATGCAGATCTTGCCGCCACCGCAGTCACTGTTAAACACGCAGGCCGGGGTGGGCGACGGGTCGTCCATGCAGGTCCCGTTGGAGCAAATCTCGCCGGTGCCGCAGTTGTCCTTGGTGGTGCAACGGCCGTGGCACTTGCCGTCCACGCAGTCGCCGCCCCCGCATTCGCCGTCGTAGGTGCAAGTCTTGGTCGGGTCGACCGTGCGCGCGTCCTTGCAGAGCCCGTCACAGCAGGTCTTGCCCTGCCCGCAGTCGGCATCCGTGCGGCAGGTTGGTGGCGGTGGCGGTGGTGGCGGTGGGGTATCTTCGCGCGTGCACCTGCCAAGGGCGACGTTGCAGCGCAGGCCAGAGGCGCAATCAATGTCCGACCGGCATTTCGTGGGCGTGGTGTTCTCGGGGACGCAGCTTGACCGATTGTCGCAAGTAAATCCGGATCCGCAGTCCCCTGGGCTCAGGCAGGTCCCGGATTCGACGCAGGTGCCAGCGTTGACGTCGCAATAGCACCCAGGGCCGCATTGCTCGTTCGATCCGCAGGGGCCATTCCACCCAGGACCGGCATCTCCGATGAGGCGGCACCCGTAGTCGTTGCATTCGTAGCAACCCGTTTGATCACAGTAGGAGTAGTAGTAGTCGTGCCATTCGTCGGGTCCGAAATAGAGCTCGCAGCCTGATCCCGCCAAAAGAACAACCCCCAGCATGAGCATGCGCCGCATCGGTTTCCTCCGCATCGTTAAGCGCACGCACTGCAGGTTCCTTGCCAGGCCGGTGAGAAGAGCGCCCCGACGGAAAACGAGGCACGGGAGAGGAACCGAGTGACGAAACACTGACAAGGATGTCCGAAATTCGCGGAAACGTGGCGATGCCAACACGTCGCGCTTGTTAACAGGGGTTCACAAGCGGGGTGGCGTGGTGTTCACGATCCCTGGACTGCCCGAATGGTCTCCCGCAGCGAAAAACGCGGGCGGAATCCGAGCTGCTCCCTCGCACGGGATCCATCTACCATGCAGACGAATCGAATGAAGTCGAGCTCAGGTACCGGGAACGAGGTAGCACCGAAGCGCCAGAGCGCGTGCAAGACGGGCTTGGCGAGAGGATGTGGAAACCGCACGACGGGGCGGCCGAGTTCCTTGAGGATGGCAGAGAGTGGGATTTCCCCGGGCCCCGTGACGTTGTACATGCCGCGAACTCCCGGCCGAAGTGCGCAGCAGATGGACTCGATGACGTCGTCCTCGTGAATCAACTGCACCATGGGGTCGAAACCCAGCAGCGTGGGCACGAGGGGGAGCCGGAGGTAGTTCGACGGCGCGTTGCGCACGCTCCCCAGGATGTGCACTGGGCGCAAGATGACCGTCTCGATGTCTCGCGCCTTCCAGAAAAAGGACGAGCCGAGGTGATCCACCTCGATGAGATCACGGATTTGCGGGAAATCCTGAGCGCCCATGAGCGGCGCGTCCTCGGTGAGAAACTGGGCGTTGTCCGGATGAGGGCCGTACACGTTGGCCGAGGAGAGGACGACCACCTTGGGCACGTGATAGCGCTGGCAGTACTCGAGGAGCCGCGTGGTGCCTGCGATGTTCCAGGAGTGGTGCTCCTCTTCTGACTGACGGGGGTTGTGCATCACCCCCATGTGCACCAGCGCCGTGATGTGCCCTGCCCGAAAGACGTCCTGCGCCTTCTTGGAGCGGATGTCCACCTGGACGTGGACGATGTCTTTGGGCTTACCGAGGAAGGGGCGCCGGTCGATCCCGATCACATGGTAACGACCATCTCTGTGCAGGCGCCGGGCGAGGAGACGCCCCAGCCTTCCCGCGATACCAGTGATGACGATGCTTTCTTGCTCCCTGGTCCCGTTACCAGAAGACATGCTTCCGTTCCTTGAGCCCAATCTGGATGAGCGACTGGATCGAGTTCTTCACCACGCGCACGTGCTCGCCGATCACTTCATCGTCGTCATCGGGATCACCTTCGAACCGGAGCGGCTCCCCGAACCAGAGGTGGTACTTCACGGGCAGCGGCACAATGGGGACGAAAGGCGGGATCGGCATGACCGGGAAGGCCGGAGCTCCCACGAGCTTCGCCACGGACTTGACGTTGATGGCAGGCGCCTGTTCTTCGGCGCCGATCACGGCCACAGGGACGATGGGAGCCTGTGACTGCAAGGCCAGGCGCATGAATCCTAGGCCGAAATCTTGGAGCTGGTAGCGCTTCGAGAATGGTTTTGCGATCCCTTTGACTCCCTCGGGAAAGACGAGGATGGCTTCTTCGTCTTTCAGCAAGCGGCGGCAATTGTCGGGAGTGCCCGTGATCTGCCCGAGGCGTGCCAAGAGGTAGCTAAAGAACGGTACCGTCGGCACGAACTTCTCGACCATGCTGCGCACCATGCGAGGCGGCTTGGCATCGAGGAGCATGGCGGCTGCGATCGCAAACCCGTCAAAGGGAAGCTGTCCGGAGTGGTTCGCGATGAGGAGCACGCGTCCCGAAGGCACGTTTTCGATGCCGTGCGCTTCGCATCGAAAGTAGTTGCGGTAGATGATGCGCCCAAAGAACAGGGCGTACTTTAGCGAGTCCCGGTGAAATCCGAACGGGTCAAAGCCGTACTCGTTTTGCCGGATGGTGAGGGACTTCGCCGTGTCGCCAAGATCCGAACCCAGTCTTGAGCCTACCAAGTCAGCGGCTTGACCTTTGAGCCACTCGAGCGCACCCATCTCTCCCCCGAACCTTCCTCTCGGTCGTTTTTGACTCACGCAAGGTACGCGCGCCCTGGGTGGGTGTCAACGCGCGAAAAGGCGTGGTAGGATGCGCCGCCATGGGTGAAGGGGTGGTGTTTGTCGACGTGACCTACCACGGACTTCGGGTTGCGCAGCGCGCGCGGTTCCAACTCGCGGCAGAGGACTCGGGTTTTGTCGAAACTGAGGCGCCGCTGCCGGTTGGAACGACCCTCAGGCTCGAAGGGGAGGGCATGAACCGGGAGGCTCGGGTCATTTCGATCGTGGAGCAGGAGAGCAGTGCGAAGTCACCGCCGGGCATGCTGGTTTCGTGGAAGACCGAAACGCTCCAAGCATCCCCTGACCAATCGGGAGACGGAACCATTCCCGAGGAAGATGGGCATTCGAAGAAAGGTAGGCGATCCCGCAAGAGATCTAATGGCCGGTAGGATTTTCCCCGGTGCGGCGCCGTGCCCGAGAGCGGGCACGACGATAGGTCCAACGGATTATCCAAGCGGCAAGCACGACGGCAATGAGCATCCATGCCAGGCGCGAGTAGGTGGAGAAGAAGCCCCGAATCGTGTCCAGGTTCGCGCCCACAGAGCTCCCCACCGCAATGAGCATGAGGTTCCAGATCGCCGCCGAGACCGTGGCCCACGCGAGCACCCATCGACCTCGCATGCCCGAGATCCCGGCGGCGACGAAGAACACGGCACGCAGCCCAGGAACAAATCGGTTCATCACGATCAATACCTCACCGTGGCGGCGAAATCGCTCCACAAGCTTGTCCAAGGCCTCGGTGGCCTTTGGGTGCCTGGGGGGGCGCCGTTCGCGTCTTTCTTTCAGCCACCGCCCGAGCCAAAAACCTGCCATGGAACCAAGGGCGGACCCGGCGAGCACGCTTCCAAAGACGAGCAGGAAGCTCCACCCCTTGGCCGAGATTAGGAATCCCGCGAAGAGGGTGACCGTGTCCCCTGGGAACGGTGGAAACACGTACTCGACACACGCGCTCAAGGCGAAAATGACCAACCCCAAGGCGTGGTCTTGGTGAGAGATAAAATCGATGAGGCGAACGGCAAGCTGGTCCACGTGTGTGATTCCGCCGCGATTGCGTCCTGGAGACACCGTCGCGGTAGCAGCACCTGCGGGTCCGGTCCCCAGGGATGATCTTGGTCACGGGCTCGCGATTTTGCAGTCGCGGTACAGGGTAGTCTACGACGAGGCGCTGCTTTGTCGAACTGGATACTTGGCCGGGACCGACGAGCGGCGGGCCGAGGAGCTGAACCGCTACCTGGCGAATCCGGACGTGCGGGCCATTTTCTGCGCCCGTGGTGGGTACGGGGTCATGAGGATCCTGGAACGCGTGGACTCCGAGCGGCTCCGGCACGACCCCAAGATCGTCGTTGGATTTTCGGACATTACGGCCCTCCTCTCCTTGTGCGTCATGGCGGCGCAGGTCCGTCCTATCCATGGACCCGTGGTCACTCAGCTCGGGAAGCTGCCCGAGGGCGACGTGGAGTGGCTATTCCGGCTGATCGAGAACCCAGAGCCCATGGGCAGGATTCCGAGCAACCTGGCGCGAATCGGCGCACGAGGCGGGGGTACCGTCGAGGGCCGGTTGGTGGGTGGGAACGTGGAGCTCCTCACGCGCCTCATCGGCACGCCGTGGGAGCTCGATCTGGGCGCTTCGGTGTTTTTCCTCGAGGACGTAGGGGAGCGGCCCTACCGAATCGATCGCATGCTCACGCAGCTTCAGTTGTCCTCGGCGCTCGACGGGGTGCGCGCGGTGGCGGTGGGAGACCTCTGGCGCTGCGAGGAGCCGGACGCGAGCCCGCCCTCGGCGTTGGACGTGGTCGAGGAACGGCTTGCGGCGTTTCGGTTGCCAGGGGTCATGGGCTTGCCCGTGGGGCATGGGGCGCGCAACTTGGCCCTCCCCGTCGGCGCGCGTTGTGCCGCAGACCTTGGGGAGTCCGAGTTGGTTATCGAGGAAGGGGCGGTGGCGTGATTCGCGACGCCTAGTGGATGATCTCCTCTTCTTCTTCCCCGACGTCGATGGCGCCGAATCGTTCCTCGTATTTCTCCAGGTTCTTTTGGAGGGCCGTTAGGAGCCTGCGGGTGTGCTGCGGGGATGAAATGATCCGTGCGCGCACCTTGGCCCGTGGTGCGCCTGGGGCAAGAAAGGCGAAGTCGAGGACAAACTCGTTTTCGGTATGGTTGATGAGCACCAGGTTCGAATACATCCCCTGGGCGACGTCGTCGTCGACCTGAAGCTGGATCCGGGGACCTCCCTTCGGAGGTGGGGGCGGCTGATTCTGATCGGACATGGCCTACCTTGCCAGGGAAAGGCCCTAAGATACCATCCCCCTAAGGGAAAGCGAGAAGGCATGCGCGTGCTCGGGCTCGATGTGGGATCAAAAACGATTGGCGTGGCCGTTTCGGATGAGCTCGGACTCGCTGCGCATCCGAAGGCCACGCTGGCCCGCAAGGGCACCCGCGCCGACGTGGAGTCCATCGCCAAGGTCGTGGCCGACCTGCAGGTGGAACGTGTCGT
This sequence comes from Deltaproteobacteria bacterium, assembly GCA_016210055.1. Classification (GTDB taxonomy): domain Bacteria; phylum Myxococcota_A; class Polyangia; order Haliangiales; family SHYZ01; genus JACQUZ01. Next base: position 13,960 of record JACQUZ010000057.1, on the reverse strand, counting down.
GGTTGGACTGCCGCTCACCATGGAAGGGGAGATCGGCCCTCGGGCGAAGCGCGTCCTGGTTTTTGCCCGCGCCCTGAAGGAGCGGTTCGGAGAGGCCGTGCCCGTCGAGACCTGGGATGAGCGCTTCTCGACCGTGGCGGTAGAGCGAGTGCTCATCGATGCCGACCTTTCGCGTGCCCGCCGCAAGGAAGTCATCGACAAGCAGGCGGCGGCGTTTCTCCTTCAGGGTTGGCTCGACGCCCGGCGGCGGCCGGAGTAGATTTTGCCCGTGTCACGAAGCTCGTTCCGTCTTGCGCTCCTGGTTGTTCTCGGGACCTTCTTCCTTTTCGCCGCGTGCGGTGCGTGGGCAGGGTACGAGATCGTGAGCTATCCAGACCGTCGCCACGGCGGGACCGGCCGGGACATCGTCTTGGAAATCAAGCGCGGCATGAAGTTTCCCGAGATCGTCAGCGCTCTTTCCGATGGTGGCGTCATCGACCGCCCTTCGTGGTTTCGGCTGTATGCGATGCACCGCGGGCTTTCGAGCAAGGTCCGGGCGGGGAAGTACATGCTCCGGGACAACCTTTCGCCGCGCGAGGTCTTGGACACGCTCGTCGTGGGGGTGCAGGAGGTGGAGATCTCGGTGACGATCCCCGAGGGGAAGCACCTCCGCGAAGTCTTCGAGATTCTAGATCAGGCCGGGATCGCCAGCGCAGGGGAACTCGAGGAGGTCGCGCGCGAGCAGGAATGGCTCAGGGCGCAAGGGATCGAAGGGGAGACCGTCGAAGGCTACCTGTTTCCCGAGACCTATCGCTTCAGGCGCCCGGCACAGCCAAGACAGGTGCTCGAGACCATGGTGAGGCAGCACCGGATCGTCTACGAGGAATTGCGCAAGAAGTACTCGAGGGCGCTCGCTCGCCTGCAGAAGCAGCTCACCTGGGGGGATCGCGAAATCGTGATCATGGCGTCGATTGTGGAAAAGGAGACCGGGGCAAAAGAGGAGCGGGGGCGGGTGGCGTCGGTGTTCTTCAATCGCCTGATTCTTCCGTCGTTCCCCTCTCGGCGCTTGGAGACCGACCCAACCATTCGATATGGCTGCACGATACCCCTCGTGAAGAGCGCTGCTTGCCAGAAATGGGACTCGTCCGACCGGCTCCATCGCGCGCAGCTCGACGACAAGGACAACCTGTACAACACGTACGAGCACGCCGGCCTACCGCCCGGACCGATTTCGAATCCTGGACGTGCTTCGCTCGCGGCTACCATGGATCCCGAAGATACCGGCTACTTGTACTTCGTGGCCAAGGACGAGCGGACGCACGTGTTTTCCAAGACCTATGAGGAGCACTCGCGCTTCGTCGAGAAATATCAAAAGTGACCCTCGTTCGCTGTGAATCGTTAGAGAAGGACTACTTTAGGGAGGCGTCCCTTCGGGACCTCATGCGCGGGCGGTGGCGGGGTCGGCGCGCCACAGTGCTCAAAGGGGTGAGCTTTCTCGCGCAGGCCGGCGAGTGCGTGGCGGTCCTCGGGGAAAACGGCGCGGGCAAGAGCACGCTGCTCAAGTGCTTAGCAGGGCTTCTCATCCCTACCCGGGGGCGCGCCGAGGTGTGCGGGCATGACTGCGCCCAGGGGGGGGCATTGCTTCGTCGGGATGCGGTGTACGTGTCGGCCGACGCGCGCTCGTTTGCATGGCGGCTTTCGGGCCGCGCCAACTTGGAGTTCTTTGCCGCGCTCCATGGGATGGGCCGAGCGCCTGCTCGGGCTCGCGCGGACGCCTTGCTCGAGAACGTGGGGCTTCGGGATGCGGGGGGGCGACGAGTCGCCGAATACTCGGCAGGGATGCGGCAGAGGCTGGCCATTGCCCGGGCTTTCCTCGGGGAGCCGCGCGTCCTGCTTCTCGACGAGCCGACGGCCGGCTTGGATCCTCGGGCAGCCAAGGAGCAGCGGGCCTTCGTGCGCTCGCTCGCCGAGGAGGGGCGGTGTGTTCTCATCGCGACCAACCAGCCCGACGAGGCGCGGACCGTGGGCAGTCGAGCCATCGTCTTAGACAAGGGGCAGGTGGTCTACTCGGGGAGCGTGGGTACAGCCTTGGAGACGATTGGTGGTTAAGGAGCGCGTGAGCCCGCGTGTGGATGCGGTGCCGCTGGGGCGCGAGGCGCTACTTCCCCGGCGGGTGAGCCTCCGTCGGGTCCTCGCGGCGTTCTTGCGTCGTGACCTAGCGGTGTCCATGAGCTACCGGCCGGCGACAGTGATGCGGTTTTTGAACATGCTGGTGCTCTTGTGCGCGATCGGGTTTCTGGGGCGCTTCGTGACCCAGTCGGGCGCCAAGTTACCGGTCGAGCGTTACGGCGAGGCGGGTTACATGGGCTACTGGCTCATCGGCGTAGTCGCGGCCGGGGTTTTCCAGTCGTTCTTGGCGGCGCTTGGTCGACGCATCAGGGAGGCCCAGCTCGAAGGGACCCTCGAGGCGATGCTCTCGACGCCAGCGCCGGTCCTGTACGTGATCGTCGGCACCGCCCAGTCGCAGGTGTTGTTCTCCATGTTTCGGGGCGTGGGTTACCTCGTCGCGGGGGCGCTGCTGTTTGGCGTGCGATTTGGACCGGTGAACCTGGGTTCGCTCGCCCTTGTCGTCGTCCTTTCCTTGGTTGCGTTTGGCACCCTCGGCCTCCTGGGTGGCGCGGTGACCCTGGTCGCGCGGAAGACGGATCCATTGACTTCGGCGGTCGGGATGTTCGCGGTGCTTTTCGGGGGTATCTTCTTCCCGGTCGACGTGCTACCGGCCGGCCTTCGTGACCTCGCGTACGCGCTCCCCTTGACGCCGAGCGCCGAGGCGCTCCGCCGGGCCGTGTTCACCGGGGCGCCCTTGATTGAGCTACACAAGGAGCTTGCGTGGCTCGCGGGGTTCGTGCTTGTCATGGCACCGCTCGGCACGTGGCTGTTCGCACGGGCCCTTCGGCGCGCGCGGGAGGATGGGAGCTTGGGGCAATATTAGCAGCCATGAACATCCTCATCACAGGCGGATGCGGTTTTATTGGATCGAACTTCGTCAGGTTCCTCGCGCACGTCCGGCCTGCGTGGAAGATCGTGAACTACGACAAGCTGACGTACGCCGGCAACCTCGAGAACCTCGCTGACCTTGCGCCAGGAGCGCGCTATTCGTTCGTTCGCGGCGACGTGTGCAATCGCGAGCTGGTCGAGCATGTCCTTCGGGCGCATGAGATAAGTGCCGTAGTTCATCTTGCGGCAGAGAGCCACGTGGATCGCTCTATCCTCGATCCGCACGTTTTTCTGTCGACAAACGTCCTCGGCACCCAGGTGCTCCTCGAGGCAGCACTTAGGGCCCAGGTCTCCAAGTTCGTCCAGGTCTCGACCGACGAGGTGTACGGCTCCCTGGGGGAAACGGGGGCTTTTACCGAGACCAGTCCGCTTTGCCCTTCGAGCCCATACTCGGCGTCCAAGGCGGGGGCCGATCTCCTTGCGCTTTCGTTTTACCGCACCTACGGGCTCCCCGTTTCGGTGACGCGCTGTTCGAACAACTACGGCCGCTTCCAATTTCCCGAGAAGCTCATCCCGCTCATGATCATTCAGGCCCTTGGCGATCAGCCGCTACCCGTGTATGGCGACGGAGGGAATGTCCGGGACTGGCTCCACGTGGAGGACCACTGCGAGGCACTGCTCGCCGTGCTCGAGCGGGGGCGTGCCGGCGAGATCTACAACGTCGGCGGGGAGGCTGAGCGTCGAAACATCGACTTGGTCAAGCAGATCCTCGCGATCCTGGGAAAGCCCGAGCGGCTGATCAAGTTCGTCGAGGACCGACCTGGGCATGACCGCCGCTACGCGATCCATGCGGGGAAGATCGGGGCAGAGCTTGGGTGGAGCCCTCGGCGTCGCCTGGAAGAAGGTCTTCGTGAGACCGCCGGCTTTTACGTGGACAACCCGGGGTGGTGGCGACGCGTGATGAGCGGGGAATACCGGAGTTATTACGAGTCGCAAGTCCGGGGCCGACTCATGGGGGCGGGGGGCTCACCTACCTAGTCGTCCGCTTCGAATGAATATCGATCACCGCACCCCTCTCTGCCGTGCCCTGCCCGAGGGGTACTACGACCATGGGATGAGGCGGCTGCCTGCGCCACGGCGGGTACTTGAGCGCCGTGCGCACGGTGTTGAACGTGTACTGGAACAGCCGCGGCACGCTCACGGATGAGCTGTCTGCCTCGTAGCGCACGGGGCATGGGACCTCGGCGACCCTGTATCCGCGCGCCACGCAGTCCATGAGGATGTCGCTCGCAAAGGAGTGCGTGTCGCTGTAGGTCTCGAGCGGGAGCGAGGCGATGACCTTGCGCGAGTAGGCTCGCATGCCGCTGTGCCACTCGCCAAAAACGGTCCCGAACCACAGGTTCTCGAAGAGTGTCAACGTGCGGTTCCCAAGATAGCGGTAGAGAGGCATTCCACCGGACAGGGCCTCGGAGCGAGTGCGGATGCGGTTCCCCTGGATGACGTCGTAGTACCCGCGGGCCACGTACTCGATCATGAGATCGGCCAGTGCTGGCTCGTACTGGTAGTCGGCGTGGATCTCCACCGCCACGTCGGCATCTTCTTCAAGGAAGAGGCGAAACAGGCGCTTGAGGTTGCCGCCGTAATTGAGGTTCCGCTCGTGCCTCACGACCCGAAGCCCCAGGCCGCGCGCAACCTCTTGGGTGCGATCCGAAGAGCAGTCGTCTCCGACGACGACGTGCGGCTTCAAGCTGGCGGGAAGTGCCTGGAAGGTCTTTTCAAGCGTCCGCTCGGCGTTGTAGGCGAGCATGAGGACGATCGGTTTCATGGGGTCACAGTGTTATTCGTCTCTACTTGCTTGCACAAGGGGGTAGGCTCTTTTCGGGATGAACGGACATCGGCCCGTGACGTGCAATGCCTGCGGTGGCGACCTCGCCAGGCGTTTTGAAGACGTGCGCGACCCGCAAACCTTGGAGCTCTTTTCCATCGCCCTATGCGGGTCCTGCGGTCTCGGGCACACGAGCCCACAGCCCGCCGACCTGTCGCGATACTACGGACCCGCTTACCACGGCGGCCGGCACGGGTTTACGGCCAAGTATTGCGCGTGGCGGCGCGTGAGGTGGCTTTCGAGTCAGGTGACGAGCAAGGGGACGCTCCTCGATGTGGGCTGTGGGGACGGCACGTTTCTCCTCCAAGCCCAGGCCAAGGGTTGGCATGTCGTCGGAACCGAGATGAACCCCAAGGTGGCCCGGGCGCAGGGCCTGGATGTCGGCGAAACCCTGGACGACGTTGCGGCACTGGGGCCGTTTCAGGCCATCACCCTTTGGCACAGCCTGGAGCACATGAGAGACCCTCGGGGTACCCTGGAGCGCGTGCGCCATCTCCTTTCGCCTGGTGGGAGGATTGTTGTGGCGGTCCCCAACGCGCAGGGATGGCAGGCCCGCGTTTTTGGCGCCGGCTGGTTTCACCTCGATGTGCCCCGCCACCTGTACCACTTCAGCGAGCGGGCGCTGGACTCGCTTTTTGGCACCGTCGGGCTCAGGGTCACCAAGAAGTGGCATCATGAGGTGGAGATCGACCTCATGGGGTGGTCCCAGAGCGCATTGAACCGCACCTCGTCGGTCCCAAACGTGTTTTTTCACTCTCTTACGGGACGCCCCACGCGGGTGGGGCGCGCCTGGGAGGCCGCGAGTTTTGTTGTGGGCGGGGCGCTTTCTGCCCTTGCCATTCCGGCCAGCGCGGGGAGCGCATGGCTGGGGCAAGGGGCCACGCTCATCGCGGTCGCCGAGGCGGCATGAGGAGCGCAAGGCCCCTCGCGGTCGTGCTCGGCGGCGGGGGAATGCTCGCACGCGAGCTTCGCCCCGCGCTCGAACGCGGGGACCTTGAAGCTCGCCTCGTCGCAAGGGAGCAATGCGACATCACGGATCCCGAAGCGGTGCGTGCGTGCGTGGAAGGCGCCCGCGTGGTCGTGAACTGCGCGGCCTTCACCCAGGTAGACCTGGCCGAAAAGGAGCGTGAACAAGCCCACGCGGTGAACGTCGGTGGGGCGGAAATCGTCGCTGGCGCCGCCGTGAGGAGCGGCGCGTTCCTTTTTCACTTGTCCACGGATTACGTCTTTGATGGCAAGAAGGGCGCGCCCTACGACGAGCACGACCCTCCGGCTCCTCTCGGCGTTTACGCGCGTTCCAAGTGGGCTGGGGAGCAGCTCGTGAGGGCGGCTTGCGCCAAGGCGTGGATCGTGCGCACGGGCGAGCTCTACGGCACGGGTGGGCCGCACTTCTTCGACAAGATCTTCGCGCGGGCGAGGAGCGGACACCCGGTGCGGGTGGTCAGCGACCAGACCGGCAGCCCTACGTGGACGCGCGAGCTTGCCCGGCAGCTGGTGGTTCTTGCCCAAGCGGCCACGGGCGGGGTGGCGCCACCTGGCGTGTACCACGCGACTGCCCAAGGGGCGGTATCCTTCTTTGACGCCGCTCGTTTTGCCCTCGAGATGGCAGGCATTGATGCCGCGGTCGAACCCATCTCGACCGCCGAGCTCGGGTCGCCGACGCCGAGACCGTCCTACTCCGTCCTGTCCCACGGCGCACTCGAGCGGCTTGGGCTCTACTGCATGAGGCACTGGCGTGACGCGCTCGCCGAGTGGATCGCCACTCGCCTTGACCCGCCCAGTGCGGCGTCATAAAAGTCTGCCGTGCAGGATCAACGCGTGAGAGAGCGCACGGCGTGCGGGACGTGCAAGGCCCGGAGCCTGAGCCCGTTCTTGGATCTGGGCATGCAGCCGCCTGCAAATGCCCTGCTTGGCCCTCGTGAGCTAGAGCGTGAGGAGTCACGGTTTCCCCTGGTTCTCGGCCATTGTGGATCCTGCGGGCTCATCCAGCTCTTGCATTCGGTGTCGCCAGAGCTCCTGTTCCGTAACTACGTCTATTTCTCGTCGGTATCGGGGTCCATGTCAAAGCACTTCGCGGCCTATGCACAAGAGGTCGCGGACCGCTTTGTGCCGCCGGGTGGATTAGTTGTAGAGCTCGGGTCAAACGATGGCGTGCTCTTGCGAAACCTCCTGGGTAGGCCACTTCGTGTCCTGGGGGTCGACCCCGCTGAGAATGTGGCCGAGGTGGCTAGGGAACGAGGCGTTCCCACCATCGCGAGCTTCTTTGGCGAGCGCCTCGCCGATGAAATTCGCGCCCAGCACGGCGCCGCTTCAGTCATCCTGGCGAACAACGTCTTTGCGCACGTGGAAAACCTCGAAGACGTCATGCGGGGGGTCGACCGGCTTCTCGACGAGCGCGGGGTCTTTGTCCTCGAAGTCCCCTACGTGGTTGACTTCCTTGGCCACCTGGAATTCGACACGGTGTATCACGAGCACCTGTATTACTTCGGCGTTCGCCCGCTCATGACGCTCTTCGGGCGGCTTGGCTTCGAGGTGTTCGAGGTCCAGAGGAAATCGGTTCACGGTGGAACCATCCGGGTCCACGTGCGGCGGGCTGGGCAAGGCGCCCCCAAAGGCCGCCCCATCGATGGATCGGTCGCCGAGCTCGCCGCGCTCGAAGAGGAGGAGGGGGCGTCCGACCCGGCGCGCCTCTTGCGCTTCGCCGGCGATGTGGCGGCCCTCCGAGAGAAGCTCTGCAGTCTCATCGGCGAGCTCCATCGCGACAAGAGGCGCGTCGTCGGCTACGGGGCCGCGGCCAAGGGGAACGTGCTCCTCAACTACTGCGGGCTGGGCCCAGATAGGATCGAGTACCTGGTGGACGCCACTCCGGCAAAGCAGGGGCTTTTCAGTCCAGGTATGAGGATTCCCATCAAGGGACCAGACTTGGGCGGCGACCGGCCCGACTACGTGCTTCTCCTCGCTTGGAACCACAGCGCCGAGATCATGGAAAAGGAGCAGGCGTATCGTCAGGCGGGAGGAAGATTCATTGTTCCTATTCCACGAGTCGAGGTGGTGTAAATGAAAGGCATCGTTCTCGCCGGCGGGTTGGGAACTCGGCTCTACCCGCTCACGTGGGTCGTGAGCAAGCAGCTCTTGCCCGTGTACGACAAGCCCATGGTGTATTACCCGGTAAGTACCCTCATGCTCGCCGGAATCCGGGATATCCTCGTGATCTCGACGCCCCGCGACCTGCCTGGGTTCGAGCGACTTCTGGGGGATGGCTCAAAGTGGGGCGTATCGTTTCAGTACCGGGCCCAGCCCCGCCCGGAAGGAATCGCCCAAGCCCTGCTCATTGGCCGAGACTTCATTGGAAATGATCCCGTGGCGCTGGTCCTCGGCGACAACCTGTTCTATGGGCACGGGCTGGGGGAGCTCCTTCAGCGAGTCGCCGCGAGGAGGGATGGAGCGACGATTTTCGGGTATTACGTCAAGGATCCAGAACGATATGGAGTGGTGGAATTCGATCAGCGCGGTCAAGCCGTTGGCATCGAGGAGAAACCGAAACAGCCGAGGTCTAATTTCGCGGTCATTGGGCTCTACTTCTACGACAGCGACGCCTGCGAGATCGCTTCCACGCTCAAGCCGTCCGCACGTGGAGAGCTGGAAATCACCGACTTGAATCAGGAGTACTTGCGACGCGGTGCACTCCGCGTCGAACGATTGGGACGAGGATTCGCGTGGCTCGACACTGGCACGCACGAATCACTCATGCAGGCGTCTGGCTTCATCGAGATCATCGAGCGTCGCCAAGGACTCAAGATTGGCTGTCCCGAGGAGGTGGCGCTCCGCATGGGGTTTATCGACGTGGTAGAGCTCGAACGCCTCGCAAAGCCCATTGAAAGCAGCGACTACGGGCGGTACCTCGTGCAGCTTGCCCACCATTGGAGGAGGGGCGGGTGAACGTCCTTGGCACGCCGCTTTCCGGCTTGCTGCTCGTGGAGCCGCGGTCAGTGGGCGACGAGCGAGGGGCTCTCATCGAGACTTACCACGCCCTCCGCTACCCAGAGCAAGGCGTGAGCGCAGTGCTCGTCTTCGACCTCCTCACTCATTCCACCAAGGGGACCATTCGTGGCCTCCACTTCCAGGAACCGCGGCCCCAGGGGAAGCTCGTTCAAGTCGTCCACGGGGCTGTTTTCGACGTGGCGGTCGACATTCGCCGAGACTCTCCAACCTTTGGCAAGTGGTTCTCGGTGGAGCTCTCGCACGAAAACATGCGCCAATTGTGGATCCCGAGTGGATTCGCCCACGGATTCTGCGTGCTCAGCGCTACCGCCAGCGTGCATTACAAGCTGACCGATTATTACGTGCCGGAAGCCGCGCGAACCATTCGTTGGAACGATCCCGACCTGGCGATACCGTGGCCGGAGCTCCACCCTATCCTGTCGGAAAAGGACGCGGGCGCTCTGCTCCTTTCTGCCCAGCCGATTCTTCCTTGAGGACGCCCGTGACGGCGACTGCGCAGCACGCCGCTCCAATAATGAAGAAGTAGTAGTTACAGAATGCCTGCTTGCTAAAGGCAAAGAAGCAAAGAATAGTGGCCGCGAGCCCAGCGGTGAAACCGGAGATCGTGCGCGCCCCGCGCCAGCATGCGTGCGCCAGGATGGGGAGCGCCGCCGCGAAGGTTATCCAGCCTTGGAAGGTCAAGCCCTTGGTGCGCCGCGCCAGCCACGCCAAAACGCTCAGGGAGTCGATTCGAAACGGCTGGGTGGCTTGAAACAGCACAATCGAGCGGGCGAACCCTCGCGGATCCCAAGTGAAGAAGGGCAGTGCGAGGACCAAGACGACACCCGCGGCAGGGAGAAACATGGCCGCCAGTTTTCTCAAGCTCCATGGTCGTGGAATGAGCAGCAGCGCGAGTGGGGCCGCAAAGACCATGTATTGCTTGATGGCGAGGAGGAGCCCCAAGGCCACGGGGACCAGCTTGGGTGCCCGGCAGGCGCAAAAGGCCATGAACGACACCAGGAGGACCAGAAAAGGTTCCGTCCATCCCTGGTCGACGACGAAGTATGCCCTGGGCGTGAAAAGAAAAAGGGCTGCTGCGGCCGTCGCCAGGCGGCCGGGGCGCGCGTAGGCCATGAACATTCCCGAAAGCGTGATCGCCGATAGGGTGGCATATCGGTAATCACCGGCGAGCCTACCCATGCCCGCCAAGAGGAGACTCAGCGGTGGATACGGGAAGCCCACAAGGACTCGCCCGTTCTCCACCATGTTCGGGCCGTACCACCGGGCGTGGGGATAGATGTTCGGCATGGTACCGGAATAAGGGTTCGACCCATCGGTGAGCAGGCGAAAGGCCTCCTCGTGCCAGGCGTACACGTCGATGTGCGGCTTGGACCCATGGCCGAGAAGCCATGCGCCGATGGCGAAGTGAACGAGCAAGAGGAGCGGCATCCCGGCCTTGCCGAGCCACGGGGCGGCGGAAAGGGCCGATCCGACGATGACGCCCGCCACGGCCAACGCGAAATAGTACGGGACCAGGTCGGCAGGTTGACTGGGAAATGAGATCCCTGGACGCGCGGTGGCGAGCACGCCGAGCTGAACCGCGACGCCAATGCCGATGACCAATAGAACCGGATCTTGGTCCGATTCCCGAAGAGCTCCTCGCGTGGGCAAGGCCTGGCTCGCCAAGACGAGTCCCAAGGTCGCAAGCAAGAGCGGGATGGCCTGCCGGTGGTACGCGCCCTGATTGACCTGCAAGGCGTAGCCCAGGGCGACTACAGCAAGCGCGAGGAGAATCGCCCTGGCTTGGACCGCCCTCGCGGACACCCTCGAGGGCAACCCGCGGGGCAGACAAGGGGCCTGCGGCTCGTCCTCTCGATCATGCGGCACGCCGCTCGTCCACGCCATTCGCGGCGGCTAGTGTACAGATTTCAGCGCTGGTGTCATGCCCCCTGGCGATGTTCTTCGAGGACCGCTCGGACCTGGGGGAGGCTATCGAGAAACGCGGTGACCAAGGTCTCATCGAAATGGGTTCCTGCGCACCGGCGAAGTTCAGTCACCGCCTGATCCAGCTCCAGGGCTCGACGATAGCTGCGGTTGGTAGAAATCGCATCCCAGGCGTCGGCCAAGGCCACGACACGCCCGGAAAGCGGGATCTCGCTGCCGCGGAGGCCCTTCGGGTACCCGGTGCCGTCCCATCTCTCATGGTGCGAAAGGATGATCTCATGGGCGAGCGAAAGGACAGTAGACGTTGTCCCCTCGAGGATGCGGGCGCCAATGAGGACGTGCTCCTTCATGATCTCCCGTTCCTTGGGAGTCAAAGGACCAGGCTTCTGCAAGATGGCGTCGGGCACGCCGATCTTGCCGATGTCGTGGAGCGGGGCCGCGTACACGATGTTTTCCACCCACTCCTCGGTGGCGTCGATCGCCCGGGCGAGGATCCCGCAGTAGCGGGAAATGCGGCGCACGTGGGCCCGCGCGTCGCCATCTTTGAACTCGGCGGCGATGGAGAGGCGAAGCACCGTCTCCAGGTAGGCCCTCTTGATTTCCTGCCGGGATTCACCCAAGAGCGCGTTTGTCCGCCTAAGCTCGGTGACGAGGCGCTCGCGCTCCTCGCGCATCTGCCGCCTTTCCATGGCGAGGCGGAGCCTGTGGGTGACGGCGGCCAAGTCGAACGGCTTGACCAGGTAGTCGAAGGCGCCGAGGCGCAGGGCCTCAATGGCGCTCTCGGTGTTCGCGTATCCGGTGATGAGGAACGCCTCGGCAAGCGGGCGGCGCTCCTTGAGGAATGCCATGAGATCGAGGCCGTTCCCGTCGGGGAGATTCTTGTCGATTAAGGCGCACGAGAAATCCCGTTCCTCGATGGCAGCGCGCGCCTGGGCGACGGTCTCGGCGAAAGCGACTTCGGCGCCGACGCGCGCCACGATCTTTCCCAGGAGGATGCGGATGGTCTCCTCGTCATCCGCGATTAGCACCGGCAGGGCCGTTGCCTTCTGACGCCCTGTACCGCTCCCTTCATGGTCCCAATGGTCGCGCACGCTCGCCTAGTATAACGCACGTTCCAAATTGCTCCCCCAGATCGTGCGTGGTACCCTGATCGAGAGTTCAGACGTGTCCACAGAGCTTGCGAGGAGACCCCGAGAATGAGCTTGGTCGAGAAGATCGCGGCACTTCAGGACTACAAGGAATACCAGGATCTCCACTGGGAGGGGTCGTTCGAGGAATACCTCCGCGTCGTGCGAGAGAATCCCAAGGTGACCCGCACGGCCTTCCAGCGGATCTACGACATGCTCCTTGCCTACGGGCAGGAGGAGTATATCGACAACAAGAAGAAGCTGATTCGCTACAACTTCTTCAAGGACGAGCAGCACGGCGGGAAGGACGCTGTTTTTGGCTTGGACATCCCGCTCATGCGCCTCGTGAACGTGCTCAAGAGCGCTGCCCAGCGCTACGGCACCGAGAAGAGGGTGATCCTCCTTCATGGCCCGGTCGGCTCGTCGAAATCCACGATCGTGAGGCTCTTGAAGCGCGGTCTCGAGGAGTACTCGCGGGGCGCCGAAGGTGCCCTTTATACCTATTACTGGCATCTTCCCGGCGAGCTCGCGCGGCTCGCCGGTGGCCACGATGTTTTCCATTGTCCAATGCACGAGGAGCCCCTTCGGCTCATCCCGCAGGAGTGGCGCCCGCGTGCGTTCCGGGAAATGGGGATCGGTACGGAAGCCCAGCCCGTGGTTGTCGAGGGTGACGTCAATCCAGCGGATAGACAGATTTTTCGCGAGCTCATGGCCCATTACAAGGGAAACTGGGCCAAGGTCATGGAACACGTGCGCGTGCGGAGGCTCGTCCTTTCGGAGCAGGACCGCGTCGGAATCGGCACGTTCCAGCCCAAGGACGAGAAAAACCAGGACTCGACCGAGCTCACCGGCGACATCAACTATCGCAAGATCGCCGAGTATGGTTCCGACTCGGATCCAAGGGCTTTCAATTTCGACGGCGAGTTCAACATCGCCAACCGCGGTATCATCGAGTTCATCGAGATCCTCAAGCTCGACGTGGCGTTCCTCTACGACCTCCTCGGCGCCACCCAAGAGCACAAGATCAAGCCGAAGAAGTTCCCGCAGACCGATATCGACGAGGTCATCATCGGGCACACCAACGAAGCGGAGTACAAGAAGCTCCTCAACAACGAGTTCATGGAGGCGCTTCGGGATCGGACGGTGAAGATCGACATCCCGTACATCAGCCGCGTCTCTGAAGAGGTGAAGATCTACAAGAAGGACTACAACCATAACCGCATCAAGGGGAAGCACATCGCCCCGCATACCCTCGACGTGGCCGCGCTTTGGGGTGTCCTGACGCGGCTCGAGGATCCCAAGAAGCACAACCTCACGCTCTTGCAGAAGGCAAAACTCTACGACGGAAAGACACTCCCGGGCTTCACGCAGGACAACATCAAGGAGCTCCGGAAGGAGACGCTCCGCGAGGGCCTTGAAGGCATCTCTCCGCGCTACATTCAAGACAAGATCTCCAATGCGCTCGTCTCTGACAAGGGGGAAGGGTGCGTGAACCCGTTCATGGTGATGAACGAGCTCGAGGGCGGGCTCCGTCACCATTCGCTCATCACGGTCGAGGATCAGCGCCGTCGGTACGGCGAGCTCCTCACGGTGGTCAAGCAGGAGTACGAGGATCTCGTGAAGAACGAGGTCCAACGCGCCATTTCTGCCGACGAGGACGCCATCGCGAAGCTCTGCGCGAACTACATCGACAACATCAAGGCCTTCACGCAGAAGGAGAAGGTCAAGAACAAGTACACGGGGCAGGACGAGGAGCCTGATGAACGGCTCATGCGGTCGATTGAGGAGAAGATCGACATCCCCGAGTCGCGCAAGGAGGACTTCCGCCGCGAGATCATGAACTACATCGGCGCGCTCGCGGTCGAGGGTCGGCAATTCGATTACCGCACGAACGAGCGCCTGCACAAGGCCCTCGAGTTGAAGCTCTTCGAAGATCAGAAGGACTCGATCAAGCTCACTTCTCTCGTTTCGACGGTCGTAGACAGGGACTCGCAGGAGAAGATCGACGTGGTGAAGAACCGGATGACCCGCAACTACGGGTTCTGTG
>JACQUZ010000053.1 GCA_016210055.1 Deltaproteobacteria bacterium | reverse complement strand
TAACACTACTGCGTCACTTCCCCGCCTGCTGCGAGCGCACCCGCCGGGCATCTCGCGCCGTGCGTCCTCGCGTGCTCCTCGGCGTGCTTCAGCACGCCTTCGTCGCTCGCTCCGGGCGCCGCCGCGATCTGCCGCGGCGGGCTGCGCTCTCGCGACGGCGTGGAAATGACGCAGTAGTGTTAAACGATCTCCCGCACGCACTCCTCGGGAGACTTGTCGAAGCGGAGCCCATGGAACGACGGATGCCTGAGTTTTCCATCCCGCGTCCACTCGGTGAACGCCACCTCTGCGACGAGACGCGGCCTGACCCATCGCGCGTCACGCAGGCGAGGCGCGTCCGCGGCGACAGGCCTCTCCATCCGGTCTTGCTCGAGCACGTCCCAGAGCCGCCGGCGCACCTCATCGCTGTACCCCGTCCCGACTTTCCCAGCGTATCGGAAGGCACCCTGCTCGTAGATCGCGACGAGGAGAGCACCTACCGCGGGTCCACCCGTGGAGATCGGCGTGTATCCCACGATCGCCAGGTCCGAGGTGGCGACGAGCTTGACCTTGAGCCAGGCGCGTGACTTGCCGGGCTCGTACCGGGACTCGCGCCGCTTCGCCATGATCCCTTCGAGTCCGCGCTTGCGGGCCTCGTCGAGAGCGTGCCCAATGGGCCCCTCCAGGCGCTCGGCGAGAAAGATCAAGGGAGGAGGGCTTGCGAGCACGCGCTCGAGAAAGGCGCGGCGAACTTCGATGGGCTGCGTCCTGAGATCCGTCCCGTTGATCCAGAGCAGGTCGAAGACCGCGAAGCGCAGGCTCGCCGCATGCGCTGCAAGCTCCTCGAACTCCACGCGCCCGCCGCCGGAAACGGCGATGATCTCGCCGTCGAGAACCGCTTCGGCCACGTCGAGCTCCGCCAGCGCATCAGCGACCGCAGGGAAGCGCCGGGACAGGTCGAGGCCATTCCGACTCTGCAGCGCCACGCGCTCAGCCGTAATGCCCGCCAGGGCGCGGTAGCCATCGTACTTCACCTCGAACAGGTGCGTGTCGCCCCGGACGGCCGCGCTCGTGGCGAGGGTCCCGCGCATGGGTGGCCACGTCCGGACGAGGAGTTCGAGCGGGTCTCGCACTGGGCCGCGCATCCTCCATGGATGATGGGCGCCCGCGGGATACGTGCAATCACAAGGCGTCTT
Source organism: Deltaproteobacteria bacterium (assembly GCA_016210055.1). Classification (GTDB taxonomy): domain Bacteria; phylum Myxococcota_A; class Polyangia; order Haliangiales; family SHYZ01; genus JACQUZ01. The sequence goes on along the minus strand of JACQUZ010000053.1, from coordinate 104,464 downwards.
CAGCGGCCGCGGCGGCGCTCACCAGCGTGATTGGGTGGTCCTGTTGATGATGTCGTCCTGGATTTCCTTGCTGAGCTCGGTAAAGAAGGCGCTGTAGCCGGAAACGCGCACCACGAGCGATCGGTACTGCTCCGGGTTGCGCTGGGCGCAAAGGAGCGTCTCCCGATCCACGCAGTTGAACTGGATCTGAGCGCCGCCGAGCTGTCCATGCACGCGGATGAGGCTCATGAAGTTGGCGCGCCCAGCGTCGTCAGAGAGGAGCACGGGGTCGAGCTTCATGTTGAAGAGCGTCCCCACGCTCGACGACTCCTGGTTGAGCTTGTCAACGGACTTGATCGAGGCGGTCGGGCCCTTCATGTCGGTGCCCGCCGCAGGGCTAATCCCGTCAGCGAGGGGCATCGCGGCCTTTCTTCCGCTCGGCAGGGCGCCAATCACGAGGCCTTGTGGAACATTCGTCGTGACCGAAAGGGTCCCCAGCTCCAATCGCGCGAAAAGCCCGCGGTGGGAGTTCAGCTTCTTCGCCGCGTAATCCATGATATCGGTCGCCAGGAGATCGACGTAATCAATGTCATTACCGTACTTCGGTGCGTTTTCGCAGGCGTTGCGAACCTCGTCATGGCCCTCGAAATCGCGGTCGAGGGCTGCGCATAGGGTGTCCATGGTCATCACCCTATCATCAAAGACCAGCTTCCTCACGGCCGCCATGGAATTGGCGTAATCGGCGATCCCGACGAAAATGACCCCCGGACCAACGTTGTAATGGGCACCGCCGCTCGTGACATCCTGTCCCGACTCCACGCAACCCTCGACCAGCGCGGAGCTCAGCGGTTTCGGGAGATGTCTCCGATGTGCCTTCTGCGCGATGAGGGTCGCGGTGGCAGCGACCCCAATCAGGTAATCGAGCTGCTTCTTGACCGCCTTCTCGAATTCCTCATATGTCTTAAACGAGCGCGGGTCTCCGGTCTCTAATCCGAGGCGTTCACCGGTCGCCCTATGGAGTCCATTGGTGAGCGCAAGCTCAATGGCAACGGGGAAGTTCGTATAGCACGCAGACGTCCACCGCGACATCTTCCCGTGCACGTACGGCTCGACGCAGCCCATGAGGCAGTAGTCCCTGGCGTCCTCGAGGGAGACCCCGTTCGAGATGAGCATCTTGATGGTGGCGTCGTCGAAGTGCAGGGCTGGGAAGCCGATCCCAGTGGAAATCAGCTCGGCCACCTTGAGCAGAAACCGCGGCGGGGAGCTGTTGTGGACGCGGGCCGCGAGGGAAGGCTGATACATCGCCAGGTTCTTCACGCAGTCCATGATGAGATAAGAGAGCTCATTGGTGGCGTCCCGACCGCTCGGAAGCTGCCCGCCCACGCAGATGTTGAGAAAAGGCATGTATCCCGCGAAGTACTTGGTCGCGAACTCGCTTAAGAGCCACGGGATTTCGTTGAACTTGAGGAGGAAGCAGTACAAGAGCTCGTGCGCTTCTTCCTTGCCGAGGCTTCCGGAGGCAAGGTCGCGCTCGAAAAATGGGAACACGTATTGGTCGATGCGGCCCGGGGAAGTGCCCGACGTGTTCTCCTCGAGGAAAAGCCCGACCTGTCCGAACCAAATGGCTTGCAACGCCTCATGGAAGTTCCGTGGGGGATCGCCGGGCACTCGCTCGCAAGCCTGGGCGATTCGTTCGAGCTCCTTCTTTCTTTGGGGGCTCGTTTCGGCGGCGGCCTGCGCTCGAGCGAGGTCCGCGTACCTTTGTCCGAGGAGGATCATGCCATCGCAGGTGATCTCGACCGCCCGGAGGAAATGGATCCGGTCGATGTCCTCGGGATTGCGAAGATCGCAGGACGCCCGCCGCTTGGCCGCGTCGGCCGCAACGCCCCTTAGGCCCCATGCGAACAGGATGTTCGCGTAACCGGGCGAGAGGTCCCCACCACCGCTGGTGGTCTTCACCTCGCAATCGATGATCCCGCTCTTCACGGTGAGGGGCGACAGGCCGAGCGCGTCGAGCTCGCTGTTGACGACTTCCTCGACGGATCTTCCCTTCCAAAAAGGAAAGATCTCCCGGCGGAGGACGTCCTTGTCTTCTTCCGACAGGTCATAAGGATCCTGCGGGCGTCGCGCGACCGTGTCGAGCTCCTTCTCGACCCATCGCCAAGCGATTTCCGGCGAAAACACGCCCGCCCTCGGCTTGCCGCCAGGATGACCCACGAGGAGCTCATCCTTGCCGATGTAGATAGGAATCGACTCGCACGCCCGATAAAACCCCTTGGCCTTGACAAGGGCAATGGGCATGGCCGGGTTTTCCCTGGCGACTTCCGTGGTGGCTTTCGCCCGAGCGATCGAAATTGACGGTTTTACCTTGAGGAACTCATTGCGCAAGCGCTCGATCCGGGGGGGGAGTGTGCCTACTTGTCCACTCTTCTTGGCGACTACCATGTTTGTGCTCCTTTGTTGCTTCGCGGCTCGCTTCGGCTCGGGGCTCCACCTCGCTCCGCTGCACCTCGCTCGAAGTCGCCTGTTTCCTCGCCGTCGCTCGCCGCTCCCTTGTTGCTTCGCGGCTCGCTTTCAGCCAACCGCCTAAATGTAAAACCCTTGAACACCCAGTGCCAAGCCAAGAGAACGGGCCACGTCTTGGGCATGGTCAAAGATGTTGGCTTGTAGCGCTGCGTTCTTGTCCATGGGGTACTCGCGGCCCAAGCGTCGGTACTTGCCGACTCCGAATCGGTGATAGGGGAGGAGGTCGACCCGCTGGTTCGAGCGACTGCGGCTGTGCTCGCCTACGAAGCCCAGCATCTCCTCCAGTGATTCCCGGTCATCATTGAATCCTGGGATGAGGGGAATTCGAACCACGACCGACGCGTGGGTACGAAGGAGGTGCGCCGCATTGGCTAGTATTCGGTCGTTCGGTGCTCCCGTCGCGGAGCGATGTTTTTGGGGGTCCACGTGCTTGATGTCAAAGAGGAATAGGTCCACGAAAGGCATGAGCCGCTCGAGAACGCGCCGATCCGTGTGGCCACACGTCTCTAGGGCCGTGTGGATGCCGTATTCCCTACATTTCCTAAGGAGCTCCAGGGCAAAAGCGGGCTGGGTCGTGGGCTCGCCGCCGCCGAGGGTAACCCCGCCACGCGATTCAACAAAGAAGAGATAGTCCTCGAGCACTGCGGCGAGGACTTCGTCCACGGTCATCCTTGCACCCACAAGGCGAAGGGCACTGGTTGGGCAGTTCTGCACGCATTTCCCATGTCCTTGGCACTTCTGCCGGTTGACTTCGTGCGTTCTGCCTTGGGGACCCGCCACGATCGCATGGCAGCCAATGGGGCAGGCGGACGTACAGCGGCCACAGAGCCGACATCGCTCGTGGTCGAGCATGAGCTCGGGGAGACTCGACTGGCTTTCGGGATTCGAGCACCAGGCACAGCTTAGAGGGCATCCCTTGAAAAAGACGAGCGTCCGGATGCCGGGCCCGTCGTGGATGGAAAATCGCTGGATGTCAAAAATGGTGCCCTTGGAGCTACCGGCCATGCTGCGCCTCGAGGTTCAGAATGGAAGTATAAGCTGAGCAAGCTAAGGGCCCTAACGCTTGGCCCCTAGATCGTTGACACGCTCGCCCCCGTGCACTCACAATTTCCGCAGCGACCCCCGCGCATCAAGATGATGCCATCCTGGATACCAGCACTCCTCGCGTCCCTGTTCTTTCTCCTCGCAGGGTGCCGGTCGCCTACGACCAGACCGCCGATTACCGCTCCAGGTAGGCCAATTTCCCCTGAACGAGTGCTCGAGGAGCTCGAAGGCGATCTCCGGGCTACCGTCTTGGAGTCGTACAAGGCATTGAGCAGCGACTACGTGGACGCCTACATCGACGGAATTGCCGAGGACAAGCGCGTCCTTCTGATCGACGTGGAAGCGGACGACGTGATCGTGGGGTTCGATCTGCCCGCGCGAGCGGCCGCGGGATCCCTCCGCGGCCGAGTTATTCCTGGCCGCGGATTCCAGATCGTCTCCAAGGCCCTGGAGGTGCACCTTTCGGCTGACAAGACCGTCGGGTGGGTGTTCGACGAGATAAGCTACCGAGTCAAGCACAAGGGAAAGATCGCGGCATTCCCGCTGCGGGTGACGTCGGTGTACGAGCGGCACGATTCAAGCTGGCTCCTCGTGGCGAAACACGTTTCTCGAGGCGTGCCCGACGACGACGCCCTTGCGCTCGCCATGCAGGGGAGGGCGCCGCTCCCGAAGACCATGGGAACCACGTCGTCGAGCGTCGCCTCCGTCAAAGAAGTCCAGGATATCTTGCAGCGGCTCATCCACGACGAAGACGACTCCCGCGTGCGTCACGTGAGCCTGGATGCCGACTCGCTCTTGATCGGGAGCGATCCCGACAGGGAGCGGCGTGGTCCTGAAATCGCCGAAGAGGCCACGATCCGCTCCCATTTCGGCTACGACATGTCCGTCCGAGGGACCGACTTGCGGGTCGAGCTCTCCCGATCAGGGAGCGTGGCCTGGGCGGCCGCCAACGTCATCGTCGAGGGGGCGCGGGCGGACAGAACGGTGACGTTGCCACTGCGGGTCACCTGGGTGCTCGAGAGACGAGACAACGCATGGGTGGTCGTTCAAGCCCACTCGTCCATGCCCGTGCGCACCAAGCAGATGGCCAGCCTCCTCGAGGAAGTGGCGGGCGGCACCTGACCGTGGCTCATCACAGGCTATTGAAGATCCGACGCCCCCTTTGTCTTGCGTCGTGGACGGCCTTCTCAGCGTCGAGCGTCATGAGGTTTCTGTCCCTGACCACCACGGCTCCATCGACGACGACGTGGCGCACGTCCGTGGACCTACACGCGTAGACCAGCGCCGAGTACGGCGACTCCGTCGGCACGACGTGCGGCCCCTGGATATCCACGACGCTCACGTCCCCTCGTTTTCCCAGCTCGAGCGAGCCGATCTCATCCCCCAGGCCGAGCGCCTCCGCACCTCCGAGCGTCGCCATCTTGACCACTTGGCTGGCCGGAAGCGCTTCTGCCCCGCAGCGAGGCTTGTGGATGAGCCCGCAAAGGCGCATCTCGAGAAACGCGTCCAGGTTGTTGTTGCACGGGGCACCGTCGGCGCCGAGCGACACCTTGATCCCTTCGGCTCTGAGCTCCGGGATGCTCGCAACCCCCGATGCGAGCTTTAGATTGGACGACGGACAATGTAGGAGGTGCGTCCCGGTGCGCCGGAGGACCTCTCGCTCGCGCTCCTCGAGCCACACGCAATGCGCCAAGCCGACGTCGTCGCCGGTCATGCCCACCTTGTCTAGGTACGCCACGTTGTCGTCGCCGCGCAGCTTGCGCACGGCTTCGATCTCCCCACGGTTTTCGCTCGCGTGGGTGTGGATCCGTGCCCCCAAGCGGCGCGCCTCGGCGCAGGTCGCCTGGAGGAGCTCCTCGGTGCAGGACAGGACGAAACGGGGCGCGAAGGCATACCGCAGCCTGCCACCGTCCCTGCCGTTCCATGCCTTGCAAAGGGCAACGCTTCCCTCGATCGACGCCGCGGTTGTCTCCCGGAGTCCGTCCGGCACGCCGACCCCTTCATCCATCATGGCCTTGCCGATGAGCGCCCGGATGCCCGCGGCCTCTGCTACCTCGAACAGGGCGTCTGCATGGTGCACGGTCCCCATGTCCTGGATCGCGGTCGTTCCGCCGAGGAGTAGCTCCACGAGCGCAAGGCGGCAGGCCGACGCCACGTCTTCGCGGGTCAGAGAGGCCTCGTACGGCCACACCACCCGCCGAAGCCAATCGAGAAGCGACAGGTCGTCCGCATGCCCGCGTGCAAGGGTCTGGCAGGTGTGCACGTGGGATTGGACCAGGCCAGGCATCACGATGGACCCCTCCGCGTCCAGGATCGAGAAGCTCCTCGATGTGGGGGTGTAATCCCCGCCCACCTGCACGATGCGCCCGCTACGGATGGCCACGTCACCCACGAGGAGGCGCCAGGCGGGATCCATGGTGACAATCATTCCGCCGCGGATCACGACCTCCTCGGCCGTGTCGTGCTTGGCCTGGTCAGACATGTCACCCCTTTCGTGCGAGGTCCTCGGGCCGGAACGCGTGCGGAAGGAGCTCCGCGAGCGTGAGCACCCGACGTTCACCCCGAAGGTTGGCGAGGAGCACGCGTAGTGGCTTGGAGTCGCGGGAGAACTCCGCCAGGGTCTGGAGGCACATCCCGCAGGGGCTCGCCGGGGGAGACGACTCGGTCACCACGGCGACCGTGTCGATCTCACGGATTCCCTCGAGCACCGCGCGGCACACTGCTGTCCGCTCAGCACAGATGGCTAGGCCGTAGGACGCGTTCTCCACGTTGGCGCCGTCGAACACGTCGCCTTCAGCGAGCACTGCAGCGCCCACGTGGTACTTGGAGTATGGAGCGTACGCCCGGGTCCGGGCGGCACTCGCGCGGGCGATGAGATCATCGTCGGTCATGGGTTGCCTCGCTCGCCAGCTCCCAAAGGATCTTCTCGACGAGACCCTCGAAGGTCTTGCGCACGCGGTTCGCGGTTTCGGTGACTTCCTCGTGGGAAAGTGGAGCACCGGTTAGCCCTGCGGCCATGTTCGTCACGCACGAAATGCCAAGAACGCGGGCCCCCTGATGGTTGGCGACGATCACCTCGGGGACCGTCGACATGCCGCACAGGTCGGCACCCATGATTCCGAGCATGCGTATCTCTGCGGGAGTTTCGTACGACGGTCCTGGAAGGCCGGCGTACACCCCCTCTCGCAGGGCAAGGCCCATGCCCTTGCCCACCCGCAGGGCGAGCGCGCGGAGCTCGGGATTGTAAGCGCGCGTCATGTCGGGGAAGCGTGACCCGAGCCGCTCGTCGTTGTCGCCCCGCAAGGGCCCCTCGGGAAATAGGTTGATGTGGTCGTTGATGATCACCAACTCCCCTGGGGAAAGCGACGGATTCACGCCGCCCGCAGCGTTCGTGATGATGAGCGTCTTGGCGCCCAAGAGGATCATGGTGCGGATGGGCAGGGTGACTCGCCTGAGATCATGGCCTTCATAAAAGTGCACCCGGCCTTGCATGGCCATGCATGTCACTCGGCGTCCAGCCGGAGAAACCATGTCCCCGATGACCAGTCGTCCTGCATGTCCCGTGACGGTGGAGATGGGGAAATGGGGGATCTCCGAGTAGTCGAGGACCATCGGCGCAACGAGCCTATCGGCAAAGCTACCGAGGCCCGAGCCGAGGACCAGTCCCACCGTAGGATGGCGCTCGCCGATTCGGGTGCGAATCGTTGCCACGGCGATATGAAGCTGATCATAGAGTGGAAAGGAAAGGGTGTCGCGGGTCAACGCCAGACCTCGAGCAAGAGTTGGGGAACGGCAGGGAGTGGCTCATCGACAATTCGATAGGCGGTGAGGATCCGTCGCGCGGCGTCATCAGCGCTGTCGTCACCGCGGTGGTGGAGCAGGGCGAGCGGCATCCCTTTTTCCACCCGATCACCAATGTGGGCGAGGACCGTGATTCCCACGCTTGGATCGATCATGTCTTCCTTCCGACGCCGCCCGCCACCTAGGACAAGGGCGGCCATGCCCACGGCCTCGGAGAAAATGGATCCGACCCAGCCAGCCCGTTGCGCGCGCACCTCCAGGCAGGCTCCAGCCTGGGGAAGAAACCGCTTGGGCTCGTCAACAGCCCGCGGATCCCCGCCTTGCGCCGCTACGATTTCACGGAACTTCTGGAGCGCGTGGCCGCTGTCCAGTACGCGTCTTACAGCCGCTGCTCCTTCGTCGAGGGCGGTCACGACACCCCCCGCAAGGAGCATCTCGGCACCGAGAGCGACCGTGAGCTCCCTAGTGTCCGCAGGCCCGCCGCCGCGCAGCACCTCGATCGACTCCTCGACCTCGAGCGCATTACCCACCGCCCGCCCGATCGGTTGATCCATGTTGCTCAGCACGGCGGTGACCTTCTTTCCCGCGGCTGCTCCAATGGCCTGCATGGTGCGAGCAAGGTCGCGGGCGGCGTCCACTGTCTTCATGAACGCGCCGGTGCCCACCTTGCAGTCGAGCACGAGGGCGTCGATCCCCTCGGCGAGCTTTTTCGACATGATCGACGAGGCGATGAGCGGAATCGACTCGACCGTGGCGGTCACGTCTCGGAGCGCGTAGAGCTTGCGATCCGCCGGCGCAATGCGCTCGGTTTGTCCAATGAGGCACGCGCCTACCGTGGAGACGATCTCGCGAAACCGTTCCACTGGGAGGTCCACCCGAAAACCGGGGATCGACTCCAGCTTGTCGAGGGTTCCCCCGGTGTGCCCCAGGCCTCGTCCAGAGACCATCGGCACGGCCACGCCGCAGCAGGCCACGGCGGGCGCAAGCGGCAAGCTTATCTTGTCCCCAACGCCTCCCGTCGAGTGCTTGTCTACCTTGGGTACGTGAACCGACGACAGGTCGAGCACGTCGCCGGAGTGAAGCATGGCATCGGCCCAGGCGGAGAGCTCGTGGTCGGTCATGCCCCGGAAGTAGATGGCCATGAGCATCGCCGCTGCCTGGTAGTCCGGGATGGAGCCATCGGTCACGCCGGCCACGAACGATCGATGCTCGTCGGCAGAGAGGGGCTCGCCGTCCCGCTTCTTGCGGATCAGCTCTCGGGGGATCATCGGCGGCATCTCACGCGATCTCGCCCAAGAAACTCGTTCCATGCGGCGGCGGGCGCACGCCGAAAGCCTCTGCTAGGGTGGCGCCAACGTCGGCGAACGTGCTGCGCGTCCCGAGGGCACGCCCCGGCGCACAGGAGGGGCCAAAGACGAGCAGCGGGACGTGCTCGCGGGTGTGATCGGTCCCTGGAGTGGTGGGATCGTTGCCGTGGTCGGCGGTGAGCACCACGAGATCGCCGGCGCGGAGCTTGGCCTCGATCGCGGGCAGGAACGCATCGAACTCGCGCAGGCACTTGTAGTAGCCGCTGGGGTTGTTGCGGTGGCCGTACAGCATGTCGAAGTCCACGAGGTTGACGAAAATGAGCCCTCTGTCCACGCGGTCCATGAGCTCCAACGTTTTCCGCAGGCCGTCGGCATTTCCCTCGGTGTGGACGTCCTCGGTGAGTCCCTGCCCGGCGAAGATATCGCCAATCTTGCCCACTCCGACAACAGGCATGCCTCCCTCGCGAATCGCGTCGAGCACCGTGGGCTCGGGCGGCAGCATCGAGAAATCCTTGCGATTGTACGTGCGCTGGTACTGCCCCGGGGCTCCGACGAAGGGCCGAGCGATCACCCGGCCGACGTGGTACGGGTCGAGGATCTCCCGGGCGATCTTGCAGGCGCGGTAGAGCTCGTCGAGAGGCACCACCTCTTCATGGGCGGCTACCTGGAAGACCGAGTCGGCGCTCGTGTACACGATAAAATCGCCCGAGCGCGCGTGCAAGGGGCCGAGCTCTTCGATGATCTCGGTGCCCGAAGCGGCCTTGTTGCCGAGGACCCCGCGGCCCGCGCGCTGCTTGAACGCATCGATGATTTCGCCGGGAAAGCCGGTTGGAAAGGTGCAGAAGGGCTCGGCAAGCCAGAGCCCCGCCATCTCCCAGTGACCCGTGGACGTGTCCTTTCCAGCCGAGGCCTCCCGCATCATGCCGAAAGCGCCAGCGGGGACGATCGCCGGCGGCACGCCGAGGACCGTTGTGATGTTTCCGAGCCCATATTTCTGCAGGTAGGGGAGGGTCATCCCGCAGACACGCTGGGCAATGTGGCCCAGCGTGTTGGCTCCCTCGTCGCCATACTTGGCGGCGTCGGGCGCGGCTCCACAGCCGACCGAATCGAGCACGATGACGATCGCACGCCTCACGACGGAGGACGCCGCCGCCGAGCTTGCCGGTGGGGAGCCCATCAGTAACCTCCGCGACCCGCGAACTTCTTGGGCGCGTCCTTCTTGTCCGTCCCCGTCACGATGGCTACCGATGCAGACGCGCCGATGCGGTTGGCGCCTGCCTGTGCCATCCGCTCGGCGTCTTCTCGCGTGCGGACTCCTCCAGATGCCTTGACGCCCATGTCGCTGCCGACGATCTTGCGCATGAGCGTCACGTCTTCGACGGTGGCGCCGCCAGGCCCGAAACCGGTGGACGTCTTGACGAAGTGGGCGCCTGCAAGCTTGGAAAGGCTGCAGGCGATGATCTTTTCCTCATTGTCGAGCGCCCCGGTCTCGAGGATCACCTTGACCTTGGCGGGGTGCGCTGCCTTGACCACCCGGCAGATGTCCTCGAAGACGGTCTCGTAGTCCCTCGACTTGAGCGCGCCCAGGTTAATCACCATGTCGATTTCTTGCGCGCCCTGACGCACCGCTTCACGCGCCTCGTAGGCTTTTGCCGTGGGCGTCATCGCTCCCAGGGGGAAACCGACCACGGCGCAGACCATGACAGGCGAGCCTCGCAACGCCGACTTGGCCATCGGAACCCAAGTCGAGTTCACGCACACGGACGCGAAGTTGTGGCGCTTGGCCTCGTCACAGAGGCGGCGAACATCGTCGGCGGTGGTCTCAGGCTTGAGCAACGTGTGATCGATCATCTTGGCGAGATCGGGCGCGACCGCACCGGTTCCGGGCGGCGCAGCCACTCGCTGGGCGCCTGCTTGCTCGATGGCACGGACCGACCAGGGGCGACGGATGACGCACATGCCGCACGAGGAGCAATCGCATGACTTGTCGTCGTCGCAGGGAACATCACGGATGGTCGCAAGCCGCGAAGGCGCTGCATCCCCGAGGCGCTCGCGGACACGCTCGGCGATGATTTCGACTAGCCGATTGAGATCGTCGCTGCTCAAGAGGTTCTCCCGCCGTGTTCCTGCCAAGGCCATGGACGTAGTCCAGGACCATGCATGAGGACTCATGGCTAGCAGGAAAGGTGCGCTTTCGTCAACGAGCTTTCCCCATGGCTTCGGCCGGGTTCGGGGAAGCGCCGCGGAGGGGCGACCGGGCACGCGCCGTGCACCGCCTTGAGAGGTGGATCGGCGACTACCGTTCATCGAAGTCGGCTATCCGGTGTTTCTTCTCGACGGGGCCGATGCGTTCGGGGCCGTGCGCGAGGTTCTTTTTCGCAACCTTCCAGTGATCCTCGTGAATGTCGAGGGGGCGGGCGACTTCGCCATTCCCCTCGAGGCTATAGACAAGGTGGTGAACAAGAAGGTCGTGGTGCGCTGGGAAATGCTTGGCGAGGCGCTCCAGGAGGCCATCCGGCACGTGCAGGATGTCGAGGACTTCCCGCCCCCAGACGAGGGCGAGGTGGACCTGGTGCCGCCGCCCTTGTCGGAGGACGAAGACGACTCCCTTGCTCCAACGTACGATGCCGGCCTTCATCACAGTCCTCCGTCGGAGCTGCCTGGGCGTGACGTGGGCTCGCGTTTTGGTGCGCCTCCTTCGGTGACTAGCCCGCGACGCAGGCGATAAAGCGCGTGAAGGCGCGTGGACTGGTGGTGCGTGCGGCTTTCAACATGCGGTTTTCGCCGTCATGGACCCTAATACTCATTCCCCCGTCTTGTCAGGTTCTCGAACCTCGTGTACCTGCCCAGGAACGCGAGCTCCACGGTACCAATGGGACCGTTTCGCTGCTTGCCGATGATGACCTCGGCAATCCCCTTCCTGTCCTCGGGCGTCTTCTCCTTGGCGTAAGCCTCCTCGCGGTAGATGAACATGATCACGTCCGCGTCCTGCTCGATGGCGCCTGACTCACGCAGGTCTGACAGAAGCGGCCGCTTGTCGGTTCTGTCGTCACATTTACGCGAGAGCTGCGAAAGAGCGGCGACTGGGCAGTGGAGCTCCTTCGCCAGCGCCTTGAGCCCGCGCGAGATCTCGCTGATTTCCTGCTCGCGATTGGAATTGCGGTTCGTCGACTGGCCCTTCATGAGCTGCATGTAGTCCACCACCACCAGGCCAAACGGCTTGCCTTGGAACAGGTCCCGATTGGAGCGCCACCTGCGACAGCGGGCGCGCAGTTCACTGACCGTTGGCGCGGGCGTGTCGTCGATGAGAATGGGCGCCTTGGAAATCAGATCGGCCGCGGCCGTCAAGTTCGTCATGTCCTGCCTCTGCAGCTGGCCGCGCCTAAGCAGGGCTGAGTCGATTCGAGCCTCCGAGCAGAGCATTCTTTCGGCTAGCTGCATGGCCGACATCTCGATTGAGAAAACGATAACCGGATATCCGTGCGGCGCGAGCGCCGCGTTTTGCGCAATCGTGAGGGCGAGCGATGTCTTTCCCATGGACGGGCGCGCGGCCATGATGATCAGGTCCGACGGCTGCAGCCCTGCGGTAAGCTGGTCCAGGTCCACGAATCCCGTCGGCACCCCAGTCACGCCCCCTTCGGCCGAGAACCGGTCATTAAAGGACTTGAATACCTGGTGCAGGATCTTGTTGACCGGCTGGGGCCCCCCTTGCTCGCGGCGCTGCGTGACCTCGAAGATCGACCTCTCGGCCTCATCGAGATACTCGCGGACCTCGCCGTATTCCCCGAACCCCTTGGCGGCACTCTCGGAGGCGGCGGTGATGAGCCGACGGGCCACCGCCTTGTCGCGCACGATCTCCGCGTAGAAGACGATGTTGTCCGCCGTGGGCACGACTGAAATCAGGTCGGACAGGTAGGAAATACCGCCGATGGCGGCCAGCTTGCCCGCGCGGTTCAGCTGCTCCTCGAGGGTCACGGGATCGATCGGCTGCGAGCGCATCTCGAGGGCTCGCATGGCTGCAAAGACCTCACGGTGCTTTGGATCGTAGAAGTCCTCGGGGCTCAGGGTTTCGATGTTGTTCAGCGCGTCGTTGCGCAGCATGATTCCGCCGAGTACAGACCGCTCGGCTTCGAGGTTGCTGGGAGGGACACGCCGATCTGACATGCGACCCCCACACTATAGAAGGCAACCCTGTCACCGAAAGACGCGTCGTGCGTTTAGGTGTGGAGCACGCTGTGGATAAGCCGTGAATCGCTGTGGGTGAGTACAGTACTAGAGGTGGACAGGCACCTTGCACGCCCTGGCAGCCATGACCCCAGAAAGCATGGAACCAACGATTCCGTGGCCAGTCCGCGTGCTCGCGCCGCAAAGGATTAGCCCCTGAATTTCAGTCCTTGGCCCAGGTCGCCGATGCAGGAACTGCTCCGGCGTGAGCGCAATGCCATACGACGTCCCCCCGGTTGACCACGTGTAGCGGCGATGGGTGAGGGGGGTCGCCACTTCCTGGAACGCCACTTGTGACCGCAGGCCGCCAATGGCTCTCTCTGCCTGGACAAGGAGCGTTTCCGCGTATTCTTCCTTGTGGCGACGATAGCTCTCCTTCTTTCGATAGCTGCCGCTCGCGAAGTCTTCCTCGGACACTCCCCAGGCCGCCGGGGCCGACGGAGCGAGCGACATGACCTGTAAGTTCGTGATCCCATCCGGTGCGTACTTCGGGTTGTGAGGGTCCTTGATCGACGAGCTGGTCAGGAATACCGCTGGGTCATGGCAGAAGCGCCCGGCGCGGGTCGCGGCGTACGCGGCTTCGTAGTCGTATCCGGGGCTGACGAAGAAATTCGTGTTCGGAAGGCCTTCAGCGCGCAGGTCCCTCGTCAGGCCGAGATATACGATCCCGAGCCCAGGGGACATCTCATATGCGCGCGTCTTCTTGCGAGTGCTATGGCTGACGTGACTCGGCTCAATGAGCTCGAGAAGCGTCTGCTTGATATCGGCGTTCGACACCACCGTGCTCGCATGCACGATTCGGCGGCCGACGTGCTTGTTCTCGAGCTCCACTCCGATGGCCCTTCCGTCGCGCACCAGGACTTGCACGGCATGGGTGTTGAGAAGAATCTTCCCGCCGTGCGATTCAATGGCGTTGGCAAGCCTGTCGGACAGGATCTGCCCCCCTCCCTCGGGGTAAAAAGCACCCTGCCGGAAGAAATGGTTCATGAGCCCTGCATGAAGCACGAGTGAAACGCGGCTCGGGGGTTGGCCGTAATCCCCGTTTTCTGCCGCCAGGACCGCGCGAAGCTGCGGATTCCGCGTGCACGTGTCCAGGAACTCGCCGAGGGTACAGTTGACGCTTCGAAGTGCGAGAGACGCCCGCGGGACGATCCAGGGAAACATCCACGGCTTGCGAACCAGCCGCTCCAAGAGCTGGACCTGGCGAAGCACCGCCATGTAGCGGTCGATGCCCCTCCTGTCCGACGGGAAGTACTCGAGCAGGCGGGCCCTGTACGCCTCCCACCCCGCAGGGACGCGAAAGCGAAAATCGGGAAATATCAAGGTGTCAAAACCGTCGGGATCGAGCGGGGCCATCCGAACCTCGGCCGTGCCTGCCGCGTGCAGAATGGCGGGGATGATTCCACCTGGCCCGCAGTCGCCAATGTAGTGTAGGCCCACGTCGAACTCGTACCCAGGCCTCTTGAAGACCGTGGCGTTTCCGCCGGCCACGTAGTGGCGGTCGATCACGAGCACCGACTTGCCATGTCGGCCGAGGAGCGCCGCGGCGGTCAAACCACCCATGCCTGCGCCAATGACAACCACGTCAAAACGCTCCTTCTCAAGGCGGCGGAAACGGTCAGGACGGGCGCTCTTCTCCATTTTCGTGCCTCCGGATCGCATCTTGACGCTGTCAAGATTGACTGCTGACTTGATCGCAAATTATCTTGACGCTGTCAAGATCGGCTACTCTAGTCCCATGCGAACTCCCGGCCGAGGCCGGCGTGCCCGGATCCGCTCCAAGATGCCCGAGACCTATCACCACGGTGACCTGCGCCAAGCGCTCGTGGACGCCTCGATCGAGCTCCTGTCCAAGCAAGGTCCTGGTGCCGTGACCATGCGTGCGTTGGCCCGCAAGCTAGGCGTTTCACACGCTGCTCCAAAGCACCACTTTTCCGACAAGGCAGCCCTCCTGGGTGAGGTGGCTTCTCGAGGTTTTTCCGCACTGGCCCAAGCGATGCGTGAGGCCATGGACGCCGCAGGGAACCAGCCTCTCCCACGTCTCATGGCCGGTGGGGTGGCATACGTGTGCTTCGCCGGCACCCACCCGGAGCACTTCCGCCTCATGTTCGGAGTGGGACACGGTGGACGACCGATCGAGGCGAGCGTGCGGGCCCGCGAGGCTTACGAAGTCCTGGTCGATGCGGTGAAGCGGGTCCTCGAGCCGCAAGGAGCGGACAGCGAGAGGATACGGGTTGCGACGGTGGCTGCGCGTGCGCTCGTGCATGGACTGGCGGTCCTGTGGCTGGACGGGGAATTGCGCACCCGGCGTGACCCTCGCGGATCGAGCCAGGAGCTGGAATCCATCGCGCGCGCCGTGACGGCCCTCGTGGCGACTGCGTTGGAGAACCAGCAGTGACTTGTGTCTCGGACCGGCGCGGCGTATAGGGACACGTCATGCCCATCCACCTAAGCCGTTCGTTCCTTGCTGGATCGCTCCTCATGACACTTCTTGCTTGCGGCGACGGTACCTCACCCAAGTCAGCTGGCGGTGATCCGGACGCCTTCGTTCCGGTCGAGACGGCCGACGCACGCGCCGAGGAGCCCGACGCGGACCCCCTGTCCGGCCTCGATGCCTCCTACCTCGACGAGCTTCGTCCCGAAGAATGGGCAGCGCTTTGCCAGTGGATGGCCTCCGTGCAAGGAGGCCCGCGCACGGTCAGGTGCGACGGCGGGATTTCCGTGACGGTCAATCCAGTCGCGGAGTGCCTCGCACAGTCGGAACGTCCCCATTGCACGGTGGGGAGCCTGCGTGCGTGCGTCTCGGCCGAAGCGCTGGATCTTTGTGCCAGCGCTCCGGCCGAATGTCGCGTGTTCTACGAATGTGCCGGGTAGAAAACGGTGCTACTGCTTCGCGACCACCCAGACCTTGACCTGAGCGGCTACGTCGCGGGAAAGCTTGATATCGACGGTGTACTGGCCGAGTGACTTGATGGGATCCGCGATCTGGATCTTCTTGCGATCCACTTGAATCCCTTGCAAGCCAAGGGCCTCCTCGATGTCACGTGAGGTGACAGAGCCGAAAAGCTTGTCTCCTTCACCCACTTGGCGGTCGAGCTGAAGCGTGACACCTGCGATTCTCTGCGCGAGAGACTCGGCATCCTTGCGCGTCCGGGTCGTGCGGGCCTCGATGATTTTTTTCTCGTGCTCGAGGCGCGCAATGTTCTTCCTGGTTGCGGCCAGCGCCAACCCCTGCGGGATGAGGTAGTTGCGACTATACCCGGGCTTGACGGAGACGAGCTCCCCACTGCGCCCCAGGTTGGGCACATCTTCCTTTAGGATTACCTGGATCTTTTCCATGCGCGCGCTCCTACTTGCCCGTCACCGTGAACGGCATGAGGGCGACCATGCGAGCCCTCTTGACGGCCAGGGCGATCTTGCGCTGATGACGAGCACAGTTGCCACTGATCCGGCGGGGGACGAGCTTGCCGCGGTCGGTGATGAAGTACTTTAGGGTCTGCGGATCCTTGTAGTCGATCGGCACGTTTTTGTCCGCGCAGAACTTGCAGACCTTGCGACGAGCGAAACTACGCTTCCCTCCGCCGCCACGTCCTTTTTCGCCTTTTCCACCTTCGAGATCGACGTCAAATTCGGCATCGTCTTTCATTGTCGTTTACTCCTTGTCGCCCTTGTCCTCGGAAGATTTCTCACGTGCCGACTCGGTCCCTGCACGTCGGATAGCCTCTTCCTCAGCCTCGGTGTCGACCTCCTCTTCTTCCTCAAAGAATGCCGAGCGCGGCACCTGACCCGTCATGATCTCTTCTTCGTCCGCTGCAGTTTCAGCCGCTTTCACGAACGCCTCGTCGGTCATGTCGCTGGGCCGTGCGTTCGGGTCGATGTTCTCGTCGACCTTCACGGTGTAATAGCGGATGACGTTGTCCCACATGCGGAGATTGCGCTCAAGCTCCTCGACGACACCCGGCGCAGCAAGGTAATGCCAGTACAGGTAGATGCCCTTGAGCTGCTTGCGGACCTCGTAAGCGAGTTTCCGCTTCCCCCAGTTGTCGAGCCGAAGGATCTTGCCTCCCATGTTCTCGACGATGTGCCGGACCTTCGAATTTACTTGGCCAACCGATTCGTTCGGCGTGTCCGAGCGCAGGATGTAGATCGTCTCGTACTCCCGCGATCGTCCGGGTTCATCCCGGAGACTCATTAATTGCGCTGCCATGCTCTTGTTCTCCCCTTGGCTATAAAGCCCGCAACGACGTGCTGCGAGCGAGGACCCATCTCAGTTTTGCACTTCTTTCTTCCACACGTTGTGCCGATTCATAGCGAAAAGCACGCCCTGGGTGACGACATCAAGCGCCGCATCAGCGGCACGCTGGATCAGGGCATCCACTGCTTCACGTTCTGCTTTTGAAAAGTCACCGAGGACATGTCCAACGACTTTTTCTTTTTCCTGCGGGTGACCCACCCCACAGCGGATACGCACGAAATCAGAGGAGCCCAGCTGGTCGATCGTCGACCGCACGCCATTGTGGCCGCCATGCCCTCCGCCCTGCTTCAATTTCAGCCGCCCCAGCTCCAAATCGACATCGTCATGAATCACTACGATCCGTTCCGGCGATACCTGGTAGAAAGCAGCCATTCGCTGCACCGCACGACCGCTTTCATTCATGTATTCCATTGGCTTGAGCAACAAGAGCTTCTGTCCGCTGGCTTGCCCTTGGGCGACCTCCCCGCCAAGCTTGGCCCGAAATGCGCCCACCCGCAGCCTTCGCGCGATCTCGTCGGCCACCATGAAACCGATGTTGTGTCGGTTCTGAGCGTATTTCGGGCCGGGATTGCCGAGCCCGACGACAAGCCACACGGCAAGAACCGCCTGCGCTTACTTCTTCTCCTTGCCAGCAGGAGGCTTGGCCTCTTCCTTCTTTGAAGGCGCTGCTGCAGCTGCTGGAGCCGCCGCCGCTGCCTCAGGCGCAGCCGCTGCTCCTGCCTCGGCCGCCGCCCCTTCAGCCGCGGTCTTCTCGGCCTTGGGCGCAACGACGGATGCAATCGTCTCGCCCATGTCGAGTGCGGCGCGCACGCCAGGAGGCATGTTCACGTCGCGCACGTGCAACGCATCGCCTATCTTCAGGGGCGTCACGTCGACCTCGATCTTGGACGGGATATCCCCCGGCTTGCACGCGACTGCAATCGAGCGATGCACGGCGTGAAGCTGGCCGCCATCGACGACTCCGACCGGCCTGCCACCAAGGATGAGTGGCACCTCGACGGTGACATCCTTGCCCAAGTCGATCGAGACGAAATCCACGTGATCGACCGTGTTCTTGGCGGAATCGACCTGGTAATCCTTGAGCATGACTGTGAGCTCTTGATTCCCATTCGTTCCACCCACCACGGTCATGTGGATAACGGTGTTCCGCTTCTTCTCTGGATCCAGTGCACTCTTGAGCGACCGGGCCTCCAGCGAGATGGGAAGGGGCTGGGCATGGTTCCCGTAGCAGATTCCCGGTACCTTGCCCGCGGCGCGCAGGCGGCCGACATTGTTCTTGCCGGTTGCACTACGATACTCGACGGTGAGCTTTCCGACTTCCATGTTTTCCTCTAGATGAATAGCGAGCTAATCGAATCACCGTGGTGGATGCGCTTGACAGCCTCGCCGAGCAACCGTGCCACGGACATGACTTTGATCTTGCTGCATTTCTGTCCCGCTTCGGAAAGCGGAATGGTATTCGTGACGACCACTTCGGTCAAGGGGGACTCCTCGATTCTTTCGATCGCGGGTCCAGAGAAGACGCCATGGGTCGCACATGCGGAAACCGTGCGCGCCCCATGTTCCATGACCGCCCGAGCGGCTTGCACCAGGGTCCCCGCGGTATCGACCATGTCATCTACGATGACCGCGTCCTTTCCCTTCACGTCGCCGATGAGATGCATGACTTCAGACACGTTTGGGGCGGACCGCCTCTTGTCGATGATGGCGAGGGTTCCGCCCAGCCGCTTGGAATACGCTCGTGCCCTCTCGACGCCCCCTGCGTCGGGCGACACCACGACGGCACCATTCGCGTGCTTAACGCGCAAGTAATCCATCAACACGGGCATGGCGTAGATGTGGTCGAACGGGATGTTGAAAAACCCTTGGATTTGGCCTGCGTGCAGGTCCATGGACACCACGCGATTGGCGCCCGCCGCCGTGATGAGGTCGGCGACCATCTTCGCGCTAATCGGGGTCCGAGGCTTGACCTTTCGATCCTGGCGGGCATAGCCGAAATAGGGCATGACCGCGATGATGCTCCCGGCCGACGCCCGCTTGAGCGCGTCGATGATAATGAGGAGCTCCATGAGATTGTGGTTGACGGGGGAGCAAGTCGGCTGGACGACGAAGCAGTTTACTCCGCGGACGTTTTCGCCGATTTCTACGTAGCTTTCACCATCTGAGAATCGCGTGACCTCGTTTCGGCCGGGCGGGATCTCGACGTAGCGGCAGATGGACTCCGCGAGCTCACGGCTTGCGTTTCCGCTGAAAATAGTGAGCGCCTTGATCATGGCGTACCTTCCGACCTGTGTGAGGTGACGGAAAAACGTGAATAGTGCGGCCTGGATCTACTGGATCCTGGCGGGGCGTGTCAAGCGATCCGGTGGAGAATTTTCGCACGGGTTTCAGGTTTTCCTTGACCAGCACCCCCAAGTGCCTGAAAAAATCCTGCGGAGACCATGCGCCCGTTACTACTTGCGTTCATTTTCGGGGGGATAGCCGCCTGCGCCGGCCCAAGAAAAGCGCTCATACCGGTAGATTCCCCCCTTAAACCTTGGACTTCGCCCGAGGCTGGAGCTATCCCAGCGGGCTCAAATGCGCCGCATGAAGGGGAGCAGGAGGAGGGCGGAAGCTCCGATGACGCCCAGCCATCGACAACTCCGGTGGGTTCACCGACTGGCGGTCGATAGAACACGATCTTCCAGCCGAGCGAGGGACGGAGACGGCCCTCGTTCCCATCCTGGAGGGGACCAGCAGCCATGTGCGGAATCGTTGGATACATAGGGGAGCGTGACTGCACCCCGGTTCTTATTGAAGGGCTTCGCCGGCTTGAGTACCGGGGCTACGACTCGGCCGGGGTGGCCGTGTGGGATCGCGGGGAAAGTCGGGTCATCCGTTGCCGGGGCAAGCTGGGTCAGCTCGAGGAGCTCCTCAAGACCTCACCGCTCGTGGGTCGGCTTGGCATCGGCCACACCCGCTGGGCGACGCACGGTCGGCCGTCCGACGAGAACGCCCACCCGCACAAGGTCGGGTCGGTGTCGGTCGTGCACAACGGCATCATCGAGAACCACGTGCCGCTCAGGGCAGAGCTCGTAGCGCAAGGGCGCAAGTTCTCCTCGGAGACAGACACGGAGATCATAGCCCATCTCGTGGACGCTGAGCTTGCGGCAAGTGCCCCATCGCTGGCCGAGGCGGTTCGCCGTGCCCTTGCCAAGGTTCGCGGCGCCTATGCGATCGTGGTCATGTCCGATCGCGATCCAGGTTGCCTCGTCGCGGCCAAGAACGCTTCTCCGCTCGTTTTGGGGCTGGGCCAGGGGGAGAACTTCGTGGCGTCGGATATTCCTGCAGTCCTCCCCTACACCCGCCGCATGATGTTCCTCGAGGAGGGGGAGGTCGCGGTCGTCACGCGGACCGACATTTCGCTCATGGACCTAAACGGTGCCCCCGTCACGCGCCCGCCCAGGGAAATCACGTGGAGTGCCGTCCAAGCAGAGAAGGCTGGCTACCGCCACTTCATGCTCAAGGAAATCCACGAGCAACCGCGAGCCGTGACGGACACCCTGCGCGGTCGCTTGGACCTGCAAAACAAGTCGGCGCTCCTCGACGATACGACCCTGGAACCATCTCAAATCCGCAAGATATTCCTCGTGGCGTGCGGGACCTCGTACCACGCGTCCCTGATCGGCAAGTTCTGGATCGAGCAGATGTCCCGAGTGCCCGTCGAGGTTGACCTTGCCAGCGAGTTCCGTTACCGCGATCCAGTGGTCACCGATGGGGACCTCCTGGTGGCGATCTCCCAGTCCGGCGAGACCGCCGACACTCTAGCAGCTCTGAAAGAGGCGCGTGGGCGTGGTGCGCGCACGCTGGCCATCAGCAACGTCTTGGACGCGTCGATTCCCCGCGCCGCCCATTCGTCTTTTTATACCCACGCAGGTCCCGAGATCGGAGTCGCATCGACAAAGGCGTTTTCCACGCAGCTCGTCTCATTGCTCCTCCTTGCCATTCACCTTGGACGCCGAGCAGGCACGCTGCCCATGGACACCGCCGACCAGCTCCTGGCCGAGCTCCTGGCGCTCCCCGCAAAGATGAAGGACGTGATCGACCAAGGAGGCCAGATGCAGGTGATCGCGCGCCGATATGGCCATGCGCGTGGGTTTTTGTTCCTTGGGAGAGGCACGCAGTACCCCATAGCCTTGGAAGGAGCGCTCAAGCTCAAGGAGATCAGCTACATCCATGCCGAGGGATACCCTGCGGGCGAAATGAAGCATGGCCCGATTGCCCTCATCGACTCCGAGCTCCCTGTTGTCGTGCTCGCTCCAAAGGGTCCGTACTACGAGAAGACACTTTCCAACTTGAGCGAAGTGCGTGCGCGCGAAGGCAAGGTCATCGTTGTTGCCACGCGGGGGGACCACGAAATCGGCGCTCATGCCGACGAAGTCGTCTTTGTTCCCGAAACGGTCCCCGAGGTAGCTCCGCTCCTCACGGTACTTCCGCTTCAGCTCCTTGCGTACCACGTGGCCGTCCTCAAGGGGACCGACGTCGACCAGCCGCGAAATCTAGCCAAGTCTGTAACTGTCGAGTAGGTGTAAGCTTCCGGCCATGAGAGCGCGTGTCCTCATTGCGATTGCGATTGCGAGTTGTGGAGGTGCGACCAAGACGACCACGGCCAGTGCCCCGCCCGGGACCACCCATGAGCCGCCCGCCCAGCAGCTGGCCGATACCCCCTCCGATTCAGGGGTCACGCGGGACAGCGGTTCTGCGGGACCTTCGACCCAAGTGACGCCGGGGAGCGAATCACCGACCCCCCCGCCAGTACCGCCCGAGACGACTCCCCCCCCGATTGCCTTCGAGCTCTCCAACGAAGGGCCAGGGGAACTCGTCTTCGCAGTCGACAAGGGGTGGCAACCCGTGCTGTTCGCGTACACGGGCAAGCCTCCCAAAGCGCAGCCGGTGCTGCTTTTTCCAACCGCCTGCACGGAATCATGCGAGGTAGCGCCGACCGCCATGTGTCCGGTGTGCCGGGAGCCGGATGATCCGGAAAAGAGAAAGCAGCTCGAAAAGGAGGAGACCAGGCGGGAAATCGCGCCTAAAGGAGGCATCGTCAAGGTGCCGTGGGATGGCAAAGTCCTTGTCTACGAGAAGGCACCCGCGGCGGCCGGCAAGAAGAAGTGCAAGTGCTGGCGCAAGGCAGACCCCGCCCAGCTTACTCATACGATCAAGGCCTGCGGGCTTCGCCCCTCCAAGGAGCCGGGGAAGCCCTCGAAGCTCGTCTGCTCGGAAACCCAAGTCCAGTTCCCCGTTCCGTCCACCCCGGCCACGATCAAGCTGAGCTTCAAGTGAAGAGAACACCCCCACGCGAAAAAGCCCATCCACTGACGCATTTCGATGCCCGGGGTGCGGCTCGAATGGTGGACGTCGGCGAAAAACCAGAATCCAATCGAGTCGCCATCGCGTCGGGGGCGGTAGAAATGGCCCCAAGCACGCTCGCGCTGGTTGAGAAGGGGAAGCTGGGAAAGGGGGACGTGCTTGGCGTGGCCCGCCTGGCCGCAATCCAGGGGCTGAAACGGACCTCAGAGCTCATCCCTTTATGTCATCCCGTGCGCGTGGTAGGGACCGGAATTGAGCTGGGGTTGGACCACAAGCGCTCCCGGGTGACCATCCGGGCCGAGGTGCGGGCGTTCGACCGTACGGGCGTCGAGATGGAGGCGCTCACAGCCGTGACGGTCGCGGCGCTCACCGTCTATGACATGTGCAAGGCCATCGATCGCGGCATGCGCTTGGTGGATATTCAGCTCGAGGAAAAGCGCGGTGGGAAGTCCGGCACCTGGAAACGTCAATAGCACCTGCGGGACCAATCGATTATGATTCGTGCGATGTCCGACCTACCTGTCACTCGTGTGAAAGTTGCCATCATGGGCTCCGGCCCTGCAGGGCTCACCGCCGCCATATACACCGCTCGTGCGAACCTGGAGCCCGCCGTGGTCGAAGGCACCCAGCCTGGTGGCCAGCTGACCATCACGACGGAAGTCGAGAACTATCCTGGTTTTCCCCACGGGATCCAGGGCCCCGAGCTCATGGTCTCATTTCGGCAGCAGGCAGAGCGTTTCGGAACCCAGTTCATTGTGGGGGATATCACCAAGGTCAACCTATCCGAGCGTCCATTTGTGCTCGAATCTGACGACCGGAGGATTGCTTGCGAGGCGCTCATCATCTCGTCCGGTGCGAGCGCAAAGCTCTTGGGCCTGGAGAGCGAGAAACGCTTGATGGGATATGGGGTGTCCGCTTGTGCCACGTGCGACGGCTTCTTTTTCAAGAACCAAGAGGTCCTCATCGTGGGCGGCGGAGATACAGCGATGGAAGAGGCCATGTACCTGACCCGTTTTTGCTCCAAGGTCACGGTGGTCCACCGTCGGGAAAAGCTCCGCGCTTCCAAAATCATGCAGGAGAGGGCACTCCAGAATCCGAAGATCGCCTGGGCATGGAACTCAGCGATCAAGGAAATTCATGGCGAGCCCGGCAAGGGAGGCGTGACGGGCGCTACTTTCGTTGACGTCCGTTCTGGCGAGGAGAAGCTCATCTCTTGCCAAGGCGTGTTCATCGCGATTGGGCATCAGCCCAATACCAAGCTGTTCGAGGGACAGCTCGATCTCGACGAGAACGGTTACATCAAGGTTAAAGGTCGATCCACGGCTACCAGCATTCCGGGCGTCTTCGCTGCGGGCGACTGCGCCGACCACGTGTACCGGCAAGCGATCACAGCGGCGGGAACCGGCTGCATGGCCGCGATCGATGCCGAGAGATTCCTCGCGCACTAGGCAGCGACAATGGCGAGCACAGCCGAGAAAAGCGAGAACCAGACCGCCGAACGTCTAATCGCCATGGTGGAGCTCCTGGGAAAGATAAATATCTTCAGCGGGCTCCCCCCCGCGCACCTCAAGCGCATCGCCGAGATCGGCATCGAGGAGCAGTACGCGACGGGCGCCAAGATTTTTTCCGAGGGGGATGCCGGGGACAAGTTCTTCCTCATCCTGGACGGTGCGGTGCGGATCAGCAGGATCGTGCCGGGCATGGGAGAGGAAGCCCTCGCAATCCTACGGAGCGGGGCGTATTTCGGCGAGATGTCGCTCATTGACGACTCCCCGCGATCGGCGCACGCCTTGGTGCATGAGCGTTGCAAGCTCTTCGTGATCACCAAGGCGGACCTCGAGGACCTGCTCTTCGTCGATCGGGATCTCGCCTACGAGTTGCTTTGGAACTTCGTCCGCACGTTGACGGCCAGGCTGCGCGAGACGAATGACAAGATGACCTTCTTGGCCACGTCGAACAAGTTTTGAGGCGCGCCAAGGGAGTACTCGCGACCATTGGCGTTTTGGTCCTCCTCGCTTGGCGAGGATCGGCCCGCGCCGAGGCGCCGACCACCCAGCTCTCCGTGCTCTATGGGCTCAGGTGGAATACTGGGGAATTGCGCGAGAGGTACGCGTTTAGCTACTACGTGATCGGCGTGGAAGCCGCCTACTTCCCCCGGATCCTCGGCCAGAACAACGTGGGGCTTTCTTGGTCGATAAGACGCAATGCTTTCGACTCGTCGAGCCCCACAAACGTCGAGAGCGAGCTCATCCTTCTCGACATGGGACTTGACCTTCGGGCACGCGTGCCGCTCATCTTGGGACCACCCCAGGTCGTGGCCTACCTCGAGGGTGGGCCGCTCATCGTGCGCACGGATATCCCCATTCCGCCGAGCTCGGCTCGGAGCTACCTGGGATTCGGGGTCGGCGCGGGAATCGAGTACGTGCTGGCGGGCCGATTTCTCGCCACTCTTGGAGGGCGATTCGGTGCCCTTGGCGATCCTTCTGGGCTGATGGTTTTTCTTTCGCTCGGGCTGGCCGCCAGGTAGGGCTTTCTATGAATTTCCAATCCGCTGCTTGCGGAGCTCCTCGACGGTCACCATGACTTCGTCCAGGGTCCAGATTTTCGGGAAAACACGGCCAATTTCCGAGGCCTTTCGAACCACGGAATCCTCTGGGTCGCTTCCGGTACAAAAGGCAATGGGCATGTCTGAGAAACGGCGTCGTATCTGCTGTGCGAGTTGTACGCCATCCATGTTTGGCATGTCGATGTCCGTGATGACCGCATCCACCGAGGGATCCAACATCTCGATGGCGTCAAAGGGGTGATAAGCAAGGACTGCTTCATGACCGAGCCGGCGCAACGTCCGCCCAAGCAGCGACCCAAACCCTCGTTCGTCGTCGACCACCAAAATGCGCACGAGCCATTGACTAGCAAGCGACATGCCGTGCGCGGAAACCCTGCGACTGACAGCTGATCACAACGCTGTTCCCGCCCGTTAGGCCCGCGGAGGCTCGACCCCTGTCAACGTTCCTTGCCACCCCCTGCAAGTTCCGTTGACACGTCGCAATGATTCTTGTCACCATCGGTACGTGGTGCCAAGGATCCGCACGGCCGAGCGAGCCGCGGTCCTCGTTGTGGAGGACGAGCCGGAGAACGCGGACCTCATGCTCAGGGCGCTCCGGAAGCTGTGCAGCGTGGAGATCTGTTCGGACGGCGTGGCAGCGGTGGACCGCGTCCAGGGTGGGCGTTTTCTCGCAGTGATAGCTGACCACCACTTGCCTGGGCTTACCGGTGTCGAGGTCCTGGAGCGGGTCGCGCGGTTGGCTCCGCAAACCGAGCGGATCCTGGTTTCGGGCCACGCGAGCGCCGAGGTTTTGACCGACGCCATTAATCGTGGGCATGTGGGACATTTCCTGCCCAAGCCCATCACGGTGGACCAGCTCGTGGGGCTTATCAGTCGGCTCATAGCCCAGAGCACCCCGGAGCCCGCGCATCGGGCTCTTCTTCTCGTTGGACCAGACGTGCGTGAGACCGCTCGTTCAACCCTCGGCTCGCTCGCGTTGGCGCACGACGTGGCGACCGACGTCCCCTCGGCGAGGCGGCTCTCGCCCCCCCAAGGCGGCTACGAGCTGGTCTTGTGGGACACGGCCATGGTGAAGGACACCATGGCTGGCCTATCGGAAATTACGCAGGTGGCGCCTGGGGCCGCACACGTCTGCGTCGAGCGTCCGGGTGGAGATCCGGACGCTCCCCGACTCCTGGCAGCCGGTGTGGACGATGTCATCTGGCGTCCGGTACGCGGCGATGAGCTCGCGGTGCGGGTAAGGCGTGTCCTCGACCGCCGGCGGCTGATCGCAGAAGCGCAGCGGATGCGTCATGGCGTGGGTGAGCATGGCCTCCGTGAGCTGATTGGCCAGAGCCCTGCAATGACGAGCATCTTTGACAAGATCGAGCGGGTCGCCGCGACTGATGCAACGGTCTTGATCCGAGGGGAGACCGGGACTGGGAAGGAGCTCGTTGCTCGAGTGCTGCACGCTCTCTCGCACCGGCGGGACCGTCCGTTTGTTCCGGTGAATTGCGCGGCGCTGCCAGAAACTCTCGTGGAGAGCGAGCTGTTCGGCCACGAGCGCGGAGCGTTCACCGGCGCCACGGCCCGCCGGGCAGGACGTTTCGAGCGCGCGGACGGAGGAACTCTCTTTATTGACGAGGTAGGAGACGTTCCTCCTGCCGTTCAGGTGAAGCTCCTCCGCACGCTCCAAGAGCGCTCATTCGAGCGGCTCGGTGGCAACGACACGCTATGCGTGAATTTTCGCCTCATTGCCGCGACAAACCGCGATCTCGAGCGGATGATTGCCGACGGAAACTTCCGTGAGGATCTGTTCTATCGGCTCAACGTCGTGCCGATCCAGATGCCTCCGCTCAGAGAACGCACTGAAGATATCTGGCTTCTTGCCGAGCGCTACCTCGTTGACTTCCAACGGCGCATGGGAAAGGAAGGAATTCGCATTTCCGACCGCATGCGTCGGGCGCTCGAGAGCCATGCGTGGCCTGGCAACATCAGGGAGCTCGTCAACGTCATCGAGCGCGTGGTGGCCCTAACCCCCCCGCATTCCCATGCAGACGTGATCGAGTTCCAACCTGTCCACCATGCGCCGCCATCGCTTGGGGCTTCGTCGCCCCCCTGGTCCGGATCCCAGAGGCAAGCGCGTCTCGGTGATGGATTGCTCGCGACCTCTGCGGAGGAGGAAGACAGGCGTGGCGAACCGGGCACGATCGGAAGTAAGACGAGAGCACTCAAGGAGCTTGTGGGGGAGTTCGAGCGGCGCCTCATCTCAGAGGCGCTAGAGCGCCACAAGGGAAGCTGTAGCCGCGCGGCACGGGAGCTTGGGATTACGAGGCAGGGGCTGGCCTTGAAGATAGCCAAGCACGGGCTAACTTTGGTGCGATAGGGCGGGGTATTAGGTCCTGTCCAGCCACTTCTTGAACGAGTCGAAGCTGTACTCACGACCGAGGAAGCTCTTCACCAGATCGGCTGCATCCTGGGAGCCACCCGGCGCGAGAACCTTATCTCGGTACTTCCGCGCCGTCGCCTCGTCGAGAAGCCCGCTCTTTTCGAAGGCCGAAAACAGGTCCTTGGCGATCACCAGGGACCACATGTACGTGTAGTAGTTGGATGCGTAGCCGTTCAAGTGACCGAAGCTCGAGTACATGTGGGTTTCGGGTACGTACTGATATGGGCTGTACTTGGTCTGGAGTTCCGTCATGAGCGTCTGCAGGTCGATCTTCTCGGGGTGCGCGGCCAGGTGATACTGCACGGACATGGACGCGTAAAACATCTGGTGGCGCGCCTGTGTTCCCTTGCCGAACTCGCTGGCGGTCCGCATGCGCTTGACCAGCTCCGCTGGGATCGGCTGCTTCGTCTCGTAGTGCTTGGCGAAGAGCTGAAGCGTGCTCGTGTCCCACGCCCACTCCTCCAGCATTTGTGACGGAGCCTCGACGAAATCCCACTCGGTCGCTACGCCCGAGAAGTAAATCCACTTCTGCCGTCCCGCAAGGACATGGTGCATGAGGTGGCCGAACTCGTGGAACATGGTCACCACGTCGTGGTGTTCCATGAGCGCCGGACCGTCTGTTTTCTTCGGATTCGGGAAGTTGCAGACGAGCACGCCCTCGGGGAGCTGGAGTCCCTCGACTCCATCCACGAGGGTGAACTGAGCGGCGTGCTTGTACTTCCCATCACGCGGATGCATGTCCAAGTAGATGCGGCCGAGCTTCTGGTTGTCCTGGAACACTTCATAGACATAGACGTCGGGATGCCAGGCGCCCTCGTCCTCGACTGCCTTGTACTCGACTCCAAAGAGCTTCGACGTAATTGTGAGAAGGCCGTCACGTACTTGGGCGAACTCGAAGTAGGGGCGCACCTCCTGGGAGTCGAACTTGAACTTCTCTCGCCTGACGAGCTCTTCGTAGTAGTAGGACTCCGACTGATCGATCGTGCGTGCGCCCGGGATCTCTTTCTTCTTGCGCGCGAGGAGGAGGGCCGCGTCCTTCTTTGCACGCGGATCGGCCGCCTTCGAGATCTTGTCGATGAAGTCGAGCACGTTCTTCGCCGACTTCACCATCTTGTCCTCGGTGGCATAGTCGGCGTACGTCGCATACCCGAGGAGCTTGGCCTTTTCCTTGCGGAGGGCGAATATCTGCTTCAGCACCTCTGCGTTCGCCGGATAGCCCCTAGTCGTGAAGGCCTTGAACGTGGCAAGACGAGCCTGGGCGCTCTTGGAATAGGTGCGAAACGGAATGTAGTCGGGATAGTCGGTATTGACGGTGACCTTGCCGTCCGGACCCGGTGGGTGAGCCTTTTTGTAATCCTCGGGAAGGCCTTCGAGATCCGCGGGGTCGAGCTTCACCGAGCGGACGTCGTTGCGGATGTTCTTGTCGAAGGCCTGTCCCACTTCGACTAGCTTGTCTTCGATCTCCTTGAGCCTCTGGCGGGTGGCTTCGTCCTTGTCGACGCCTGCCCGACGGAAATCGCGGAGCGTCCGTTCAACAAACCGCCGGGCATCTGCATCGAGCTTAGACAGGTCGAGCGATGCCAAAGCTTCGTAGAGCGGGCGGTTCATCTTCAGGTCGGTAACGAAGGCGGATACCTCACGCTCGCAGGTCTCTGCGGCGGTGCGCATGGCCTCGTCTGGATGCACGTTGGCATAGAGCCCGGACTTGGCCATGGCGTTTTGAACGTGCACCAGGAGGTGGTTGTAAGGGACCAGGGTGTTCTCTAGAGCGCGCGTTTCGCTCGGCGTCAGGATTCGGCCCAGGAGCTCTTTGGCCGCGGCTACGTTCTGGCGGCATTCGGCCTGGAACTCGTCTTCTGGCTTTCGGGCAACGGGCGGAGTGGATACTGGTGTGCTCGCGGGCTCTGGAATGGCTTCGGGCATGGGCTTTGGCTCGGGTGCTCGGGGCGCCGTGACGCTCTTGGCGCACGATACCTGACCCAGCACGACCAGTGCTGCAAGGAAAATGTGCTTGCGCATGTTGGCCTTATAGCAGAGGAAGCGCGATGGGAACAGGATCAGGCGATCTTGCCCACGAGGAGGAAGGCGATGATCAACGCATAAATGACGAGCGACTCGATCAGCGCCAGGCCGAGAATCATGGGGGTGAACATCTTGTCTGCCGCCCCTGGATTACGGGCAATACCGCCAAGCGCTGCGGCGGCCGCACGCCCCTGGCCGAGGGCACCGCCGAAAGCCGCAATGGCGATCCCGATGCCGGCGGCGAGCGCGATCCACTTATTCATGTCGGAGCGTGCCACGGCCTGCGCAGTGGCCGAATCCATGGCTTCCTGGGCGAAAGCGACCGCCGAGACCGCGAGGACGGCCATGCCGCAGAGCAGGCTGAGGAAGAACTTCTTGCGATTCATTTCAAGATCTCCTTTCTTAATCCCATGTTCTCTCAGTGATGGTCCTCGTGGGCGACCGCCATCGAGATATAAACCATCGAAAGCAAGCAAAAGACCAACGTCTGCACAACCACAACGAGCAATCCAAGAACCAAGAATGGCACCGGGACAAGGAGCGGCACGAGCGTGAAGAAAGCCGCCACAACCTTGTGATCCGAGGCCATGTTCCCCATGAGCCGGAGCGAAAGGGAAGCAGGGCGTGCGATGTGGCTGATGAGCTCGATGGGGAGCATGAGCGGCGCTAGCCACCAAATGGGCCCCATGAAGTGCTTGAAGTATGCGAGCCCATGCTCCTTGACCCCGAAATAGTGGGTCGCCAGGAACACGACAACGGCGAGCGCCAGGTTGGTCTTTAGCGTGTCCGTTGGAGGAGTGAACCCGGGAATGAGTGCGAGTGAGTTGCAAAAGAAGATGACGAGCGCCAAGGAACCGATCAAGGGCAGGTACTTGGCGGCGCTTTTCTTCCCCATCACCCCTTCTGCGATGGAAAGCACGGCGTCCGTGAACATCTCGAAGAGATTGCGGACGTTAAACTTTGGAGGGGGCACGATCGCCTTCTGCACTCCGCCTGTGACTCCACGTCTGTAAGCAATCGCCCCGAAGATGAGGAACAGCGCGACGACCAGAAGCCCGAGCACGTGGGCGAGGGTGAAGTGGGTCTGGTCGAACATGGCGAACTTCCATGGATTGGCCGCCCCTTCCCCTCTGCCGAGCTGGTGCTCGAGAACATGCTGGAGGTCTCGCCAACCAGGGAGCGCGTTCAGGAAATCGAACCAGGTACTATGCTCGCCCATCGTTTTTCTCTTGCTGTCTCGCTGTTTTCTCGGTGGTCACTGTTCCCGCTGGGTTTGGCCTTGGGGCGCTCTTTGTCCGAGGGCGAATCGAATCGACTCGGCCGCTATCGACAGCAGGAACACGGACAACCCCACTGCAAGCGCAATTGGGTGGATTGGAAGATACTTGATCGCCAGGAAGATGAGGAACATGAGCACTCCCATCTTGGCCATGAGGAGCCCCTGCAACTTGGCCCGCTTGGTCCCGGTAGCACTCATCGATTTCTTCATCAGCCTGTGGATCGCATAGAAATTCGCGCATGAGAGGGAGGCGCCCAGGGTAAACCCCAACGCGACTGGCATGTCGAAGAAAAGCACTCCGGCGAGGATGAGAAGCGCCGCGATGAATAGGTTCCAGCGCTCAATGGCGTCTAGGTGCTTGGGATCCATGGTGACGTCTAATCCTTGGATTTCTTCCCGTCGTGCATCGCTTCACGAGCCGCTGCGTAAAGTCCCTTGAAACCCGCCACTACCCCGAACAAGAGGAAGAGAAGCATGAGCCAGGGCGTTGTGTGAAGCTTCGAGTCGAGCCAGCTGCCGACCGCCCAGCCAAGCGCCACCGCGATGCCCATTTCCAAGCCCACGGATGCCATCCTGGCGGCCTTGAAAAAGGCGCGCGCTTTGGGCTCCCTCTTTCCTCCTGCATTCAAGCCGCGTGTGTGCTAGCACGCTGAAATAATTGCGTCAATGAAAAAGGCAGCCGCTAGGGTGACGGTTTGCTCAGGGACAGAGCAAGATCCCGGAGCGTATCCCCCCGAGCCCCTACGAGGAGAGCCGGCTGCACATCTGCGAGACCCCAGGGCTCCTTCGTGCCGCAGGTGACGGCAAAGGCGCCTCCGTCCACCCTTCCGACAACCCCAAAGCCACTGGCGAGCTCGACCTTTGCGGTTTCTTGAATCTTCGGTAACCCGCCCACCTCCACCTCGACCAGGCCCCGTTCACAGGTTAGCACCAGGCGATTTCCGAGCACGCGCCGCTCCAATAATAGGATGTTGCCCAGGGGGCTCTCGAAAACAGGAGCCCAACCCTCGAGCGGACTCCTGGCGATGAGGGTCGCGTAGGGCTGGTGGTAGAGCATCGGCTCCCCGATTCGACGGGCCAGAAGGCCGGTGGCAGTGGTGACCACGTCGACGAACCCACGATCATGCAGCGCCACTGCCGGGTTCCGATCATCCTTTGCATGCCATGCGCCTGGCTGGTGAGGTGCGCAGCCAAGGAACACGTTCTTGGCACCATTGCCCTTGATCCAGTCGGCAAGGCCGCACGCCACCTCCGACGCGCTCCCCGGTTGCGAAAGCCGACGGTCTCCGTTCCAGAGAACGCCACCTGGGGGGAGGCGGTGAATGGAGTCGAAGTAGTAGAACCGTCCAGCCCACGGTGGCTGAAGGGAGAGCTTGTCGCCAACCCGGATCTTGGTGACCTCTTCGAAGTCCTCCAACACGGCGATATGCGTCTCGCCACGAGGATCTAGAGCTATGAAAATGACCCCCCTCGGGGTCAGTCCCTGGCGTCGGAGCTGCCCTAGTCCAATAGTAACCGCAGCGGGATCGCGGTACTGCAAGAGGCGCAAGTTCATTTGGCCCTCATTGAGTCGGCGGCAGCCTCAACGGTCTTGTCGATGTCCGCCTCGGAGTGCGCCAGGGAGACAAAAGCAGCTTCGAACTGGGAGGGCGCAAGGTACACGCCACGTGAGAGCATGCCCCGGAAAAAGTGTCCGTAGCGGACGGTGTCCGATTTCTTGGCAGAGGTGTAGTCGGTCACCTCGGTATCAGTGAAGAACGCCGTGAGCATTGAGCCCACGCGGTGGAGCTTCGTCGGGACGCTTGCCGAGAGAGCAGCTTCGCGCAGCCCATGTTCCAGGCGTACCGAGAGCTTCTCGAGGCGCTCGTACGTGCCTGGGCGCGATAGGATTTCGAGCGTCTTAGCCCCTGCGGCCATGGCGAGCGGGTTGCCACTCAAAGTCCCCGCCTGGTACACGGGGCCGAGCGGTGCGAGCTTCTCCATGATGTCCTTGCGCCCGCCAAAACAGGCGGCAGGGAGCCCACCGCCGATGATTTTGCCAAGGCAGGTGAGGTCCGGCTTGATGCCAAAGAGCGCCTGCGCACCGCCCAGCGCAACGCGAAAACCAGTAATGACTTCGTCGAAAATGAGCAGCGCGCCATCCTGGCGGGTGACCTCACGAACCGCGTGGAGGTACCCGAGCTTCGGTGGTACCACGCCCATGTTGCCCGGGATTGGTTCGACGATGACAGCGGCGATCTGGCGAGGGTGAGCAGAAAAAGCCTCGCGGAGCGCCTCTTCATCATTCCAAGGGATGACGATCGTGTCCTGAGCTGCCGACGGGGGAACTCCCGCCGAACCCGGGATTCCCAAGGTGGCGGCGCCCGAGCCAGCCTGGGCAAGAAGAAAGTCTGCGTGGCCGTGGTAGGCGCCGTCGACCTTGATGATCTTATGCCGACCCGTGAACCCACGGGCGAGGCGGAGGGCGCTCATGGTGGCCTCGGTGCCGCTCGACACGCAACGGAGAAGCTCCAAGGACGGCACCGCGGACCGGACAGCTTCTGCGAAACGAACCTCGAGCTCGGTCGGTGCGCCGAACGTGGTACCGCTCTCGGCTGCTAGCCGAATCGCCTCGAGGACCTCGGGATGCGCGTGCCCCACGATGAGCGGGCCCCACGAGCCCACGTAGTCAATGTACTCTCGGCCGTCGGCGTCCCAAACGCGGGCCCCCTTGCCGCGAGCAAGGAAAAGAGGATCGCCGCCCACGCCTCGAAAGGCTCGAACGGGTGAGTTGACCCCGCCCGGAAGGAGCCTCTGCGCTTGCTCAAAGAGCTTGATGGATTGATTTCCAGCCATGGCTATTCGCCGTCTCCTGGGTCTTCTTCAGGCTCCTCCTCGAGGAGCTCGGGTTCCTCGGGTCCTTCCTCTTCCGGCTCAGAAGGCTCGGCCGCCACTGGGACTGCCTCGGCGATTCGCTCCTGTTCTTCGGGCTCGGCCAGGCGCTCGACGCCCGATACCTGCTCGCCCTCATCCACGCGCATGATACGAACCCCTTGAGTTGCGCGCCCGACGACAGGAATTCCTTCGACCGGGACCCTGATGAGCTTGCCCTTGTCGGTGATGAGGATGAGGTGGTCTTCGTTGGACACCACGCGAAGTGCGACAACCTTCCCGTTACGCGCCGAGGTGCGAATCGAGATGACGCCCATGCCTCCGCGGTTCTTGGTCGGGTACTCGGCGAGGGCGGTGCGCTTTCCATAGCCACGCGCGCAGACGGTGAGCAAGGTCTCTTGAGAATCCCGTGGAACGGTGGCCATCCCGACCACCTCGTCGCCGGATCGAACCGCGACCCCACGCACGCCGCGTGCATCGCGTCCCATGGGACGGACCCTGTCCTCCCGGAATCGCAGCGCGTACCCGTTCCGCGTGCCGAGGAGGACGTCCATCTCGCCATTGGTCAGGCGGACTGACACGAGCTCGTCCCCCTCGTCGAGCCCGACCGCTCGAATGCCCGTCGAGCGAATGTTCTTGAAGGCTTCGAGCTCCGTCTTCTTGACGGTACCGCTCTTCGTCGCCATGAATACGTACCAGCCCGGGTCGAACGACTTGACCGGGAGCATCTTGATGACCTTCTCCTCGGCTTGGAGCTCGACGACGTTCACGATGGCCTTGCCGCGGGCGTCACGCTTGCCGGGAGGAAGGTCAAAGACGCGCTTCTCGTAGACGCGCCCCCTGTCCGTGAACATCAGGATGTGGTCGTGGGTTGAGGCGACGAACAGCTCGGCGACGAAGTCGTCGTTGCCCGACCCGGCTCCCTTCACGCCCCGGCCGCCCCGTTGCTGGGCGCGGTACTCCGTGACCGGCGTTCGCTTGACGTAGCCTCCGTGGGTCACCGTGACCACCATATCCTCGTCGGCGATGAGCTGCTCGTCGGTGATCTCTGCATCCACGTCGACGATCTGAGTGCGCCGCTCGTCGCCGTACTGAGTACGGATTTCGACGAGCTCGTCGACGATCACGCCCAGTAGCTTCTGCTCGTCGGCAAGAATGGCCTCGAGGCGATCGGTGGTCTCCCAAAGCTCGCGGTACTCGGCTTCGAGCTTCTCCCGCTCCAACCCAGTGAGCCGCTGGAGGCGCATGTCGAGAATGGCCTGCGCCTGCCGTTCATTGAGCTGGTAAGTCCCTCTGGCCCTCGCTGCGGCGACCTCCGCCTCGGGGCGACCCGCACGCTCAAGGAACCCGTCGAGACCCCGCATGGGCTCCATGCAGATGCGACCCTTGGCCTCATCGGGATCCTTGGAGGTGCGAATGATCTCGATGACCCTGTCGATCTGCATCACTGCCAGGCCAAGCCCCTCGACCAGCTCGCGGCGGGCACGCGCTTCGCGCAGCTGATGCACGCAGCGCCTGGTGATCACCTCTCGCCTGTGCTCGACGAACTTGAGCAGCGCATCCTTCAAGGTGAGGACCCGCGGGCGATTCTCGACGATAGCCAGCATGTTGATGCCGTACGTCGATTGCAGGGCGGTCATCTTGAACAGGTTGTTCAAGACAACCGCGGGCACGGCGTCGCGCTTCAGCTCGAACACCGCGCGGATGCCGTGACGATCGCTCTCGTCGCGGATATCCGAGATCCCTTCCAGGCGCTTTTCACGCACGAGATCCGCGGTCTGCTCAATCCAGCTCGCCTTGTTGACCTGGTAGGGAACCTCGGAAACGATAATGGCGGTGCGCCCGCCCTTCATTTCTTCGAATTCGGTCTTGCCACGAACGATGATCCGGCCGCGGCCGGTCTCGTACGCTTGAGTGATGCCCGCGCGGCCATAGATGATGCCGCCCGTGGGGAAGTCGGGACCTGGCACCATTCGAATGAGCTCGCGGGGCGTGAGGCCCGGGTTTCGAATGAGGGCGATCGTCGCGTCGATGACTTCGCTCGAGTTGTGGGGCGGAATATTCGTGGCCATTCCGACGGCGATTCCGCTGGCCCCGTTGAGAAGGAGGTTCGGTACCTTCGTCGGAAGGACGACAGGTTCTAGCTCCTTGTCATCGTAGTTCGGCGTCCAGTCGACGGTCTCCTTGTCGATGTCCGCGAGCATCTCGGAGGCGAGCCGCGTCATGCGGCACTCCGTGTATCGGTATGCCGCGGGCGGATCTCCGTCGATGGAGCCAAAGTTCCCTTGCCCGTCGATGAGCTGGTAGCGCATGGAGAAGTCCTGGGCCATGCGCACGAGGGCGTCATACGTGGCGGCGTCGCCGTGGGGATGGAACTTGCCAAGCACGTCGCCGACGATGCGGGCGCACTTGACGTACGCGCGGTTCCAGACGTTGTTCACCTGGTGCTGCGCGAAGAGGATTCGGCGGTGAACTGGCTTGAGCCCGTCACGCGCGTCCGGAAGGGCGCGCGCGACGATGACGCTCATCGCGTAGTCCATGAACGAAGACTTCATTTCGTCTTCGATAGCAACTGGGATTCGCTGGCTCTCTGAAACCATGGAGGAATTGGGACCTTTGGTTGGCTTGCGCGCTGCCTCGCGCGTGTATTCGGCACGCTGGTATACCAGATCGCGGTGCGCGTGTCCCTCAGTTGCGCGCCGTTTTTGCGTGACGTCGGAAGGGGCGGGCCACGGATCGCCACGCGACGACTTGGCACGTGGTGGCTGCTAGAGTAGCCGCTTTGCAAGATCAGGGATTTCAGATATTTGAGGCTCGGGTGCGTGAATTCGCGCATTTCCCGAGGTGCAGCGCGCGGGAAAACGAGTGGCATGAGCATTGCCAGGCGCCCACGGGCATGAAGCCAATAAACCAACTCTCCAAACAACTCGTATTACTCGTATCCGCCGCGGCATCCCTCTCTCTCTCGGCCTGCGCCGTCGAGAGCGAAGATGTTCTCTCAGAGGAGATCGTCTCCTCGGGCGACAACGAAGCCAAGGCGGACCATGCCGACATCGCGTTCACTGAGTTCTCCGACGATACCTCCAGCGCCCCAGGGTCCGAGGCCCGCAAGCTGTTCACGACCGCGGCGCAGTACCGGGCATACTTTGGCCACCCGGCACCCGCCGGCGTCAACTGGCGGTCAGATTGGGTCGTGTACTACAGCGCGGGGGGCCAGAACACGGGCGGCTACGACGCCTCGATCTCGAATATCACCGTCACGCACAGCGGAGTAACCCTCAAGGTCACGACGACCCTCGAGTCCCCTGGACCTGGATGCCCCGTGACCATGGCATTCAGCAGGCCGGACGTGCTCGTGAAGTTCAAGCGGCCGACTCGTCGTCCACGCAACGTCCGCTTCTACAAGGACGACACGGTGCGTGATTGCAACCAGCCAAAGGGGCCGTTCTGCGGTGGCATTGCGGGGTTCCCCTGCCCAGGCCTCGGTACCTGCGTCGATGATCCGACCGACGACTGTGATCCGCGGCGTGGTGGGGCTGATTGCGGTGGTGTCTGCGAGTGCACCGCGCTCGCCAAGTGCGTCGAAGGTCATTTCTGGGATTCGTCCCCAGAGGTCTGCGCCTGCGTGCCGCTTCCGGATCCTTGCGCCACCGTCCGCTGCATGAGCGGGACGCACTGTGAAGTCGTGGACGGAAACGCCCAGTGCATACCCGATTTCGTCACCTGTGAGTACGACAGCAAGAAGTATAAGGCCGGGGACAGCTTCCCGGCTGGCGACGGCTGCAATGCCTGCACTTGCAGGACGAATGGGACCGTCATTTGCACCATGCGCGCCTGCCCCGCCTGCAATTACGACGATCCTAACAAGAAGTACAACGGACGTTCGGTTGACGAGTGCTCGCGCATTCGCTTCTTCTGCATCCAGGGCACGACGTACTTCAGCGACGCTTGCGGCTGCGGCTGCGAGCAGCCGGCCGATTGCCCGCCGGTGATCGACTGCGAGCCGCCGACCGACTGCAGCGCCGAGCGCCTGCGCTGCCCGTTCAGCAAGGTGGCCCTGTAGTACGCATCGCGCTGGGTCTACTCAGTTTTCTGATATCCCCTTCCTGAGATCCAAGGTTTCTGGCCGAGAGCTCATGTAGTTACGTAGCTTCTCCGCTCGGCATGCGGCTTGCTCTGCGAGCAGGCATGAAGAGAACAAGCGCTTTTCCCAAGCTTGGATTACTCGCACCTGCCCTAGCCTCCCTCTCCCTTGCCGCTGGCTGCAATACGATTGAAGACCCCGACGACCTCGATGAAGAGGTCGAGGTCCAGCTCGCCAGCCTGGACACCGAGCCCAAAGCCGACCATCTAAACATTCCTTTCATTGAGTTCTCCGACGTGACCGAGGGCGTTGGGGAGGCCGAGACGCGCAAGGTCCTCACAACCCCCCGCGCCTACGAGGCCACCTTTGGTCACCCGGCACCAGCCGAGGTGAACTGGGACAAGGAGTGGGTCGTCTACTACAGCGCGGGCTTGAGGAGCACGGGCGGTTACGAGGCTTCCATTCAAAACATCCGCCGCTCTGCGAGCGGGTATCTCCTCAAGATCACGACCTCGCTTTCGTCGCCGGGGAAGGACTGCGCGGTCACCGATGCGTTCACCAAGCCGGACGTGCTCGCGCGGTTCCCGCGGCCCCGGCCGAGACCGCAGCGGGTGCGGTATTTCCGGGACGACGTGGTCAAGGACTGCACGAAGCCCGGGCCCTTCTGTGGCGGCATCGCCGGATTTGAGTGCCCGGGCGAAGGAACCTGCGTCGACGATCCATCGGATGACTGTGATCCGAGGATCGGCGCGGACTGCGGTGGGATCTGCCAGTGCAACGCGAACGCGGCCTGCCTAGCCGGATTCCGGTGGGACGGATCGCCCGAGGTGTGCGCGTGCGTGCCTGCGGAACCGCAGTGCAAGGCCGACACGGACTGCCGCCTGTTCGACAACTACTGCGTCGGAGCGGCGTGCACGTGCATGGCATTGCCGGCAGGCGCCCCCGTTCCTCTTTGTCCAATCAGCGACACGGTCGCCTGCATTGCCCAGCCGTGCGCCGGCAAGGCAGCCGCCTGCGAGAACGGCGCGTGCGTGGTGGTGGAAGGGAAGTACTGCGAGTACAACGGGCGGCGTTACAAGGTCGGCGAGAGCTTCCCCGCCGATGATGGGTGCAACCGATGCAGCTGCCTCGAGAGCGGCTTCGTGGCATGCACCGAGCGCGCCTGCCCAGTCGAGTGCGACTACAACAACTACAACAAGAAGTGGCTGTCTAAGTCGTTCGAGGAGTGCACTCGGATGGGGGACTACATGTGCGTCGACGGCACCAAGTCGTTCGTCAACTCATGCGGTTGTGGCTGCGAGCAGCCGGCCGACTGCCCAGAGTGGATCAACTGCATGCCCCCGCGGGACTGCTCGGCCGAGCGTGCGCGCTGCCCCTTCAGTCAAGTGGCTTGGTAGCTCACGACCTATAGCTCGCTGGTCGCTCCCGAAGTTCCGAAATCAACCAGCTCCATCGTGAAGTTCTTGTCCACGCCCTGACTCTTCACGAGTCCATTAATCGGCACCGAGGGATGCGCCCAGGCATCGCTCGTCACCGAGTACCCGTACGCGGAGACCGTTGTGCGTGTCTTGAAACAACGGGAAAACGAGCCGGCCGGAACGGAGGCGTCCTCTTGGGGAAGCCCCTCCCAGTAAATCACCAGGTTGGCGAGCGTTCCCTCCCACATGGACTTCATGAACTGCATGGTCTGGGGATCGATTTCGGTGATCGTGCCGTCATGGTTCTTCATCTTCACGGTTCGGATATCCATTGATCGGGGATCCTTGCGGTCGCCAAGCGCCACGAGCATCTTTGTCACCGTGCGGCCGAAGTAGTCTTCGTGGACGGTCTCGATCCAATAGGCGCCCGCTTCCTCGCCGACGATCTTGTAGGTCGTGAAGCCAGGTCGGTTGTTGTCGTCGCTCGTCTTGTACTGCGTCCACTGTCCAACCGTGAGGGACATGGGGTCGTGGCTGGAAGGGGCGTCAAAGGACTTGCCTGTCGGCTGAATCGTGGCGATTCGGCGGTCCACGTCCGCCTTGGCAGCCTTATTGATCGATGGTGCGCAGGCCACGAGGGCCGTGCTGAGGAGGGCCAGGCCAAGAACTGGTGGTTTTTTCATGCGTCCTCTATACCATCCCTTGACGATGACCCGCACGC
The DNA here is from genome assembly GCA_016210055.1 of Deltaproteobacteria bacterium. GTDB lineage: Bacteria > Myxococcota_A > Polyangia > Haliangiales > SHYZ01 > JACQUZ01. The sequence continues at coordinate 64,590 of JACQUZ010000053.1, read as the reverse complement.
TCGTGGCCGGTGCCTATGCGCCAGAGATCGTTGGCGTTGGCACTTCGGCGCGGGCGGTCGCAATCGGGATTGGCCCCATCGAGGCTGCGGCCGGCATGGCTGCCGCAATTGCCGCCGAGGCGCCAGAGCGGGTGATCTTGATCGGGACGTGTGGCGCTTTCCATGGAGCTGGCCTGGCGATAGGAGATGTGGTGGTCGTTGAGGAAGCGGTCATGGCGAGCGCGGCGCCATGGATCGAGGTGCCGGGTGCCGTGCCGCGGCGGGCTGCGGCTGATCCGGAACTGGTGCGGAACCTAGCCCGGATTATTCACCCGTGGACCGAGCCCGACGGCCTTGACGCAAGCAGCCGAAGGAGCGACGAGGGAGCTGGCTGGGGGCCAGCGACCGAGGAGCGACGCACGGATGCGCCGCGTATCGGCCGTCAGGCGACGGGAACGGGTGAATATTCCGGGCTAGCCGAGACGACCGGCTACAGGGTGGTGCGGGCGGCCTCCTGCGAGGGAATTACCGTCGACGACCAGGCGGCACAGAGGATCGCGAGCGATACGCGAGCGCACGTCGAGCACATGGAGTGCTTTGCGGTGTTCCGCGCCTGCGCCAGAGCGGGCGTGCCGGTCGCAGCGCTCCTGGCAGTCGCCAACCATGTTGGAGAGGGCGCGCGCAAGGAGTGGCAGGTCCACGCGAAGTCCGCGGAGCAGGCCGCCATCTTGGCGCTCGGGCGGGTCCTCTAGGGGGCCCACTCCACATCCATGCCGAGAAGGCGACTGATCGCGCGGCGTCCCTCGGGGCCGTAATCGAGGGTGTCCTGGTTGGCATAGAGCGACAGGTACTCGCTCGCATCACCGCGGGACATGGATGGGCGCGTCGCCAGGAGCTCGTCGATGGCCTCATCGCGCCGAGCAAGTGCCATGGCGATCGACTCGCGTAGCATTTGAGAGACCGTGGCAATCCGTTCGGCTCCGAGCGCTCGTCGGATGACGTTCCCTCCAAGGGGAAGCGGGAGACCGGTCTCATTGGTCCACCATTCTCCGAGGTCCAGGACGAGATGATATCCGAGCTTCCGATAAACGAGCCGGCCCTCATGGATCAGCAGCGCGGCATCGACCTCGCCAGCCTCGAGCGCGTCGAAGGATCCGTGAAACGGCACCACCACGGGCTCGGCTTTGGGGGCCGCTCCGGCCAAGAGCCGGGCAGCCGTTGTCCGAGCTCCAGGGATACCGACGCGGCGACCGGAGAGGTCCCGGGCGGCAAGCGGCTCGCGCGCCACCACGACCGGGCCGTAGCCACGTCCAACCGAGCCTCCATGGGGGAGGAGAAGGTAGTCTCGCAGCTCCGGGACCGCGGCGATGGAAACCGCGACGACGTCCGCCTTGCCATCTGCGGCGCAGCGGTTCAGGGTTTCTGTATCCGCAGCGCGAAACTCGACGCTCGAGACGCCATGGGGCTTCGGATCGAGGCGGCCGGTGGCGAGGGCCCAGAACATGAATGCGTCGTCTAGGTCTACGGAGTGAGCGACGGAAAGGCGCCCGTTCATGAGTTTCCCTCGAAGAAATTCTTAATCGGCGTGGGACCGATGAGATCACCGTCAAGGATGGCCCGAAGGATTTTCTCGCCCACGCGCGCCAGGTTCACCAGGGACTCAAGTCGCTCGGTCACGAACTTGAGGCGGGCGCTCTCTTCGGGGTGGGCGCCGAGAGCCTTGGCGACCTCGGAGAGGGCCTCCTCGAAGGTCTCGATGATGGCGCGCACTTGCTGAAGCTCGCGCTCGCGGAACACGCGGGACACCATTTTCCAGATGGACCGCTCGGGCTCGTAGTAGTCGCGCCGCTCGCCGGGACGCCAAGCCTTCTTGACGACTCCCCACTTGGTGAGCTCCTGGAGCGTCATCGAGACCGCCCCGGCGCTCATGGTGAGGGTTTCACCCAGCTCCTGGGCCGACAAGGGCTGGGGCGTGAGGTACAGGACGGTCCACATCCGACCCATGACCCGCTTGAATCCCCAGAATTCCATCAGCCCCCCGATCGCGTCGGCGATCTTCAGGAGTGACGGGCCGATCGGGTCGTTCGTGGGAATGGGTAATGCTCTCATGATTCACCAATTCACAAGCGTAGCGCCGGCCCACCGCACCGGCCACGGAGGCCACGCAGAGCGATAGGCGTGCCAGGTCGTCGCCGGTGAGCGCCTGCGCCGCGTCCGAACGAGCGCGCCCGGGGTCTGGGTGCGCCTCGACGAGTAGTCCGTCGGCGCCGGCAGCGACGCCCGCAAGAGCGAGCGGCAGGACCAGCGCGCGGGTCCCTGCCGGGTGCGACGGATCGACAAAGATGGGGGCGGGCGACGCGGCGCGAGCAAGGGTCACGGCCGCCAGGTCGAGCGTGTACCTCGAGCCGGGCTCGAAGGTGCGGATGCCGCGCTCACAGAACACCAGCGCTGGGCAGCCCGCGAGGAGGAGATGCTCCGCCGCCAAGAGCCATTCATGCACCGTGGCTCCGGGGGCGCGCTTGAGGAGCACCGGGCGCCTCGCCGCCCCGACGGTGCTTAGAAAGGCATAGTTCTGGCCATTTCTGGCGCCGATTTGCAGCAAGTCCACGTGGGGCTCGGCGGCTTCGAGAGACTCTTCGTCGACGACTTCGACGACGATGGGAAGACCCACGGCATCCGCGGCTCCACGCAGGTCCAGGAGGGCGCGCTTGCCTCCGCCTTGAAAGCTGTATGGCGAGGTGCGCGGTTTCCACGTGCCGCCGCGGAGAAGCTTGGCGGAAGCCGCGCGCACCATGCGCGCGCCGTCGGCGATGGTCTCGTCGACGGCGCATGGGCCGGCGCAAAGCACAACCTCGGCGCCGCCTAGGACGACCTCAGGCTTACCGAGCGTCCGATCGCCGACCACGACCAGGCGTGGAGCGCTGCTGGCTCGGGGGTGGGGGCTTTTCGCGTCGAGAACGTCGTCCACGGCGGGGAGTGCGAGGAGCCTCTCGCGCGCGTCCCTGGCGAGTGGGATGCCCATGGCCTGGGCCTCGAGCGCAATCCGGGTGCCTCCCTGCACGCGCCTCGCGCCGGCACCGAGCCTCGCGAGCTCGGCCTCGACCGCGGCGACCTGGGCCGAAGAGGCGTGCGGGTCCAAGAGGACGATCATGTCAGGGCCTCCACGACGGCGCAGGCGCCGAAGATGAGCGAGACGTAGCCGTTCAGGTCGAAGAAGGCTCGGTTGACGCGGGTAAGATCACCCGGCGACACGATCGCGTGCTCGTAGGCCAGCGTGACCACTATGGCGAAGGTCCCCACGTAGTAGGCGATGCCAAGGTTCAGAAGGACACCAAAGAGCAGGAGTCCTGCGGAGGTGGCCATGTGCAGCGCCGAGGACAGCTTGAGCGCCGCTGGGATTCCCCAGCGCGCCGCGACCGAGCCAACGCCGTGCGCCCGGTCAAACCCTGCGTCCTGGCAGGCGTAGATGAGGTCAAAGCCAGCCACCCACGCCGCGACGGCAAGAGACAGGGCGAGGGGTGCCCAGCCGAAACCGCCGGTGATCGCGATCCATGCGCCGCAAGGAGCGCCGGCCAAGGCGAGGCCCAGGATCAAGTGCGGCAACGAGGTGAACCGCTTGGCAAGCGAGTAGCCCAGGCACACCGCCAGGGCGATTGGGGAAAGCGCCAGCGGAAGGGGTCCCAGCCTCCAGGCCGTGACGACGAAGAGCGCCGACGCGACAGCGCAAAGGGCCAGTGCTCCCTGCGGCGAAACTGCACCGCGTGGGATCTCGCGGCCTTTCGTGCGCGGGTTCTTGGCGTCGATCTCGCGGTCGGCATAGCGATTGAATGACATTGCCGCGGTGCGTGCTGACGCGACGGCCAAGACGATCCAGGCATACCGTGACAACGGCGGGTGCGCCTTTTCACCTGCGATGGCCGCAGCGCCTAGGGCAAAGGGGAGGCTGAAGATGGTGTGCGGCAACGCCACGAGGCTCGCGTAGCGCTTGATCGCCGAGATACTCATGCAAGCCTCCGTATCGGTGAATTCACCCCCTCGTGGGCGACAAAGGCGAGCGGGTCGCGGATGGTCCGCGCGTTGTCCCCAACCTCGATGAAGGGGTGTGGCTCGTGGAAACCGACGGCCGCCCGGCCGGAGATCGTTGCCACGTGGAGAAGCCATGCCGGATCCGCGCCGTCTCGGGCGAGCGTAGCCACATCGCCTAGGACATCGAGAGATGGGCACGACGCTAGAGAATCGGTGCCGAGGGCTACTCTCACGCCTGCTGCGCGCACGGCCTGCCACCTGGGGAGCTTGCCGCCGATGTGGTGATTGGACCTTGGGCAAAGGACGATGACTGCGTCGCGCTCGGCGGCCAAGCGCAATGAGTCGTCGTCGGCGCAGGTCGCATGCACGAGCAGGGCTCCCGGGCCCAAGAGCCCTAGGCTATCCAGGTACGGGATCGGCCTTTTTCCCGGCGGGATCCGTTCAGGAAGAAGCGTGGCGAGCGGACCTTTGCCCCGGGTGAGCCACTCACCTTCGGCTGGATCTTCTTCAACGTGGATGGACGCGGCGCCGGTCTCCCTGAGGGCGCGCTCGTGGGTCGCGTAGGTGCTGTGGGAGGTCATGCGGACGCGCGCGTCCTCCACGTGCGGCAGCGTCGGCTCCGCCTCGGGACGCGGCGCCACGCGCTCGAGGAAGATGCGGAATGCGAGTCGCGAGGCGGACAAGAGGTCGAACGTGGCGCGGCTGTTCGCAATGTCCACGACGAATCCGGTGCCCCGCTTCTCGAGGAAGCGTACCGCCGACTCGATGGCCGACGGAAGCGGTGGCGTCCTTTGGGCGACAAGCCGCGTAACCCAAGGGACTAGCCCATCGCCCCCGGGAACTGACATGTGCGAGAGCTCGAGATGCGTGTGCGCGTTCACCAATGCGGGCATGACAATGCCCTTGAGGACTTCCGCCTGCGCGGATTCCACCTCGGAAGCCGGGACCGCGCGCACGAGGCCGCCGGCGTCGAGGACCAGCGCCCCGTCGCGCAGCGGTGGCTTTCCGGGAATCACGACCCACGGGGCGATCCATGTCGAAGTGGCTGTGCCCATGGTTTACCCCAAGAGCTCGTACCGCATGTTGCGGCGCTTCGGCTGATATCCGGCGGCGACGACGTGCTCCTCGATGCTGGCCGCGTCCATGGAGAACAAGGTCCCTGCCGACGAAACCACGTTCTCTTCGAACATGACGGAGCCAAAGTCGTTGGCGCCGAACGCCAGGGCCACCTGACCCACCGCCGGGCCCATGGTCGGCCAAGACGCCTGCAGGTTCGGGATGTTGTCGAGAGCCAGGCGGGCGGTCGCCACCATGCGCAAGTACTCGGGCGCTGCCCCCTGCACGTGATCGCCCGCCAGCCTCGTGTTTCCCTCCTGGAAAGGCCAGAGGATGAACGCGGTGAACCTCCCGGTTTCGTCCTGGAGGTCGCGCAGCTTGATGAGGTGTAAAGCCCGCTCGCGTGGAGTTTCCACGTGGGCGTACATCATCGTCGACGTGGTCCGGAGCCCAAGGCGGTGGGCAACCCGCATGACCTCGAGCCACTCGGCGCTCGTGCATTTCTGCCGCGCGATGCGGCGACGCACGCGGTCGACGAGGATCTCGGCGCCACCCCCGGGCAGGCTGTCCATCCCGGCGTCGTGCAAGCGGCGGAGGACCCCTTCGAAGTCGAGCCCCGACGCCCCCGACAGGTGGACAATCTCCTCGGGAGACAGGGCGTGGAGCGCGATCATCTTGAACTCGCGCTTCATCCAACGGAACAGGTCCTCGTACCACTCGAGGGGCAGGCCTGGATTCAGCCCCCCTTGCAAGAGGATCTGGACGCCCCCAGCGTCGCGGACCTCGGTCATCTTCTTGGCGAGCGTCGCGCGGTCGAGGACATACCCCTCCTTGTGACCGACCGGGCGGAAGAACGCGCAGAACCGGCACGACGTCGTGCAGACGTTGGTGTAATTGATGTTGCGGTCCACGATGTACGTGACGATCGGTTTCGGGTGAAGCGCGTTTCTCCGCGCGTGGGCGGCACTTCCAATCGCCATGAGGTCCGCGCGATCGTGGAGCGCGAGCACCTCGGCTACGGACAGGCGCTCCCCGCGGGCACCGCGGTCCAAGAGCTCCGAGACATCGTGGTCAGGTGCCGGCTCGCCAAAGAGGCGCAGCTTGGTCCTGGGAAGCAGGCCCGCTTCGGCCGCGCGGCGCAGGAACTCCTCGGCACCGGCACGCTCCTCGGGGCCCAGGGTGAAGCGCAGGTGCTGGGAGAGGTAGCGGAGCGCCAAGTCGTGGCCGAGAGGAGACGTCCTGGCGATTTCTTCTCGGGCGGCGATTCCGTCAGCTGCGGCTTGGCCGAGGCGCGCGCAGAGGTCACGGGTGAGGATTCCCTCTCGCGCCGCCCACACGGCGAACACGAACGGGAGCGAAGTCATTTCAAACCAGGCGGAGCCAAGATCGATGCACGTGGCAAAACGTCTTCGCTGGACGAGCTCCAGGGCGGCGTCACCGATGACGAGGGCCCCACGGCGACCGCCGATGAGGCCATCGAGCTTTTCTGGGGCCCGCTGCTCGTACCGCGGCTCTCTTCCGCCCAGGATGTGCCTGAGGACCAGGCGCACCAGGATCGCCGAGGTACGCGACGAGGCATCCAAGGCAACGACGTCGAGGTCCTTGACGTCGCAGTCGGCGAGGAGCAAGACGCTCTGAACGGCGCCTCGGGTGGCGACGCACGGGCCAGGGACGACTGTCCAATCGCCTGCCCGCGCGACCGAGGCGATGGGGACCAGGGCTACATCGGCTTCGCCCTCGTCCAGTCGACGCGCACATTCACCGGGCGCGCAGTGGCCTACATCGAGGCCGTGAATGAGCGGGCGCGAGTTCAGGTAAGCCGCGGCGGAGAGCCGGACCCCTTGAGAGCTCATGTGGGCTGCTCCGTGGTGACCACCCGCAGCTTGGGCAAGTGCGTGGCGCGGCGAGTCGGGCCGGCGTGGTCCGCGGCTGCTTCCCTTGAGACATCGCCCTCAGCCTCCACGCGCACCACCCGATAAAGCGTGTCTCTCTCGACGGGGGTCCGTCCCGCCTTGCGGACGATGTGCACGAGCTCGGCGCGGGTGAGGGCTTGCGGTGTCCGTGCGCCTGCCATGTGGTAGATGCGCTCTTCCTCGACGGTGCCGTCGATGTCGTCGGCACCAAACCAGAGGGCGACTTGAGCGGTCTTCTGCCCGACCATCGACCAGTACGCCTTGAGGTGCGGGATGTTGTCGAGCATGAGGCGCGACACGGCATAAACGCGGAGATCCTCGCACCCCGTGGGCGGCGGCAGCCTTTGCATGGACGTGTTGGCCGGGTGGAAGGCGAGGGGCACGAAGCACTGGAAGCCGCCGGTTTGGTCCTGGGCCTCTCGCAGGCGGCACAAGTGATCCACCCGCTCCTCGATGGACTCCACGTGGCCGTACAGCATGGTGCAGTTGGACTTGAGCCCCATGCGATGGGCAATCTGGTGGATCTCGATCCAGCCGTCGGCGTCGACCTTGTCCGCGCAGATTTTCTGGCGCACGCTGGGCGCGAAGATCTCGGCTCCGCCGCCGGGCAATGAACCGAGCCCGCAGTCCACGAGGCGACTAAGGACTTCCTCCCGGCTCATCCCGAACTTCTGGGCGAAGTACTCGATCTCGACGGCGGTAAACCCCTTGATGTGCAGGTCGGGCCGCACCCGCTTGATGCCGCGGAGCAGCTCCTCGTAGTAGTCGAACGGGAGTCCTGGGTGCAACCCATTGACGACGTGGACCTCGGTGAGCGCCTTGTCCTTGCTCGCCTCGACACGTCCAATCGCATCGGCGAGCGACATCGTGTACGCGCCAGGATTCCCTTCTTCCTGGCGAGCGAACGCACAGAACATGCACGATGCCTCGCACACGTTCGTGGCGTTGAGGTGCATGTTCACGTTGAAGAACGCAAGATCCCCGTGCAGGCGCTCGCGCACATCGTTGGCCAACGCCCCAAGGGCGGGCAGGTTGGGGTAGTTGAAGAGGGAGACACCCTCGTCGAAGCTCAAGCGCTCGCCGGCGCGGGCTTTTTCTGCGACGTTGGAAAAAGACGTCATGAGTGGCTCCTTGGCTCCGGGGCCCTCCACCTGGGGGTGCGGCCGGCAGCACGGACTTGGGCTTCCACGTAAGCTCGGGTGGGGCACGCCGGATCTTCCGGGTCGCCGCCGATGATATCGATCTCCTTGCGGCGCTCGTCCTTGGCTAGGGGGCCACAAAGCTCGGTGGCGCCGAAAAGCAGCGCCAGCGCCGCAGCCTTGATGCCCATGTCGCGACCCCACCGCACGCGCACTGGGGCTCGACCTGCGAGGACGCGCGCCGCGATCGCGGCATTTCGGTAGACGTCCAGGCCGGTTTTCCCCGTGGCCAAGGCGGCCGTTCCTGCCGTGTTCGTGGGGGCGCGCTGGACGAGCGCTCGCAAGAGCTCTTGGGCGTCTTCCTCGCAGGCCACTTTCCACTCGGGGCCTGCGAGCGACTGATCAAAGTACGTGGCGGTGGCGAGCGGCGGCGCTGCCACGGCGCGTGCGAGGATGTGCAGCTCGGAGACGTCGGTGATCATGGTTCTCCCCAGCGAGGGCCGCGGTCGACGGGGACTCCTAGGTGGTCAAGCACGCGCCCGACGACCGAATCGAGGAGATCCTCCACGGTTTCCTTCTTGCCGTAGAAGGACGGCGACGCCGGCATGACCACGCCCCCCGCGAGGGTCACCGCGCGCATGTTTTCGATGTGGATCAGGGAAAGCGGCGTCTCTCGGGTGACGAGGACCAGCTTCCTTCGTTCCTTGAGCATCACGTCGGCCGCGCGGCCGATGAGGTCTTGGGAGATCCCGTGGGCAATGCGGGCCAGGGTTCCCATGGAGCAAGGAATCACGACCATTGCCTGGGTGTCTGACGAGCCACTGGCAAAGGGCGCGTGGAAATCACGGTGGTCGTACAAGGGGAAGCCCAGGTCGCGAACGTCACCGCCGCACTCGTGGGACCATACTTCGCGGGCCGTGGGCGACATGACGACAGAGACAGCGACGTCTCGCGCCTCGGCAGCGCGCAGCGCCTGGAGCAGCCTCCGCGTGTACGGGGCACCAGACGCCCCGCAGGCCGCGACGACCAAGTTCAGCATGGCGCCGCGTCCTTTCTAAGGACCACGAGCGAGGCGGCGTGCGGAAAAAGATCACGCGCCTCGTCGACGACGAAACCGCAGCGCCGTCCGGACTGCTCGAACTCGGCCCGGGATAGGAAGCCCTCCATCGATTCGGCGAGGTAGCGGTATGCTCCTGGGCTTCCGGAGACAATCCCGCCGATGGCCGGCACGACGTGTCGGTTGTAGATGTTGTGGAGGAGCTTTCGCACGGTCCCGGTTGGGCGGAAGAACTCGAGGACGACGAGCTTGCCTCCCGGGGCAAGGACTCGGTGAAGCTCGAGCAGCCCACCCTCTGGATTGTCGAGATTCCGCACGCCAAAGGCGCACAGCGCGGCGTCGAAGGTTCCGCCCAAGAAGGGCAGGGACAACGCATCCGCCTGGATCGGGAGCACCGAAACGGTCGGCGAGGACAGCTTTCCCGAGGCGAGGCCGCCAAGGAGCATCTCCCGGGCAAAGTCGGCGGCCACCACCCGCGCGGTCGGGTACCTCGCGCAAGCTACGGCAGTGAGATCCATGGTGCCCGCGCACAGGTCGAGAACGCGCTTGCCCGAAAGATCACCGAGCGTCGCCACGGCCTGCCGACGCCAGAGCTTGTCCACGCCAAGGGATAGGGTGCGGTTGAGCACGTCGTACGTCGGTGCGATCCGCTCGAACATGGTGCGAATGGCTTGGCTCATCGCTTTCCTCGTGGAAATGGCCGTCCGCTCGCGAGCGCCGTGCCAGGCAGGCGAATCCCGAGCTCGGGCCAAGTGCGATCGATGCGTGCCTGGATGTCTGGGGACATGCGGGCAATCTCGGGCCACTCGCGCGCGTAGCCCTCTTCGGGCCACTTCTTGGTGGCGTCGATACCCACTTTCGACGAGATGCACGGCGTCGCGGGCGCGTGGTCGAGCTGGTCGGTTGGTCCCTCGGAGAAGAACAGGTCTCTTCGTGGGTCTAGGTTGGCGAGCACCCGCCAAGCGACCTCCGCGGGATTCTGCACGTCCACGTCTTCGTCGACGACAATGACGCACTTGGTGAACATGAGCTGCCCGGTCCCCCATAACGAGTGGGCGATCTTGCGCGCGTGGGCGGGGTATTCCTTGCGGATCGACAGAAGGGCGAGGTTGTGGAACGCACCTTCGACCGGGAGGTTCATGTCGACGATTTCGGGGAACGTCATCTTGAGGAGCGGCAGGAACAGCCGCTCCGTGGCCTTGCCGATCCAGGCATCCTCCATGGGCGGTGGGCCCACGATGGTGTGCGGGTACACGGGGCTCTTGCGCCTGGTCACGCAGGTGACGTGGAAGGCCGGGAACCTGTCCTTGGGCGTGTAGTACCCGGTGTGGTCGCCGAATGGTCCCTCGTCGACGAGGGGTTCCTCCGGATCCACGTAGCCTTCGAGCACGAAATCCGCGTCGGCAGGAACTTCCAAGTCATTGGTCTTGCATCGCACCAGCTTGACTGGGCGCCTGCGCAGGAACCCCGCGAGGAGGTACTCGTCGACCCCATCGGGCATCGGCGCCGTGGCCGCGTAGATGAGCGCCGGGTCGCCTCCAAGCGCCACGGCGACCGGGATTCGTCTCTTCAGCTCCTTGTACCTGCGGTAGTGGCGGTGCCCCGTCTTGTGCACCTGCCAATGCATCGCGGTGGTGTTCTTGCCGAGGAGCTGCATGCGGTACAGCCCCACGTTGCGATGGCCATTGTCCGGGTCCCGGGTGATGACTTGGCCAAGGGTGATAAACGGCCCGCCGTCGCCGGGCCAGCAGGTGGCTATGGGTAGGTTCGTGAGATCAGGCGAGTCCTCTACCACTTCTTGGCAAGGGGCGCCGGAAGGGATGCTCTTGGGGAGCATGCTCGCGAGCCGCGCAAGCTTGGGGAGCGCCTTGAGCTTCTCCCAGAGCGTGCTGCCGGGCTCAGTCCGCAGGAGATCCAAGAGCTCGTTCGCGTGCTCGTCGATGTCCTGAACCCCAAGGGCCAGCGACATGCGGCGGCGGGAACCCATGAGGTTTACGGCGAGTGGGAAGCCCGAGCCCCGGACCCGCTCGAAGAGCAGCGCGGGACCACCGCCGGGAGCCTTCATGCAGCGGTCGGCGATCTCCGTGATCTCGAGTCGGGGGTCGACTTCTCGCTCAATGCGCACCAGCTCACCGAGCTGGTCCAGTTGATCGATGAAATCGCCCAGCCCGTCGTAGCGGAGACGCTCCATCAGCACCCCCTCTGGGCGAGCTCGCGGGCAATACCGGCGAGGGCCTCGCGGTAGGGGCTCTTGGGCACGATGTCGAGGGCCGCGCAGGCGGCGTTGGTTTCAGCCACGGCTTCGGCCCGTGCGACGTCCAGGGCACCGGTGCGGGCGGTCTCCTTGGCGACCGCTGCGGCAAGCTCTGCGCCTTGCGCCTCATCGGTCGCTTCGGCGGCCTTTGCTAGCGTGAGGCTCAGAGACGGGTCCCGGCGCAGGGCGACGAGCACGGGGAGCGTGAGCTTTCCTTCGCGCAGGTCTCCGAGGAGGTCCTTCCCGAGTGCGGCGGAGTCCCCTGCGAGATCGAGCACGTCGTCGACGATTTGGAAGGCGCGCCCAAGGTGCACGCCATACTGGTGGAGCGCGCGGACGATGTCGTGGTCGGCGCGCGCGGCGAGGGCGCCGGCGCGGCCGCACCACCCGAAGAGGGAGGCGGTCTTGGCGTCGGCGACCGCGCGGTACGCCTCCTCGTCGGGGTCGAGCTTGCCACGCCGATCGAGCTGGAGCGCCTCTCCCTCGACCATGCGGCGGATGACGGCAAGGAGTGAAATCAGGGCGCCAGGGATTTCTGAGGCCTGGACGAGCTCGAGGGCACGCACGAGGAGGAAATCGCCACCGAGGACGCTGACCGTGTTCCCCCAGAGCACGCGCGCGGCAACCTGCCCCCGGCGGCGCAGTGCGTCGTCGATGACGTCATCGTGCAATAGGGTAGCGTTGTGGACAAGCTCAGCGGCGATCGCGAGCTGGCGCACGGCCGACGCAGCCGGCGGCTCGAGGCCTGCGGCGCGGGACGATAGGAAGACGAGCAGTGGGCGCACCCGCTTTCCGCCGGCACACAGGAGGTGCCTTGCCGCAGAGCACACGTCCCGTGGGGCGTCGGTACAAAGGCGTGGCAGCAAGGCATCGAGCTTGTCTAGCTCGCCTTCTGTGAGCTCGCGCAGCGAGGCCAGCCTCGTGCGGGTGACGGCCGGGTCACCCCCTTTGAGGGCGGAGGTGTCTAGACGGCTGAGCGTGACGTGCTCGCCGGCGTGCTCCTCACGGACCGGCGTCTCCAGAAGGGACATGTCGCCTCCTTCGCGTGCATTAGATTCTTCAAAAATAATTGAAACTTCATAAGCGCCCGCTTGACGAGAAGTCAAGGGGCACGCGCCAGGTCGATTCAAAGAGGCTGAAATTACTGCTGGTTTTGCCAGGGGTCGGCACTAGCGCTGCTGGGGCAGCACCCATGCCTGTGCGCGCGGTTCTAAGGCGTGCCGTCCACGGTCACCGTGCGGCCGGCGACGACGCGGACTTGCTTGTCTACGCTTTGGCCCGTTGCCGTGTGGACGACGGTCACCTTGGCCGTGCCTTCGCTAAACGCGGCGCGGCGGGTCCCCTCGGGTGCGCCTGGCAGCTTGAGCACCAGGTCCTGGGAGGCGGTCTCCACGAGGCCGAGTTGGACGCGCTTGGTGACGTCTGCGACTGCGACCTTGACATCAAAGGTCTCGGAGACGAACGGTCGTGGTGAGCTCACGCGCACTCGGTAGGTGCCGCTCGGAACCGGGCAGTCGACGAGGGGCGCTGGCCTGTCGCGGCAAGCGGCTATGCCGTTCACGGTTACCCTGGCGCCGGGGATGTTGACCTCGACGGATAGCGCGGCACCGGGTTTCAGCTGCGCCCGGACCGGCACCGCCCGAGCGCCCGCATCCAGGCGGACGTTCCTTGTCTCGGGCATGTAGCCCGCAAGCTTGAACGTGAAGGCGTACGTCTTGCCCGCCTGAAGGAGATGGTCCTTCGTCGGGGTCGTGAGCCCTGCGATGAGCTCGCCGTTCTGGAGCACCTGTGCGCCCGGGGGGTCGGACTCAAGGCGGATGGAGCCGAAATCGGGGGACACCGTGAGCGTCGTGAACACGGACGCTTCTTGTCCCGGGGCAGGGATACGGACGTTGCGGGTGACCTGCGAATATCCAGCTCGGCGTAACGTGATGGGCTGCTCTGTCCTCGCTGGGAGCTGGTCGATGGTCACGGGTGTGGTGCCAAGCTCGTTGTCGCCTGCCAGCACCGTGGCGCCGGTCGGCTCGCTCTCGAACGTGACCACTGCCGCCTTGGGTGGGAGCGTGAGGCTCATCGACGAGGCGATCCCCTTCTGAGGACGAATGATGTCAAATGATGTCTCGTACCCGTCGATTCGCGCCGTGACCTTGTAGTCCTTGCCGACGTCCAAGTCGGGGATCGTCAGGGGGCCCTGGGAAGTAGAGCCCACCGCACGGCCGTCTACCTCAATGGTCGCGCCGGGCGGGCTTGTCGTCACTGAGATTTCACTCTTGTCCGGGCCGGTCAAGCGAGGCACGGCGACCATGCCGATGAGCGCGAGAAGAAGCGCGCATGCCGCAGCGAGCACCGCTGTAAGGCCACGCGGCAACCTCGTGATGGCTGTTCCATCGCCCACAGACGACGACGCGCCCGCGGCCATGAGCTTCGATGGGCCAGCCACCAGGCGGCCCGTCGAATCGATTTTTTCGTAGAAGATCCCGAACTCCTTGAGTTGGACCTTGGGCGCGTTCAGGTCAAAGGTGCAGACCGCTTCGGTCGCCAGCCCCGAGTAGATGTTGATGAAGAACTGGGTCGCCGCGTTGGAGATGATGTAAAGGCCGAGACCCGCACCACCCGTCTTGCGATCGATTTGCTGCTCCGAGTGGAGGCACTTGTCTAGGTACTTGACGACAGTATTCCCCTTGAGAGCGCCGTAGCTGTCGCGCACCGAGAGGGCGAAGCGGTTCCCGTCGCAGGAGTACTGCACGACGGCCTTCTGCTCCATGCGCAGCGAGATACGGGTCTTCGTGGGAACGTCCGCGAACATCTGCTTTCCAGACGAGTCCACGGGCGCATCGTAGAGCGCATTCATCAACATCTCGTCGATGCACTGCTCGATGGACTCGCGGTACTTGCGGCGCACGCCCATTGTGGCGGCGAAGTCGGAGACCGCTGAGATGGCCACCGATTTCTCTTGGTAGTCACCGACGAGCATGGAGTGGACTCGCACGCCCCAGGGGACGATCTTCTCAAGGCCAAAGATGTCGCCGAAGAGGAGGCGCGAGGCCACAGCCGAGAGCGATGCTGGCTCGAGCTGATCGGCGACGAGAACGGCAGAGACCTTGGTCCCCTTCATGAGCTTCACGGTTTCGTCGATCGACGACGAGGGGATCACCGCAATGAGGGACGTGTTGTCCTTGAGCCGTGCCGATACCGCCTGGACGTGCTTGTTCGAGCCATCGGTGACGTGGAGGACGACAAGTTCGGCCTTGATTTCTCCCTTGGCCATGTCGTCGGGGGAAGCAAATGTTTCAACGGTTCCCCCTGCTCCGGAAAGGCCGGCCGCCAGGCGCTTGGAGAAGGCCTTGTCGGCCGATATCGCGACGACCCTCTTGGAGAGCATTGTGCCAAATTTTACAGGGATGCTTAAAGGGGTGTCAATTTAGTCGAGGAGAGTGGGGGCGGGCCGGCGGAGTCGCACCCGCATGGCACCACGGCGGCGGGTGGCGCGCAAGGACTTCACTCGCGTGCGAGTTCGCCGGCTATCGCCGGTGGGCAGCAAGCTTGGAAAGCTCCCGCAGCGCCCTAATCGAAGCCGCCGAACAGCAAGCTTGCACTGAGATCCGGACCACCGACGAGCGTCGACCGGCGGCGCGCGAGGACTGTCCGAAGCGCGCGAGGGAAGTCCTTGCGCGCCAGGCCCCGCCGCAAGACGCCCCGACTCCGCGGCACCGCTCCCAGAGGCCTAGTCCCTAACCACGCAGTCGTAGGTTGCCGTGTCCGAGCGGTAGAACTTGCCGTAGCGGTGGAAGGTCACGGCGCCGAACAGGTTTACCAGCACCCCGACGAGGATCAGGCCCTTCACCGTCCTCGTGAGGGGCCGAGCTCCAACGGCTAGGAGCATGACTAGGAAGACCATGTAGTCGAGGCTGAATCGATATCCGAACTGGACCCACCCAGAGTTCTGGTAGAGGAGCGACCATCCGGCGACCATGGCGACCGTAGTCCACAGCGCGTGGTGCAAGGGTCCCCTATGCCTGGGCCAGAGGAGAAGCAAGAGCGCAGGCGTGGTAATCCAGATGGCCATGCCGTGGCCGCTGACGCTGAGGAACGGCGGCGTCCGCGAGAAATCAGGAAGGAGCGTGAGAGCCACCGATAAGTTGCGGCTCAAGTAGCTCAGGTCGAAAAGCCCGAACCGTTCGATCTGCGCCCTTTGCCTTACGGCCAGGTAGCTGTGGCCGAACTCGGCGAGCTCACCGAAACGGGCATGGTTGTGCCAGGCTGCGACGAGCCCAATCACCATGATGGGCGCGGCAAACCAGGCCATCCGTCGGAGAAGCGCCGGTCGATCCCGCCGTGAGACGCGAGCGGCTTCGAACAGGAACAGGGGAAACATGAAGAGCATTGGGGACCGGGTGACAAAGGCGAGCCCAAGGAACAGCCCGGCGAGGAACGGTCGCGTCGCACCTACGGAAGCCCATGCGTAGAGAGTCGCCAAGAGCACGCCAACCACGTGCGCCGTGAACCATACCCGCCCCTGCACCGCGCTGAAGAAGAAGACGCTCCCTATCGTGAGGAGCGCGGTGAGCCAAGCGTCTTCTCGGGGCGTGCGTGTCGAGAGCCCTGCTTGGCGCAAGCGCCCGAGGAGCACCAGGAAGAACGCGGGCACCAGCGCGGCGAGGATGACCGTGGTGGCCACGTCGTTGGCAATGGGGCCATGGATCGCTGCCTGGGGGAGCATGAGGACCGCTGGAAAGGAGGGGAACGAAACATGGTGAATTGTCCGAACCGTGCGCTTGATCCTCGACACGGGGACCTCCTGGCCACCAAAGAGGCGAAACGAGCGGCGTACCTCGATGCGGCGGCCACGCACCAGGGAGCCGTCGTCGAGCTCGACCTCCTCGACCTTGGCCGGATCGTCGGCAGCGGAAGGCCATGATTCCACGTGCAGGCGACCGCTTAGCCATGCATGGGCCTGGAGCACGAAATGCGGGTCGGACGACTGCCGTCTTAGGCGCGTTCCTGTCGTGGCTCCGAAGATGAGGAGGGCCAGGGCAAAAGCAAAGGCGGGCAGGCGGTTCCTTTGAAGCCATGCTTTCATGGGGACCTCGGCGGCTGCCGCTTGTACACGGTGACGAGCGGCACGCCGTCCAGGGTGAGCACCTCGGCCGGCTGGAGATGGCCGAACGCGTTCCAGATCATGTACTCGTACTTGTTGAAGTGCTTCTCGTGGATCACGAGCGCGGCGTCGGAGCTTCGGACTCCTGGATCTTCCATTCCAGCGTCGAGAATGTCGGAACGAAGGCGCCCCTCGCGCAGGTAGATCTCGTACGCGTCGTGGTTCCAGTCGTGGAGGTAGAGCCGTGCCGCCTCGGGCAGGTGGGTGTTGAACCAAGGCAGGAGGCCCACAATCGAGTAGCCCCAAAATTGCCGGTTCATGCCCAAGTCAGCCCCGCCCGGAGCGCCACCTGCGAGCGCGTTGTAGTGGGAGAGACCATGTGGATGCGACCTCACCGTCTCGACGACAGAAGGCGCGGTGACGACAACGACGAGCGCCCCGAGGAGAAAGGCCCGCCCACGGCGCCCAACTCGGCACTCCTCGACGAGCCGGAGTGAAAGGCGGGCGACCGCCACGCCTGCGGCGATGGCAAGAAAAGCCATGGTGGCGAGCCAATGCTTGGTCTCACCAAAGATCGGGACGTCGCCCCGAAAAAAGAGCGAGATCGGCAGGAGTCCAGAGAGCAGCAGCAACGAGCGCGCACCAACCCTTGGCGTGGCCTTCCGAAAAGCGAGGAGCAGGATGCCCGCCAATGCCAGGACAAGGAGCATGACTGGGGCGGTCGTGATCAGCATTCCGAGCGGTTCGTGCCATGGATAAGGGGGCGTGTTGAAGTTCCGGCCCAGGTATTCGAAGTTGTAATGGACGTGAGTCCAATGAAAGCGCAGGTACTCGGCCAACCGGGACGGCGCCTGATGCCATAGCCACGGCCATAGGCCAACGAGGACCAATGGGCCAACCGTGGCCATGGAAATCAGTGGTGCAGGCGATGGCCACCTTGCTCCCTGTCGTCTTGCGCGCAGGCCCAGCCAAAGCCAATGGGCGCCAAGCGCGATGGGGAGAAAGAAGGACTGCAACTTCGTAGCGAGGAAGAGGCCATAGACCGCGCCCAGGGCGAGCGCCGAGCCGAGCTTGCGACTATGCACCGCACGGAAGTAGGCGTAGGTCGACGCGACCCAGAAAAACGCTGCGGGCAGGTCAAAGCTCGCCGTCTGAGCGTGGAAAAAAGCGCGGGGCTGCGCGGCGGTGAGAAGAGCCGCCGCCAGCGCCCCCACGCGTGCCCACGGAAGCTCCCCGAGGAGCTGAATGAAAAACAGGTACACGATCGCCGCCAGAAGGCCGAGCGTGGCCATGGTCGGAAGCCTGAAGGCAGTGCTTTCGGAGAACAGCGGCAAGGTCACATGGCGGCCGCTCTCAAGGCGCGCGCCGGCCGGATGCCAGCCCTTGTCCCGCGCGCAGTCGCACTTGTGCAGGAGCCGCCATGACAGGCCATAGACGAGCTTCATGAGCGGCGGGTGCTCGCTGTTGTAACTCCAGTAGCGCCGAATGGTTCCGTCGGAGAATGGGCGTTTCTCCTGCCCCGTGAGGACTCGCTCCCAGTACGTGATGTACTGCTCGCCCGCGTCCATGTAATAGGCCTCGTCGCGGTGGATTCCTTGCGAGGGAGCGGCTACGAGCGTCACGGCAGTGACCAAAAGAAAGAGCAGGGCGGCCGCGAGCTTGTCGGATCGCTTAAGGGGCGTCATTTCCATCACAGCCGCGCCTCCGCCGCGATGCAGACCGACAGCGTGGCCCGCTGTGGATCGCCACGGCTTGGATCCACGGTGGCTTCAAAGCGTACCTGATGGACCCCCGGATTCGTCGCCACCCGCGGGAGAGGAAGCCATCCAGACTCATTCCCCACCTGCGCCCGCGCTTTCTCCTCGCCGTCGACGATCACGCGCACGAGCGCGACGGCCCGGTTCTCCCTTCTTTCGCGGAAATCAGCGAGACCCGCGCGCACCACGAGCTCCATGCCCAGCGTGGCGCTGGGCACGTCGAGGACCGCCGGCCTCCCTGGCCTCGGCTCGCCGATGCGCGCGCATTTCCTTGGCTGGAAATCTACTTCCTGCAGCGCGGAATGCGCCGACAGGTCCCACGTGACCTGCGCGGCCGGGCGGGTGAACTGCCTCACGCGCAGGGCGCCAAAGCGCGACTCGTACGCCGGCGTCCCCGCCCCCTCGGTTTCTGGTGCAGCGGCCCCCCGGGCCGAGATCTCCCAAGCGCGGCCGTAGCGCGCGTCGTCCATCCGCGCCGCCTGGTCGATGGTCATGAGGCCGCCAAGCCATTTCCTGCCCACCGGATCCATCCACGAAGGGGCGAACACGATGAGGTCGCCAGGTTGGTGCGAAGCGGTCACTGCGGCCACCACCTGCTGCCAATCCGCGTCGGTGGGCGCCGCACGCTTCGAGCGCCAGAGCACGCCGATTTCCCACGCCGCGAGGAGAATGAGCGCCAGCCCGGCGATCCGACCCTTCATGGAGCGCTCCGCGACTTGGGCTGCCAAATCGTGCGGGGCATGGTGCGGGCGCCGCTTACCACCCGTGGCGACTCGTCCCAACCGAGGGTGTCGACCTGTCGATACGCCTCGGTGAGCCCAGGGAGCTCGTAGAGCTGCGCGCGATCGTCGAGGACGATGGCGGCGAAGCGCTGGCTGCGGAGCGCCTCGGCAAGACCTGCGACCTTCCGCGCGGCCTCTGGGAGCGGGCGCTTGTTCGAAGACGGAGGCGGGAGGTAGGTCACATCGAGGATCCCCATTCGGTGAGCGAAGGTGCGTTTCCCTGCCAGGTGAGGATAGAACGGATGGAACGGGAAAAACACGTCTCCGTCGATGGCGCGTAGCCGGGCGATGAGCTTGTCGCCAGCAGTGCGATCCTTGGCGGTCGGGATGAGAGGCCGAGGGTCCCATCGCACCCACGCGAGCTGGAACGCGAGCGTCGCGCCGCACGCAAGAGCCACCGCCATGCCGATCCTCGGCCACTTGTCACGGAACAGCGAGACGAGCGCAGGGATCGCGTGCCCTGCGGCCAAGGCGCCCAAGGCCATGGCGGGGATGTACGCGTTGAAATGCGCCCACTGCGTCGCCCACCCAACGGCTCCAATGAGCACGCCGCAGGCGAACATCCAGGTCCAGAATAGAAAGGTCTTCGCGGCGCTCGGGAGCGACCGCGAGACCGCCCCCGACACCAGCGCCACGACGAGCGTCAGCGCGATCACGAAGGTCATGGCAGGGAAATGGAGCAGGATGTTCTTGAACGAGAGGAAGAACCGGTCGCGGTTCGTGTCGTGCTGCTGGTGGTAGGCGAACACGTACGTCCAGAACCAGCCGCCCGTCACGCGATTGAGGAGCAGCGTGCCTCCTCCGCCGATGGCGCCGGTGACCACGGCGAAGATGGGCAGCACTCGCCAGTTCATCACCAGGAGGGCCAGTCCGCCAGCGAGGACGAGCGGCACGCCCGTCTGCTTGGCAAAAAAGGACAGGCCCAGGAAGAGCCCAGCCAGCGCCACTCCTGCTCTCCCGGTCGCCGCGCGGAGCATCGCCAGTCCCGAAATGCCCAGGGCAAGGAAGAGCATGTCTGCTCTGACGAGGTCATACCACCCATCCACCCACGGATACGTCGCTGCGAAGAAGCCGAGCCCGCAGGCAGCCCCGGTGATCGCCGCTCCTCGCTCGGTGCGGTGCTCCCTAGGCGCGGTGCCCACCACGCTGGCGACCAGGATCACGCAGGTCACCATGAGGGACAAGACGCTCACTGCGCGGCCGAGCACGTAGCCGATTTCCGTGACCTTCCCCAGCGCCGCGAGGAGGGCGGGGTACAGCGGCGTGTACAGGTACG
The DNA here is from genome assembly GCA_016210055.1 of Deltaproteobacteria bacterium. Classification (GTDB taxonomy): domain Bacteria; phylum Myxococcota_A; class Polyangia; order Haliangiales; family SHYZ01; genus JACQUZ01. The sequence continues at coordinate 44,253 of JACQUZ010000053.1, read as the reverse complement.
AGATGAACTCCACCGACGGTGGTGCGTAGATGGGCTCCCCGCGCGAGAGGCGAAGCGCGTGGGTGAGAAGACCACCCTCCATCCACTCGAGGTCGTAGGGGTAGAAGAACCGCTGCGCGATGGCCACCACCATGAGCGCCAGGTGAACGAGCCCAGGCACAGCCAGGAGGAGCCAAGTGGCTTTGAGGATCCTTGCGCGCACTATGGGACAACCCGAATGCTGGCGATCCTCACCCTGTTGTCCACGTGGGGCACGCCGCCCACCGCCATGCGGCGGGGGCCTTGGAACAGCCCCGCATAGATCGTGTATTCACCCGAAGGCAAGTTCGGCGGCACGCGAATCGACTGGCGATCGGCGATGAACTGGCCAGTTCGAAAACGGGAAAACGGGAGCACGCCGTCCACCGGGTCGTGATCGCCCAGAAACCGGCTCGGCCCCTCGACGTGCACGAACATGCGCCAGCTTCCGCGCACGGGCTTCTTGCACTCGAAGTACCAGGTGATCTCGAGGTCGTCCCCAGCGCGCGCTTCGGTGCGTCCCAGGTCGATGCCCAGGAGGCGCACCGCATCCCCGAAATCGGCATCGATCGGCACTCCTGGTCTCGGTCGCTCGCGGTGAACCGCCGCCGCGATCTTCGCGGCAGCTTCGGGTGAGAACTGGCTCTCGTCGATCCAGGAGAGGAGCTTCTGGCGTAGCCCGGTGTTCTCGACGCTGCCCGACAGGTCGTGCCTCTCGAGCGGGTCGCGGGCGAGGTCGTACATCTCGAACGTGTTGTCGGGCACCATGTTGTAGAGGAGATGCCAGCTCCGCGTGGCTACGGCGCGGCGCTCGGTGGGCCCTTCGAAGCTGACTTCCTGGAACACCTCACGGTCGCCGTCGGGCGCGCTCCCGGCCATCTCCCCGAGGAGCGAGCGCCCCATCATGCTGGCCTCGGGAGGTGCGCCAGCGAGGTTGGCCAGCGTCGGCAAGAGGTCCACGTGTCCCACGGGCATGGACAGGCGCTTGGGAGCGAGCCCAGGGGCCACGATGACCAGGGGCACGCGGGTCTGGGCCGCATACAGGTGATACCCGTGGAAGTCGATGCCGTGCTCTCCGAAACCTTCGCCATGGTCACCGGTGACCGCGATGATGGTCTTGGATTCCAGCCCCAGCTCCTGCAGGCGAGCCACCACTCGACCCATCTGCTCGTCGTTGAACCGGATCTCGTGGTCGTAGAGGTCGATCTTGCCCGGGCCAAAATCCGGCGTGCCCGGGTGCCGCTCGTACTCGAAGTGGGGATCGTAGAAGTGGAGCCACAGGAAGAAGCGCTCTGACGCATGGCGTTCCAGGAAACGGATGGCGGCGTCTGCCTGCTTTTGCGACGAGCTCCCGCGCGTCGATGCCGGATCCCGCCCTTGGTGGAGGACGCTGTTCGAGTTGTCGTACTCGTCGAACCCCTGGTCCATGCGCCGCACGCGGTCGAAGTAGTGGTAGTTCAAGATGGCGCCGGTCGTGAATCCGACGTCCTTGAGGACCTCGGCCATGGTCCGGTTCTCGGGCCGCAAGGCCGGCCACCACACGCTCATGTCCCAGCTTACCTTTGACGGGTAGCGGCCCGTGAGGATTGCAGGGATCGAGTAGCGCGTCGACGGAGCATGGGCCCAGGCGTTTTCGAAGAGGGTCCCGCGGCCGGCAAGAGCGTCGAGGACCGGCGTGGTCGGTCGCCCGTAGCCGTAGGCGCTCACGTGGTCGGCGCGCAGCGTGTCAATGGTCATGAGGAGGACGTTCACGTCTCGTGGGATGCCACCCGGGACGGGCACGAATCGCGCGTCGTCCGCCTGGCGGGAAAGGCGCACGTCGCCGCCCATGCAGTTCTGATCGACGCCATCGTCGGGGAAATCCGGGGCGCCCGGATGGACGTCTCGACGGAAGTCGTCGCAGTCGCCACCGCCCAGGACTGACGAGTAGCCGTCGCGGTCCAAGTCGGCTGCCGATCGGACCACGATGGCCAGAGGTCCGCCAAGCCCGCTGCCGGCCGTCGCACCCTTGCGAACGGCATCCGATCTGCCGGTGGCGAGCGCGACGAAGAGCAGGATCCCCACGAGCCCTGCGTGTGCCGCTGCGCGCGGAGTCGGTGCGGCGGCAGCCAAGCGAGCCACGACGCGCCCGGCAGGGTTCCAGGTAATCCAGACGGCGAGCAGCGTGCCGGCCGCAGAGAGGTAGGGCCTCAGATGAAGCTGCGCGAGCAGGGGGCCGAGAGTGACCCACGCCGCCGTAGCAACGAGCGCGAGGAGCACGAGGACGACGACTCCGGGTGCAGCGGCATGGCTGAAAACCGCCGCGACACGCCCAGGGCAAAGCCACCTCATTCCGAGCTCGAGGATCCGCCCGAGGACCAGTGTCGCGATGAAGGCTCCGAGCAGGCAAGCAGCCGTCGCGGCCACGACGACCGCCACGATGAGCCCCTTGTGATGCCTGTGCAGGATGACCGGCATGCCGATGGTCCAAGCGGCGTGGAGCGCCGCTGCGAGCGACGGCACGGCGGCCATCGCCAAGCCCAGGCCCCAGAGCGCGCGGCGCGGATCCCGGGCGCGCGCAGCCTGGTGCTCCCTCACAATTCCGCGAACCAACGGTCCGACGACCGTTCCCCTCATGAGCGCCAACATCGCCAGCGCAATCAACGCCGTAATGAGCGCGGCGGCGGCACCCTGAAGCGTGCCCACGTGGAGAAGGCACGCCAGCTTTCCCCCAGCGCCCCGCAGGAACTGCGCGATTCGTCCCCATGAAAGAAGGACGTCGACGGTACCCACGGCGACGCCTGCCATGGCACCGGCCCAAAGCGCCGTAGCGACTGGCGATCCTTTCGATGGGGAGGACATTTTGTGTAACAGGACGTTTAGCACGTCACAGGAAGGGGTGGCCACCGCGCTCGGGGTTCCTGCCCAGGATTGGACGGAGCGATCCGCGCTCTTGCAAGGTGACACGGCACCGCTAGGTACCTACGCATGTCATCGGCCGCACCGGGAGCGCGCGGAGGTTCGTTGGCGCGCAAGACCGCTTGGGGCGTCATGCTGGCGGTCGCCCTTGGCGCAATCATGATAGTGCTCGCCGAGCAGGCGTTAGGGCGGATGGGGATCAGCCATCATGAGCAGGAGATGCATTACACCCGGGGCCTCTCCCACGCCGAGCGGATGGACGAGCTCTTGCTGCGCATCGTCGTCGGGGTGCGCGGGTACCTGATTACCGGGGACGATTCGGATCTCGCGGGTCTCGCGCGGCGACGAGAGGAATTCGATCAAGCCTACACGACGCTCTCGAAGGAGACCGCCGATCCCGAGACGCTGCGAATGCTAGAGAGGATCGGCGAGACCAAGGTGCGCCATCGCAGCAGCGTGGACGCGGTCATCACCCTTCGCCGACGCGGAGCCAGCTTCGACGCGGTACGCAGGGTCTATGAAGATCAGGTCGTTCCCGGGTTCACGCTCCAGGAGCAAGCCCTCGACGTGCTCATTCGGCGGCAAGAGGAACTTGTCGCGGCCGCGGAGGCGCGCGTACAAGCTGATCTGAAGAGGGCGCGGCTCCTCATCTTGCTCCTGTCGAGCCTAGGGGTGCTCGGAGCCTCCGGCCTCGCCTACCTCATCCTGCGACCCATTCGCCGCCTCCATGGTGAGAGGGAAAGAGCCATCTCGCTTCGCGAGGAAGCGACGGCCACGCTGGACGCTCTGGTGGCGAGCGTACCGGTAGGGATGGCGATCGTCGACCGACAGATGCGCTACCTGCGGGTGAACGATGCCCTTTCGCGCCTGCACGGCGTCCCCTCGCGAGAGCACGTGGGTCGCACGATGCGGCAAGTGCTTCCGGAAGGGCTCGCGGAGAAGGTCGAGTCGATCGTGAAGCGTTGCTTGGAGACCGGCGCTCAGATGACCAACGTGGAAATCGCCGCCAAGCTCCCACCCAATGGAACACGGCGAACCTTTCTCGCGAGCGCGTTTCCAGTGCGGCTCCCAGGCGGAAGCGTGCTCGGGGTCGGCTCTGCGATAACGGAGATCTCTCACCGCGTCAGGCGGGAGGAGAGACAGAGGTTCCTGGCCGAGGCGAGCGCGGTTCTCGCGACGCTGCTCGACTGCGCCGCCGCCCTCGCCCGGCTGGCCGAGCTCGCCGTGCCTACCTTGGCCGATCTTTGCGTGGTGAGGCTCGAAGCAGGTGCAGTTGACGCCTCCGACAGAACCATTGTACGGCACGCGGATCCGAACGAGCAGCGTCGGGCAGAGGAGATCCTGAAAGGACTTTCCGCGGGGCCGTGCGACCTAGTGGGCCCAGGTCGGGTGCAAAAGGCTGGGGAGCCCGAGCTCGTCCGCGAGGTCACCGACGAGCTCGTGGGCCGCATGGAGCGGTCGCCCGGGTGCGTGCGGTGGCTCCGGGAGCTCTCGATACGGTCGTGCCTCACGCTGCCCCTCACGGCGCGTGGGCGCACGCTGGGGACGATCTTCTTCGCCATGACCGAGCCGGGGCGTGCCCTCGACCCGGATGACCTGGCCGCCTTGAGGGAGCTCGCGGCGCACGCCGGTCTCGCCATGGACAACGTCCGGCTCCTACGCGCCGAGCAAGAGGCGCTCGAGTCCCTCGGCATCGCCTCTCATGAGATCAGGTCCCCGCTGGCCTCGTTGACGTTGCATGCCGAGCTCCTGGAACGCTTCCTTCGCAGGATTCCCGACGAGACCCGACATGCCATGGAAGCGAGCGTGCGTGCGTGCCTCTTGCAGGCGTACCGGATCTCCGCGCTCGTCGAGAAGCTCATGGACATCTCCCGGATCGGTACCGGGAGCTTGCGCTTTGAGCTGGAAGAGGTCGATCTGGTGGAGGTCGTCACGGAAGTGGTCGAGGACTTCCAAAGCGAGGCCCGGAAGGTAGGTTGCGCGTTGTCCCTATCCCTCCCAGCGGCACCGTCCGTGGTGGGGCGCTGGGACCGCATGCGGCTGGAGCAGATCGTGACGAACCTTCTTAGCAACGCGATCAAGTTCGGGGAGGGGAGGCCGGTCGAAATAGGGGTTGGCCGTGCAAGCAGTCGGTGGGCGCGCCTGCACGTGCGCGACCATGGCCGCGGAATCGCCCCGGAGGACCAGGCCCGCATCTTTCGCCGATTCGAGCGGGCAGAGGCGGGCGCAAGGCGCCCGGGCACTGGGCTCGGCCTTTGGATCGTAAAACAACTCGTCGAAGGCATGGGTGGATCGATTCGGGTAGAAAGCGAGATAGGGCTGGGCTCGACGTTCACGGTGGATCTCCCGTGCATGGGGCCGCCTGCCGAGGCGTCGCCGTGGGAGCATGCGCAGCCGCAGCTCCACTGACCCCCCCCCAACAATGGTTCTTGACCGCGAAGCTCAATCCCATTACTTGATGCGCCCATGCTTGATGCCGACCAGCGACCGAGTGCACGGTTTGCGCGCAAGGTGGTGCTGGGCATCATGCTGGCCGTGTTGCTCGCGGTGGTCATGGCGGCGCTCGTCGCTTGGGGGATGACGGCTCGGTGGCATGTCCTTGCGATCGGCACCCTGGGGATGATCATCGTCGTGGCGCTGGTGCTCGGCGTCCTTCAGCCCATGCGGTCCCTGTACGAGGCCACCCAGGAGGCCGTGCGGCGCAAGGATGAAGCGCTGTCCTTGCTCGATGGCCTGTTCGCCTGCGCGCCATTCGGGATAAGCGTCTTGGACAAGGACATGCGCTTCGTGCGCGTCAACGAGGTCATCGCCAGGATTGACGCTCTGCCGGAAGAAGAGCACGTCGGACGCGCGATTCATGAGGTCCTGCCGCCAACCCTTGCCGCGCAGGTGCTGGATAGGGTCGGCCAATGCTTCAAGACGGGCGAGCCAATTCTCGACTTGCCGATGTCCGTCATCCTGCCGAGCGCGCCCGCGCAGCTCCGCCACTTCATGGCGAACAGCTTTCCTGTCCGCACGCCCGAGGGCCGGGTGATCGCTGTGGCTACCTCGGTGCAGGAGGTGACCGAGTCCATGCAGGGAGAGCGCCGCAAGTGCTTTCTCGCAGAAGCCAGCTCGGCCCTTGCCGAGTCGTTCGACACCCACACGACCCTCAAGAAAGTCGCGGCGCTAGCGGTCCCATCGATCGTCGAGTGGTGCGTGTGCACCGTTCTTGGCCGGAATGGGAGACTCGAGGCTGTGGTTTCCACCCACGCGGATCCGACGTGTCAGCCGCTCCTCGATGAGTTGTCCGCCCACTATCCCGTCGATCACAGTGCGCCGCATGGCCTGGGGAAAGTCCTCGCGACCGGCGAGCCAGAGTTCCTCCCCTTGGTTACCGAGGAGATGCTCGCCGCGGTTCTTCCACCTGCGTGCGCCTTGCTCGCCACTCGCCTGCGCCTGCGATCGTGCATCACCGTGCCCATGCTCGCGCAGGGTCGTGTCATCGGCGCCATCAGCCTCGTCAATGGCCCTTACGGGCGACCCCTTGGCCCGAGCGACCTCGACATGGCCACGCTCCTCGCCCAGCGGGCCGCCTTGGCGATCGAAAACGCCCGCCTTCACCGCGAGGCCCAGGAGGCGCTGGACTCGCTCAGCATGGGGGCGCACGAGCTCAAGTCGCCGCTTTGCAGCCTGCTCCTGAACGCGCAGATGTTGGAGCGCTCAATCGGCGAGCGGCCGGTAGAGCGGCGAATCGTGGAGGAAATCTTTGCCCTGACCAAGCGCATGACCACGCTCGTCAACTACCAGCTCGACAACACCAAGATCGGCGCGGGCAAGCTGGTCCTCGAGCCGGGCGAGGTCGACCTCGTTACCTTGGTGCGCGACGTCGCGGATAGGTTCCAGAGAGAGCTCGGCCAAGCCGGATGCTCCTTGGCGCTCCATGTACCGGACCACCCGGTCGTCATGATCCTAGACCGCCTGCGGGTGGAGCAGGTGGTGACCAACCTCATGACGAACGCCATGAAATACGGGAAGGGGAAGCCAATCGACCTTGGGGTTCATGAGCAAGCGGGGCGAGCCGTGCTCTTCGTCCGGGACCGCGGAGTCGGAATCGCGCCCGCGGACCAGGCCAGGATATTCGGCCGTTTTGTGCGCGTCCACGCGGAAGAAAAGTTCTCCGGGACGGGCCTTGGCCTGTGGATCGCAAGACGGCTCGTCGAAGCGCTAGGGGGGCAGATCCGCGTCGAGAGCGAGGCGGGAAAGGGTGCCACGTTCACCGTCGAGCTCCCGCCCCAGCGAAGCGTCGGCATGGACAGCTTCCAGTTCCACCGCGAGCCGGAGGCCAGAATCCCTCTACAGTAGCCCGCGTCGGCGCAGGTCCCGCTGGCACGCAAATACATGCCGAATGACCCGTGAACGCTCGCGCTCCGGGATGTTCAGGAACTGGATGCTGAACTCGAGCCGCCCTGGAGGACCGATCGTCTGGCAGCGCACCACCTTGGCGAGGCATCGTATCGGCATCTCGTCAGGCAGGCAGAGGAGCACGTCCCCCTCGACACCGACCGCGAGCTTTACGGTCGGACTCGTCTCGGCGTTGCAGCGGAGCCCTCCACCGCTGATGTCGCGGGTTTCTCCCGCGAGTGCCACCTTGGTGCGCGTCCCCGTGACAATGGTGAAGGTGAACGGGAGCCGCTCTTCCACGCGCACGTGCTCCCTGCGCTGAATCGAACGTACCTGCTCGGGAAGGGAAAGAAGAAGGTAACGCACCGGCTTGTCGAGCTGCTCGACCACCCTGGTTTGAAACAGGCAGATCCCGCCGGAGGTATTGAAGACCCCTTCCAGGACCGTTCCCACCGCAAGCGCGGCCGGGCGCCCCATGTACTGGGGGAGCGCGATGCGAAACGTGTCCTCGGAGACCTCGAGGACCCGCACGTGGAAGCGCTGCTTCGTCTCCCCGCTTGAGGCGACGAGCTCGAACGCCAGGCCGACCGCGAGCACTTCGAGCGCTTGCATGTCTGTCGACACTTTCGGATTGCTTGGTAAATAGTAATGCAAAATGGCGGCCTTGCGGTAGGTATACTCGCTCTCACGCATGCGGCTCGCGACTTACTTGGCCTTGGCCTGTGCACTGGGCGCAATCACTGCGTACCTCCTTGGCCTGGGTGGAACCTTCGGCAACACCGACGAGGTGCTCTATGCCGAGTTCATCCGCCGCATGCTCGACACCGGGAGCTACTTTGCCCTGGAATACGACGGCGCTCCGGTCCTGCAGCGTCCCGCCCTGCCGGTGGCGCTCTATGCCCTTGCGGCCAAGGTGATCCCGGGAGAGCTCGGGCTCAGGATCATGCCGAGCCTGCTCACCGCTCTATCAGGGGCCGCCGCCATGTGGATCGCGTGGCGTGCCAAAAGGCGTCCGGGCGTAGGTGTCGTCGCGCTTTGCTTGGTCACCGGAGCGCCCACGGTCTACTGCTACGGCCGCGCGCTCCTTTCCGACCCGCCCCTGGTCTTGGCGTGCACCCTCGCCATGGGCGCGACCATGGCTGCCATGACCCAGCCTCGGTACGTGGCCTGGGCACTGGTTGCGTTGGGCGGGGCCGTGGCCATGAAGAGCCTCGCCGCCGCAATTCCTGCGGTGGGGCTTGTGCCATGGCTGCTTTGGGCGGCTTGGCGAGGAAGAAGGTCGAAAGAGCTTCACCTCGGCTGGGGAATCGCGGGTTTCCTTGCCCTGGCCCTGCCATTTTTCCTGGTCAACCTCGCGCGCCACGGCGCCAAGTTCGTCGACGTGCACCTGGGCTACAACCTGGCGCAGCGGGCGCGCGGGGCGATGGAAGGGATCGGCATCGGCGGGCCGCTCGCCTACGTGGAGCACATGTGGCGGTTCGACGGACCCGTGGTCACCCTGGTGCTCCTCGGTGGCGTGGCGCTGGCCCTCGTCGTCGCCATGGCCAAGCGCGACTGGGAATTGGCCGTTCCTTCGTCCTCGGCGCTTGGGACGCTACTCCTCTTGTCCGCGATTGGGACCCGGCTCCCCCATTACCTCTTGGTGTTCTACCCGCCTGCCGCCGTTAGCGTGGCCCTTCTCGCGGCCCGCATCGACGCCTTGGCATCGAACCTCCGTTCTGCCAAGGTAATCGCCCCAGTGCTCGCCGTGACCCTGCTCCTCACTACCTTGGCCAGTCCGACCGTCGACACATCGCTCATCGCTTCGCCCGAGGCCAAGTCCCTTGGCCAGGCGGCTGCCGAGAGGACGCCTCGCGGGAGCGCGGTGTATACCCTCGATTGGTACGCGCCGGCCTACGCGTATTACGCCAATAGGCCGTGGCGGCTCCTTTCCACTGTCGACAAGATGGTGCGCGTGGTGGGTGGAGTGGACGTGTTCCGTGACGCGGGGACCGTATCTCGGGTGCCCCCATGGCCAAGCGGCGAGCTGCTCGTCGCCGCGGAGCGGGCCCGCATCGCGATGATCCCCGGACTGCGGATCATTGCCGAGATCGCCAGCGCCGGGGATTACGTCCTCGCCCAGGTGGTGGCTGAGTGAAGGCGCGGGGGCTCGGATTCCTGGCGCTGCTCGTCATTGGCGCAGCGCTCGTGGCTCACTCCCTGTACTTCGACTTCGTCTGCGACGACGCCTACATCTCGTTTGTCTTCTCCCGGAATTTCGCCGAGCACAACCAGCTCGTGTTCAACCTGGGCGACAAGGTCGAGGGGTACACGAACTTCCTGTGGACCCTCGGCCTCGGGCTACTCATGAAGGTCGGCATCCAGCCCGAGTTCTCCTCGCGGGCCCTGGGCACGCTCTTCGCCATGGGCACCCTGCTCGTGGTCACGCGCCTTGCGGCCCGCTCACTTGCCTCCCAGCCGGGAGCCCGTGGCGAGGCTAGCTTATGGCACCTTCTCCCGGCGGCGCTCCTGGCGGCTTCGTCGGGGTTTGCGTGCTGGGCATCGGGCGGGCTCGAGACGCAGATGTTCACCTTCTTTGTGATCCTCGGCGTGAGCTTTCTCTTCGAGGAGGCTCCTCGGCGCGCAGGAGTGGCCCTGGCCCTCGCCGCGATGACGCGCCCCGAGGGGGGGCTCGTCATGGCGGTGGCCTTCCTCCACCGGGTGATCGCGCGCGTGGTCGCCGAGAAGAAGCTCCTCCCAGGCCGAGACGAGGTCCGCTTCGCCGGCTCGTTCTTGTGCCTCTACGCGCCGTTCTTCGCCTGGCGCTGGTGGACCTACGGCTGGCCGTTCCCGAACACGTTCTACGTGAAGGCGGGCGGCACCCCGACCCCGGAGTTCACGCGCCGCATGTGGGAGAGCGGCCTCTACTTCGCCTGGCAGTGGGCCACCCAATCGAAAGCCATCTATGCGGTGCCGGTGGCGCTCGTCGGCCTCGTCAAGCACCCGCGGCTTGGCAGCTTCGTGCTCCTGCTTTCGTCCGTGTATCTGGGGTACACGATCAAGGTTGGCGGCGACTTCATGGGGCTCCATCGGTTCGTCATGCCCCTGTTCGTCACCACGGCGCTGATCTTCGCCTTGGGGCTTCGGGCCGTCGTTGCCTGGTTTCCTGCGCGCATCCGTCGGGTTGGTGGGGCCTCGGTCGCTGCGGCTGTGCTGGGGCTATTCACCTGGACCCAGGCCGACTTGAGCCGCGCGGCCATGATTCCCAGGGCCGACCACGGCATTGACCGGCCTGGCTATCTCAAGCTTTATGCCCACGATCGCGGGCTCATCGGCAAGGCGCTCGCGTCCCGCGTCACGGCCTCGGACTTCGCGATTGTCGGTGGTGCGGGCGTCCAGCCGTACTACGCGCGCCTCCGTGCCATCGACGTGTTCGGGCTCGTGTCCGAGGAGGTCGCCCACGAAGTGCCGCCCACCAACCCGCGGCCAGGGCATCAGAAGTGGGCCCCAGCGCCCCTCCTCCTCAAGTACAACCCATCGTTCATTTTCCACTGCTACGACCTGCACCGCGCGCCCGAGCGCTATCACCTGTGTGGCGAGGCAGGGTACTTCCAGGCCAATGGGTACGAGCCAGTCACCATGCACGTGCCCGGCCTCAAGGAGCGCGGCGAGTACTACACGTTCCTCAAGCGGAAGGACCGGGCCTGGCCGTGAAGAAATGGCAAGTGGTCCTGGGGTCCGTCCTTCTCATCGCAGGGCTCCTGGCACTCCGGCGAGGCATCGCGGTGGAGCCCCTCGATCGCCTGCACCAGGACGGGGATTCGCGGACCGGATCTTGGTACTTCCCCCGTGGTGGTCCTTACATCCTCGGGTTCGAGGCCGATGGGCCTGCGGAGCTCCTGATCGACGGGCGAGAGGTCGCCGCTGGCAGCGGCGAGGTCAAGGCGCGCGTCATCTTCCCACCGGGGCCCCACGCGGTGGTCTTTCGGGGTCCCGCCGCGTCACGCCTTCTCTGGCATCCGCCTGGGAGGCGCGGCGCCCCGGAGTACGTCCCGCCGTCGTCGCTCTCGCCCGATCCGCCTGAGCGAGCGCGGTTTGGACCGGACGTGGGAGCGTCTTGGGGTGATGCCGCCATCGCCACCGCGATCCTGCTCGTAGTCCTGGCGGTGCTGGGCGTCCTTGCGTGGCCCATCAGCTGGCGAGCGGCCGCCCCATGCCTTGCGGTGCTCGCGCTTGCCCTCGCCGTGCGCTTGGTAGGCCTCTCTGCGGCGGGTCAGACCTGGGACGAGGACGAGTACTGGTCCTCCGGCCGGAACTACTTGATCAACCTGCTCTCCCTCGACTTTCGCCCATCCTCATGGCGTTGGAACTACGAGCATCCTCCCGTCACCAAGTACATCGCGGGGCTCGGGGCGCTTTGGCAAGACGGCTACGGCGTGGCGCGCGGCCTGTTCGCGCTCCTCGGGGCAGGCACGTCTGCCTTGGTGGTCGCGATCGGCTCTCGCCTGCTTGGAGCCCGCGCAGGGCTCCTGGCCGGGATCTTCTGCGCCCTCACGCCCAGGCTCATCGCCCACGACAAGGTGGTCGGTCACGAGGCTCCGTCGGTGTTCTTCTGGACCCTCGCCGTCTGGCTGGGGGTTCGTGAGTCGTCCCGGAAATGGAGCGTGGCCTGGGTAGGCGTCGCGCTGGGGCTCGCGATGGCGACGAGGTTCTCGAACCTCCTTCTCGCTCCTTTGGTTGGAGTGGTGGTGTTCGCATGCGCTAAGCGCGGCGAGCGCAAGAGAGCAATGCTCCGCGGCGCGGTCCTCGTGCCAGTCACCGCGGGCCTCACGTTCGTCTTGAGTTGGCCCCGCATGTGGAGCTCACCGGAGAGCAACCTCCACGCGGCGTGGCGCGTCTTAAGGAGGCAGCACCTCCCAGAGCAATACTTGGGCGAGATCATCCAGCGGCCTGATTGGCACTATTTTCCCGCCTACCTCCTCGCCACCGCGCCCTTGGGTCTCCTCGCATGCGCGTTCCTCCTTGGCGGCTGGCGCGCCATTTCGAGGAGAGAGAAGGGGTGGGTCCTCGTGGTGGCGTGGCTCTTGGCGCCGCTCGGTGTCGTGTTTTCACCCGTGCGCCAGGATGGCGTGCGCTACGTGCTTCCTGCCCTTGTTCCGCTCGCGCTCATGGCGGGCGCTGGGCTATGCCAGGCCATGAGCGCGATGAGGCCGCGTGCGGGGTGGGTGCTTGCCGCAGCAGCCGGCCTTTACATGACCGTCACGTGCGCGCGGATATGGCCCTTCTACCTCGATTACTACGGCGAGCACGTCGGAGGCCCAAGGACCGTGGCGAGCCGCCGCTGGTTCGAGGTGGGCTGGTGGGGCGAGGGTATCGCAGCGGCGATTCGCTACGTGAACCAGCACGCCTCGCCGTCCGACACCGTCTACCGCGTGCTTCAACCCATCCACCTCAACTGGCTGCGCGAGGACCTATGGGGCGACTCGCGCCCGGACGACGCGGATTGGATCGTGGAAAACGATCTCGGAAAGATGGCCCACGCCCTCACGGGGCGCGGCACATTCGGTGTCCCTGACGACGCGCGGCTCGTCTATGAAGTGACGGCCCAGGGCGCGTCGCTCGTGCGGGTGTATCGGCGGTAGAGGGGGGGGAGACATCAGGCGAAGCTGTAAGTTTGCAAAATTACTAGCGAAATAGGCGGATTTTAGTCGACTAGAGTCCCTTAATAATCGTGGCTTCTGGGAGGAGCGCTCCCTGGTGCGGGAGTATCGGCGAAAGTCGGGGACGCGTCTTAGAACCTCTTGAACAGCTTCCGGAAGCTCTCCTCCGGATGCTTGCGGTGGACCTCGTCGATCCGATCGATCGCGCTTTCGAGGATCTTCGTCATGGTTACGCCCATCTCCTCGGAGAGCCTATAGAGCGTCTCGATCCTGTCATCAGACAAGCGAAAGGTAAGCGTAGATTTTGGAGGGCCTTTCGGCCGCCCTCTCGGTCGCTTTGTTGTCGCGGTGCCTGTCTCCTTCGGCATTCGGAAGTCCGAGTGTAGCTCCACCGAGAACGCGGGTGTTTTTAGCTGTGCGCGCACGCGTGTTTTTCTGTTGAAGCTCGGAGGTCGTGCGTGCTACCCATCGCCTGCTTAGCTAGCACTCGCATGAGTAGCCAAGGAGGCGTGGTTGATGGGGCAAATAATCGAGAACATGATTGTAGCTGTCGTGCTCGTTGCTCTCGTGCGAGGTGACGCATGGTCGATGAAGAAGGAGCCGATTGACGGCGATCAGTGCCCGACTGTGGAGGAGTACTATTGCTTCGGCGATGAGACGATCACGATAGTGGAATCCTGGACTCCCGAGTGGAAGAATTACCCGGTTGCTCGAGGAGGAACCGGAAATCGTGACGGACAAGGAACGTCCGATCCCCCTGGCACAGGGGGAGGACGTGGCGGTGGTGGGCCAGCTACGGGGCCGAATAGCCCACGTTGCAAGGCGTGCATGCAGAAACTGCAACAGTGCCTCCAGGACCGGAATACGGAATACAGCTTTTGCAGGGACACGGCCGCTCCGACAGACAAGGAAAACATTCTGGCGTGTTCTTCCGTCGCTGGCCGACAACCTCGTAGGTTTCATCCCTTCCTGAGTTCCTTCTCAAGCGCCTGGACTACAAACTCACGGATCGACATGTCCTTCTGAGCTGCCCGCACCTTCACCTCCCGATGGAGCTCCGGAGAGATGTCGAGCAAAAGGCGTTTCTTGCGCGCCTTGGTCTTCTTCTCTTTTTCCTCTTTCTGCACGCTGGTGATTCTACTCGCCTGAGCGTTTTCCGCCCTCTTTTCGCTGCTGTGTAGAAACATATATATTTTTCCCTCTGCCGCTTGCCCTGCAAGCGTGATACTCCACGCGCTTGCTTTGCTGTCGCTCGTAGTAGCGGCGAAGGAGGCAGGGATGCATCGATGGGCCATGCTCGTTATACCTGGATTTGCAGCGGGACTTCTTGCGGGGGATTACGCTCAGGCGCGGGACGATGATGATCCTGATTGTCCGCAACCACCCGACGGCGAGGTTATCTGCATTCAGGAACCGCCATACATTCCCGAATGGAAGAACTACCCAGGACAAGGCGGAGGAGTGGATACTCAGGGTGGTTCAACTGCATCGTCGGGGGGAGCAGGTGGTGGAGGTGGCACAAGTTCCAAGCCACCATGTGAACCGTGTGAGGCGAATCGCTTGCAGTGCGCCAAAGATGCGGCCAAGGACACGAGTGATTGTTTTACGTTCGTGGCCGAGCTTGCGGAAGAGATGTGCCATAAGTACAAAGAAAGATTCGATGGCCGGGCTGCTCAGATCCGTGAGATCAGATACTGCGTTAAGGGCAAGTCAGCATGCCGCTATGTGAGAAACAAGGTTACGTGGGAATGGGTCTGGAGCTGTCCTAGCGTGCAAACTCAGCTCAATCCCCCCTCCGGAACCTGCGAAAAGTTTGAAACGAAGTATCTCGATGATAATCACTGCATCGAGAGCTGGACGGTAGGCTTGGATACCGTGGCGCGACAGCAGAACTCATCGACTGGTCGTAGCCAAGTTGAAACCATCACCTATAATAGCGGGGGTATTCAGAAAAAACTTCCTGGTGACTTGAATGTTCAGTCTCCTAGCCTGAGCGGCTCGTATGCAAGCGGTACGATCACAACGGATGGCACCTCATTAACAATAACAACCCCTGGCGGAAAGGGGATGAATCAGTTATGCACGGAAAGGAAACAAAAGAAGGCCAACGAATGCTTGGAAACCTATGAACAGTGCGTCGACGATCGCGCCACAAAACTAGCCAATGGCAAGTGTAGGCGTTGAAGGAGGATACGATGCGTCGAGGGATCACGTGGTTTTTTATTCCAGCAGCTTGCTTGGCGATCACCTATTTCGCGATGCGGTCATTCAGTCGCTTTGAGCATTCGGCAATGGGCAGCTTGCAAGTCGGATCCGATGAACAGCGCCCGCCGATAGGCGTCGAGCTAGCTAGCACGCACACGCAGGTAGCGCGGTTTTCGGGCGCGTTGCCGCCGCGATCTGACGATTCGCGCCTCTCGTTGGTTGAGGGACCGCGCCAAGAAACGGAAAGTGAGATCGAATACAAGGTTCGCGTTCGACTTGTTAATACGGTTCAAAGATTCGTTGAGCAAGCTCGTCTTGACCCAGTGCAGGAGCAAGCGATTTTTCGTCTTCTGGCTGATGCGCAGGAGAATGCGGCGCGGAGTTGGCAAGAGGATACGAATTGGTATAACGAAATCCTCACCCAATATGGAATGCGTGCCGAGAATTCGTCTAAACGAGAAGCCGCATATTTGGATAGCCGTAGTGCTCTTTTTTCTTCGTTTAATTCGATTCAAGAATCGACCTTGCGCGAAGCGGAAAAGATCTTGGCACCATGGCAACTCGAGCTTTTCAAGCAGAGCTATCTTGACGAACTCCACAAGGCCATAGACCGACCTTTATTTATTCCTGCCTCAACTACACGTGCAGCGGCCCTAGCTGCGGGCGGATCTCGATAGCCAATTCGCTATGCGAATCACGGCGCTCTGCCCAAAACTGGGAGCGCTACAAGGAGTCGGATCCTTGGTATTGGGAAACCATGTACAACAAGCCCAACAAGTTCAACGCCTATGGATGGTATGAAGAGGTCGATGATCCGTGTGCGAAAACCGTTACGACGAAGAAGTGGCAAACTAATCCTCCGCTTCTTAAGCCGCACCTAGTCGTGGTGGAAGAATGCCGCCCTGATCCCGCCGCTCATAAACTGATCCACTTGGTCGCTCGGAAACTAACCCACCCAAGCGGTTGCCACCCTATGCCTTCCGACCGGGTTTAGGCAAGGTGGACGGTTTTTCTCGAGGCGGTCGAGGTGATCGCCTACTTGTCGTCACGTGCTACGTCCCGCGGAAACCACCGGTGTCCCTCAAACACGGTGAGGATTTCAATGTGCTCGGTCGTCACGCGATAGACGATCCGGTAGGTTCGCTTGAAGATCTCGCGAAGGTCGTCACGGCCGAGCTCCGGGACACGCCGTCCCGCAAGGGGCGCGCTCGCGGCACGCTCGGCGGCGGCCATGAGCTCGCCGGCCCACTGGGCCGCCGCTGCGGGGCTGTCGGAGGCGATGAAGTCTCCGATTGCCTCCAGATCCGCAGAGGCGCGGTCCGTCCAGACGACTGCGAGCGGCCTGCCTGGCCCTCGACGGCGTGCGCGCTTCGTCGTCACTCGTCCTAGCCGCCGAACCGAGTCTTCATCCTGCGTGCAACCTGAGCGTGCGAGCGCACGCGACCAGCGTCGGCGTCGGCAAGGCCTTCCTCCACGGCCATAACAAACCTCGCCCGCTCGGTTAGCTCGTCAAAAGCTTTCGGGGAAAGAAGAACGCCAGCCGGCTTCCCATTTTGGGTCACCACGACGGGCGAACCCGTTGCTCCGGCCTTGCGCAGCCACTCGGCCGCCTGTGCCTTAAACTCGCTGATCGGAACGAAGTCCCCGGAAAGTCGCAATTTCCGCATGGTCCACCTGTAGGTCAAAATATAGACCGATATCGGACCCACATCCAGACCTGCGACGCCTCCGAGCTGTGCTCGCTCCGCTTGGCGAAACCCTCCAAGCGGCTACCCTCCTACTCGCTCCCCTCCTTCTCGCCGCCCCCCTGCGCCTGCGCCCCCGCCACCGGCTCCGCTCGTGGCTGCACCGCTTCCTTGTTGCTGCTCGAACTGCCGTTGTACTCGTGCAGCTTGTACTGAATCTTCCTCGGCGAGATACCCAGGATCTCGGCCGCCCTCGACGTGGAGCCGCCCGTGTGCTCGAGGGTCTTGATGATCGCATAGCGTTCCAGCTCGGCGAGCGTCGCCCCAGGAACTGTTGGTGCGTCGTCGTTCGGATGCGCCGCGGTCGCTATGGAGCGGGCGAGGTCAGACCGCTGCACCGTGTCGCCGCGGCAGATGACCACCGCCCGCTCGATTGCGTTCTCGAGCTCCCGCACGTTCCCGGGCCACGCGTAGCGGGTGAGGGACTCCAGCGCCTCGTCTGCAAAACCCGTCACCTGCTTCTCGTTTTCCTTGGCGTACTTGCGGAGGAAATGCATCGCCAGGAGCGGGATGTCCGACGTGCGGCCGCGGAGCGCCGGCATCTCGATCGAGACCACGTTCAGGCGGTAATAGAGATCCTCGCGGAACTTCCCGTCCTTTACCAGGCGAAGGAGGTCGCGGTTCGTCGCCGCCACGATGCGCACATCTACCTTGATGGTCTGGTTCCCACCCACGCGCTCGAACTCGTGTTCCTGCAGGAAGCGCAGGAGCTTCACCTGGGTGGCTGGGGAAATGTCGCCGATCTCGTCCAGGAACAGCGTCCCGCCGTCCGCCTGCTGAAAACGTCCGTCTCGACGTGCCACCGCGCCCGTGAAGGCTCCCCGCTCGTGGCCGAAGAGCTCGCTCTCGAGGAGCGTCTCCGCCAGCGCCGCACAATGGAGCTTCACGAACGGGCCATGGGACCTTTGGCTATGCTCATGCAGGGCCGCCGCCAGGAGCTCCTTTCCCGTCCCGCTCTCGCCCGTGATCAGGACCGACGCCCGCGACGGAGCCACCTGAAGAACGGTGTCCAGGACGTTCTTGATCGCCGGGCTGGACCCGATGATGTTCTGGATGCGGTGTCGTTCCGACAGTCGCTGTCGCAAGAACCCGGCCTCGGCCCGGAGACGCCGCCGCTCCAGGCACCTCTCGAGCACGAGCACCAGCTCATCCATGTTGATCGGCTTCGTGAGGTAGTCCGCCGCCCCCTCGCGCATCGCGGCCACTGCGCTTTCCACGGCGCCGAACGCCGTCATGACGACGGCCACGCATTCGGGATCCTTGTCGCGGGCCTTGCGCAAGAGCTCGATGCCGTCCATCCCCGGCATTCTGAGATCGGTGAGGACTAGGTCCGGCGCGAACTCGTCGAGCTTCGGAAGTGCCTTGAATCCGTCGGCGGCTGTTTCAACTGCGTAGCCTTCTTCACGGAGTAGCTCTGCCAGGGCCATCCGGGCATTGGCCTCGTCATCGACAACAAGAATTCTGCCCCGCGGTTGCATTCCTGTTCCTCCAAGCGAATTGCATGCCACAGCCTGCCAGTATCTCCAGGTTCTTGCTGCGAAAAAATTTCGTTGGCCGCTATTACGTCGCAAGTTTTGCGGATGTCAACCTCGGGCCAACCTACTCGCGAACGGGAATCGACACGGTGAACACCGTGCGGCCTTGGCGTCGCTCTACGCCGACCTTGCCTCCGTGGTCACTCACGATGCGATGGACAATCGAGAGCCCCAGGCCCGTGCCTCCGGGCTTGGTCGTAAAAAACGGTTCGAAAATAGGCGCGTCCATGGCCGGCAGGCCTGGGCCGTCGTCTTCCAACTCAAGCACCGCCTGATCTCCATCGTTGCGCACCGAAATAACCACGTGGCCGCCGCTGCCCGCTGCCTCGATCGCGTTCCGAACCAGGTTCAGAATCACCTGCTTCACCCTCTCCTCATCGAGCACGGCGGCCACGGCCTTGCCTGGAGCCAGGCGCACGTCGACCCCGGCGGCGATGGCTTCTGGGGAGATGAGGCTCACGATGGTCTCGGCGGTGGTGCGCAGGTCGGCCCGCGCCAGCCGGAGCGGTTGGGGGCGCGCAAACAGGAGAAACTCCTCGACGAGCATCGCGAGCCGCTTCATTTCACTGGTGGCGAGGTCCGCGGCGGTGAGCGCACCCGTCACGTCCGGACCCGTCGGGCGTGCCAGCCGTTTTTGGAGAAGCGCCATCTGCAGGTGCGCGGCGTTTAGCGGATTGCGAATCTCGTGGGCGAGGCCCGCGGCCATGGTGCCGAGGGCCGCCATCCTCTCGGCGCGCTGGGTGCGCACGGACAGCTCATGCTCCTCGGTGATGTCAATTCCCATGGCGCAAAGGATTGGGCCGCCTGCGGCGGGAAGCGTGGTGAAATGCCAGCGAACCAGGCGCCTACTCCCTCCCTGGGCGATCACTTGCCCTTCGTACGGGGGAACGCGCTTGCCCAGAAGAACGTCCTGCCAGCGCCCCTTTAGCGCGTCCCAATCGCCGTCGGTGACGAAAAGAGAGAACCAGCTCTTCCCCAGGGCAGCTCGACGCTCGAGCCCCGTGATCTCCTCGCAGCGCCGGTTAAACAGGATAATGCGTGCGCTCGGCTCCGCGGTCGCGATGAGCACTTCCCCTTTTTCTACGATCTCCTCGTAGCGGGCCTCGCTGATCGCCAGCCTCCGCTCGAGGAGGCTCTTTTCCAGGCGCTCGAGATGCTGCACCTTCTCGACGAACGCCTCGCGGAACGTCTCGAGCATGATCGCCAGCTCGATGTCCAGGATGCGCGCAATGGCCCAGACGGCCCGGATTCTCTTCTCGTGGTCGTGCTCGTACGTCGATTGGGCGACCTTGGTAAGGGAAATCCGGATGAGGTTCATCGCCCCGAGCATGTACCGCTGGGGAAGGGAAATTCGGACGTGAATCCGCCCTATTCGCGAGCGCAGCGCGAAGTAGTCTTGATCCCATGGGCCAGTAAACAAGAGCTCCATCCACCCGCACAGCGTCTTCTTTAAGCGGCCCACTTGCTCCGGTCCGAGGAGCACCTTGCGCGCCTCGGCATGCTCGCTCAAGCGCTCATAGAACTCCTCGGCGATCTTCGGGAAGTGGGGGAGGGCATGCGGCGCCAGCGCGCGCAGGGCCTCTTCGTCTTCTGGGCCGAAGCGCACGTAGCGCTTCATTTCAGCAAAAAAGCTCTCCACGATTAGCGAACCATCCAGCGCGCCACGGCTGGCTTCGCTTGCAATGTCTTTGCCTGAGCCTGGCAGCAAATCGTTGCGCCAAATCGGGGGCGGTGCGAATTTTTTTCGCCTGCGTGATCGTTATGGGAGCTGTGACGCGATGCGTTCTGCCGCGAGTCGTCCGATGGTGGCGCTCGCGGTCGCGCCGTGCCCGCCGAGCCCGGCGACCCAGAACAGGCCAGGCACCTCTTCGTCCCATCCAATGATAGGGCGCTTTGACGGCGAAAAAGTCCTGAGGCACGCCCATGAACGGGCCACGCGCAAGTCTGCCAGCCTTGGCGCCAGTGGGACGACGCGGCTTGCCACCAAGTCGGCGGCGTTCGAGGCGACCGCGTCGTCCCCGGGTTCCGCTGGGGTCTCATCGCAGGGAGACAAGAGATACCCAGCCGACTCGGGCCGGATGTAGAAGGATGCGTCCAGGTGCCAGGCGTAAGGGAGATCCGGGCGGGAATCCCCTGCGGGCTGGGTCATGAGGAAGAGATGCCGACGGTACGCCACGAGCCCTGGGTTCTGTGCGCCGGCTGCCATCCCCACCGAACCCGCCCAGGCGCCCGCCGCAATCACCAGGCATCTCGCCGAAAAGGTCCCGAGGTTGGACTCGACGAGAAAACCCTGCTCCGTCGGTTCCGCACGCTCGACCTTGCAGCCGAGGAAAGTCATGACGCCCCGTTCCCTGGCGGCAGCGAGATATCCATGAAGGAGTGCATGGATATCGATGACCCCGTCGTCGGGAAATCGCACCGCCCCAGCGCAGCTCATGTCTTGCAGCAGAGGCCAATAGGAAAAGACCCGGCGCGTGGACAGGAGCTCGTGGGAAAGCGAGAAGGTTCGCGCCCTCGCCTGAATCTCGGCGAGCGCTTCCTCCGTGCTCGCGAGGAGGATCGATCCGCTTTTGGAAACGAGCGGCCTCGGGGAAAGATCGGGCAGGGGGCTATGCAAGACCTCTGCGCCCGAGACGGTGAGCGCAGTCACTTCGTCGTCCTCGACCAGTTGTCGACATAGGGCCGCGTTGCGTCCCGAGGCATGGAGTCCAAAGAAAGGTTCCTGCTCGAGGAGCGCCACGCCTCCAATTCCCTTGCGTGATAAGAAAAAGGCCGTGGCCGCGCCCGCAAATCCGCCACCGACGACGAGCACTTGTACGGAGAGACGGGCAGTCATTTGGAATTCGTCCTTGGGCAGCGCGAGGGCGGATCGGCCACGCAACGGTTGCTATCGGTCAGGGGATGGACGAAGAATTTTCGCATGCGGTGTCCAAATGGGGGCCAAAAACACATACCATAACCGCTCCTGGCGTGCTGGCACGGGACGTGCCAGGCAGGAAGTCCCAAATGCTGGTGCCGCTCGGCAGGAGGCATGACCCGCCCATGGACGCAGCAACAGAACGGCAATCTCGGATTTCCCTTCCGCGTGAGCACGGTGCGTACCTCACGCTGGTCGGCGCCACGATCGCTGGCGCGTTGGCCGCTTCTGATCCAGCTCCAGCCGTGGCGGCAGGGTTCACCTTGGGAATGGCATTCCTCGCCCGCGGTGTGCTCGATCGGCTCGTCGTCGGCCTGCCGCTCCGCGAATGGGATGCCACGGCGGTGGTGCTCATGGCTTGTGCGTTGGGGGAAGGGGCGAGAATCGCGGGCTCACGTCACTGGGGATTCACCATGCTCGCAGTCGCCTGCGCCTTGGCTTTGACCGTCTCGTCGGTGATGGCCCGCCGTGCTCGCAAGCATAGGCACCTGCTGTTCGAGCTCCTGGGCCTGGGTATCTTGGGAACCTGTGCGGGCATTATTGGACTGGCGGGAGGGCTTGTGCCCAAGGCGGCCCTGGCTCTGGCCGCCGTGCTCGGCGCTCATGCGGCTTCGTCGGTGCCGGTCGTTAGGGGCACTGTCCGTAAGGGACTTGCACCACCTATGCGGTTCCTCGCGGCATGCCTTGGGCTGATTCTCATTGCGGGAGCCCTCGCTTTTGCGCTGGGGATACCCCTCTTGGCAGCCGCGCTCGTGCCGAGACTTGCGGACAGCGTCGTCGGGCTGACGTCGGGCTTTCGCCACGCGCGCCCGGCGGTCGTTGGTGTGCGAGAAACGGTCTACTTGTTTATCGTGCTCGTCGTGGTGTCCGTCGCGCTTTGAGGATCGTCGGCGACGGGGGGAAGGAAGGGGCGCGCTTGGGGTGGGATGCGCTCGGTCTTTCCGATGACGAAATCACGCCAGGTGATCTTGGCGCTGTCGAGGATATTGCCCAGCGTCTCGTTCAGGAACCATCGGAACGCATACTCGTCAGCAGATGCCATCCACCAAGCGTGTGCGTCAGGAGGCTTGCCGGCTTCCAGCCACGTCCTCTCAATCGCAGTGGCGAGGCGAGCATCCTGCCACGCGTCCACCACCACGTCATACCCGAACCCTAACTCCCACCACGTGGGGGCAGGCTCGCTACCTGTGACATTCTCGGCCATTAGCGCGCACGTGCTGCAAGACTTCGACCAAATTCTCCGCCAGAGGCGTCTGGTAGAGGATCCCTGATCTTTCGCCTGGGTGGAATACCAAAAGCGAGGCGAACCGGGGAAAGAACGATCTCCGGATTGACGCGATACGTCGAGGGGCCCTAATGGGCGTGCATCCCCCCAAGAAACGGGCGTGGGTGCCTATTCCCAGGAGCTCGCAGTTCCGCAGTTCTGCATCTTGGTCCCCATGTACGGGTTCCCGAGGGTCTCGCTCGGCTGCACCCACTTCTTGTAGCCCTCCGCCATTCCGCATTCGAACACGTGCTGGCCCTTGGCAAGGGATGGCTCGGCCGACAAGAGCGCGACGACACCGCGGCTGAGCTCCCCAAAGGAGCTTCGCGCGTCGGGGAGCGTAGACGCGTTCCCCTTGAGCTTGCCGGCTGCCGCAGCGATAGCGTCCACGTGGGGGCGCACGGATTCCGGCAGGTTCTTGGGTAATCCGCTGGTGATAGACGCCAATCGCTCCGCGGCTTCTGCGAGCCCTTGCATGCTGTCCTCTGCGAGCAAGGCGCGGATGCGCTCGTAGGCAGCCAGAGCATCGGAGATCGATTGACGCGTACTCTCTTCGATGGACGGTGAAGGTGCCTCGGCCTTCGCCTTTTCACTCGCTGCCTCGGCCTTCGTGGCCTGCGCCTTCGCGGGTTGCGACTTTTCGCTGGTGCATCCCGCTGCTGCGCCCATGCCTGCCAGTGCGAGAAGAAGTACTCGAACCCATTTCATCGCTTGAGCTCCTTTCATCCAGGGACGGCTTTTGGCCATGCGAGCCTGCGCGCAGCAGGCCGCGTTACAAAGTACAAGGTGGTGCCGGCGACCACCCCAAGAGCACCGACGGAAACCAGCGTCCAGAGGAGACCACCGGGAATGCGCGTGTAGATCAGTGCAAGCGCAATCGCCGCAAGCAGCCCCCAGCCTGCGGCGAGGATCCCTCGGTACGCGCTGAGCCGCGACAGGAGCTTTGGGTTTTCCCCAGCAATGCGCTCCCAAAGCACCTGCTCCTGTCTCCAATAGGTGTAGATGACCGGGATGATCTCGAGCGTCAAGAACGCCGACGTGACGAGCCCCCCTACCATGGGGGCGGCAAGTCGCTTCATCACGTCGGCACCAGACCCGGTCGCCCAGAGAAGGGGAATGAGGCCGACGAGCATTGTCCCCACGGTCATGAGCTTGGGGCGCACTCGCATGACGGTGCCTTCCATGTGGGCCCAGATGATGTCGTCCAGGTCGCGGATCTTCCCGGCCCGCTTGCGCCTCTCGTAGGCATTGTCGATGTAGACGATCATGACGATCCCGGTCTGTGCGGCCAACCCAACGAGCGCGATCACGCCGACCCAGACAGCGGTGGAGATGCGGTAATCGAGAAGCCACATCAACCACACGCTCCCCACGAGGGCAAATGGAATGGACAAGAGGACGATGAGCACTTCCACCAGGTTCTTGAAGTGGAGGAACAAGAGCACGATCACGATGAGGAAGGTCACCGGGATGGCGATCTTCATCCTCGCTTTCATGTCTTCGAGGAGCTCGTACTGCCCGGTCCACTTGAGGAAGTAGCCGGGCGGCATCGTCATTTCCCCACTCGCTTGGGCCTTCTTGACGACCTGCTTCGCCTCGTCCACGTAGCCCCCGATGTCTCGCCGTGCCTGGTCGATATCGACGTACACGTAGCCCACGAGGAGCCCGTCCTCGTCGCGAACCATCGGTGGCCCGCCCACGATTCGGATGTCGGCGACCTGCCCGAGCGGAACATGCAGGCGTCCATCTGGTCCCGCTTGTGGGAAGGCGAGTCCAGGGAGTGAACCCGCCTCGGCTGCGGGCAATCCGGCAGGCGAGGGCGCCGGCATGGGCGCGCCCATGCGTCCCCCCATGCGTCCCCCCATGCCTCCTAGCATCCCTCCGGCCTGGACGTCGGACATCGGACCCATGTCGGGAATCTGTGGGAGCGACGGCATTGGCGACGGGCCGGCTTTCCCACCGCCGGACATCTCAGGCATCGCCTGGGCATAAAGCACAGGCTCACCCTCAGAGTCCACTTCGAGCGCGCCCCGCATGGAGCCCGTCCCTCCCCCTCCGCCTCCCGATCCGCCCATCGGCGAGCTCACGGGTACAAGGACACGCTTGAGCGTATCCATGTCGCTTCGCAGGTCCTGCGGGTAACGCACGTTGATCGTAAAACGATTACGCCCCTCGATGGTCACGCTAATTGGGGTGCCGCCGATGGCCGCTTCAATGGTGCGCTCCACGTCGCCAACCGTCAGCCCATAGCGGGCGAGGGCCTCGCGGTTCGGAATGATGTCCAAGTAGAGCCCACCCAGGTTGCGCTCGTAAAGCACGCTCCTTGTCCCTGGAATCGGAGCGAGAAGGCGCTCCAGGGTCGTGCCCAGCTGCTCGATTTCGTCCAAGCCGGTGCCGAAGACCTTAATGCCAATCGGGGTGCGAATTCCCGTGGTGAGCATGTCAACGCGGGTTTTAATGGGCATTGTCCACGCACTGGTCCACCCTGGGAATTGCATCTTTTGGTTCATCTCGGCGGTGAGCTCGTCCCAGGAAATGGGGCGAGTGTCCGGCCAAATGGGCCTGAGGCCGCGCTTTAACCAATCCGGGGCCCATGGGGAGTACCAGCGCTCCTGATGGGCCTTTCGCCATTGGGCAACCGGCTTGAGGCGCACCGTGGTTTCGACCATGGTGAGCGGCGCTGGGTCGGTGGGCGACTCGGCCCGCCCGATCTTGCCGAAGACAGAGTCCACCTCGGGGAACGTGCGAATGACCCTGTCCTGCGCCTGGAGCTGGCGCTTGGCCTCCTCAATAGAAATCCCGGGTGTGCCCGTAATCGGCATGTAAAGGATATCCCCTTCATTGAGCTGAGGCATGAACTCGTGCCCAAGGGACGCGGCGAGGGGGACTGCAGAGAGGAGCGCGAACAGGCCAATGGCGATCGTGGACTTGGGCTTGCGCAGCGCCACGAACACGAAAGGCTTGTAAAGGCTAATGATCAGTCGCGAGACGGGATGCTTGTGCTCCGGGTAGATCTTGCCCCGAATGAGGAAATCGCGCAGGGCAGGGGCGAACGTGATCGAGAGAACCGCGGCCGCGAGCATGACGAACGTCTTGGTGTAGGCGAGTGGCTTGAACAGGCGTCCCGCTTGGCCAGTAAGCGAGAAGACCGGAAGAAACGCGACCGCAATGATGAGCAGGGAGAAGAAGATGGCCGGCGTGACCTCGCGGGCCGCGTCGGCGAGGAGCTTTCTCCGGTCAGCCCCGGGTGGGGCGTGCTCGAGCTTCTTGTGCGAGGCCTCGATCATGACGATTTCGGCGTCCACCGTGGCTCCAATGGCAATGGCAATGCCGCCAAGGCTCATGATGGTGGAGGGGATGTCGAGGAAGTACATGGGCACGAACGAGATCGCCACCGCCACCGGAAGGGACAGGATAGGCAGGAGCGAGCTCCTCACGTGGAGGAGAAAGAGGATGATGACCAGGCTGACCACGATCATTTCCTCGAGGAGCGCGTGCTTGAGCGTGTTAATGGAGCGGTGGATGAGCGACGACCGGTCATAGGCGATCTTGACGTCGACGCCATCGGGGAGGCTCGGTCGAAGCTCCTCCAGCTTCTTCTTGACCCGGTCAATGACGTTCAGCGCGTTTTCGCCGTAGCGCATGACCACGATCCCGCCCACCGCTTCACCTTCACCGTTCCACTCGAGCAGGCCGCGGCGGATATCGGGCCCGAAGCGAACGGTCCCCACGTCCTTGACGAGGATTGGGGTCCCTGTCGGTCCAGAGGACCGGACCGCGATGGTCTCAATCGACGCGAGATCGTAGATATAGCCTCGGCCGCGCACGTAATACTCCCGGCCCGAGAACTCGATCACGCGACCCCCGACGTCGTTGTTGGAATCCCGGATCTTCTGCGTCACCTCTTCGAGGGTCACGCCGTACGCGCGCAAGCGATTGGGATCCACGACGACCTGGTATTGCTTCTGATACCCGCCGACCGATGCAACTTCGGCCACGCCGGGAACGCTGCCGAGGGCATAGCGCAGCGTGAAATCCTGGAAGGTGCGAAGGTCGTCCAATCCGTGCTTGCCGCTCTTGTCCTCGAGGACGTATTGAAACACCCACCCAATGCCCGTGGCGTCGGGCCCAATGACGGGATTGGCCCCTTCGGGCAAGCGGCCGCGAATCCCGTTCAGGTACTCGAGAACGCGGCTGCGCGCCCAATAGACGTCCGTCCCCTCCTCGAAGATGACGTAGATGAACGACATCCCGAACATGGAATACCCGCGCACGTCTGTGACGTAAGGCGCCGCCACCAGGGAAGACACGATGGGATATGTGACCTGGTCCTCGACGAGGGTGGGGCTACGGCCCATCCACTCCGTGAACACGATCACTTGCGGATCGGAGAGATCGGGGATGGCATCCAGCTTTACATTTCTGATTGACCAGGTGGCTCCAACGAGGGCAAAGGCGACCCCCAAGAACACCACGAGGCGGTTCCTTGCACAGAACTCGATGATTCTTTCAACCATGAGGCCCTCCTCTACTTCCAAGGCTTTGGAATGGCCTTGATGCAGTCTTCCTCCATGGTCCCCATTCCCCGATGCACCGCGCAGGCCTTGCACTGCTCGACCTTCTCGGGGTATTTCGCCTTGTCAAAGTCCGTTTCGCACGGGCCTGCGGGCACTATACCTGCCGCACCCTCGAACGTCGCCCTGAGCCGGCTCTCCGAGTCCAGGAGGAAGTTGGCCGTGGTGACCACCACCTCCCCCTCGGAGACCCCTGATTGCACCTGCACCTTTCCCCCCCAGCGGGGGCCTAGCTGTACCTTTCGCGGTTCGAAGGTGCCGCCCGGCTTCGCCACGAACACGTACTGCATCTCGCCCGTATCTGCGACGGCCTCCGTGGGAATGACCAGCCCTTCGGCTCGTTCAATCGTAAGGTAAGCGTTCCCAAACATCCCGGGCTTCAAGCGAAGGCCCGGGTTCTTGAACTCCATGCGCACGCGGAGGGTGCGCGTCTTCGTGTCGAGGGAGGGGTAGATGAACGTGACCTTGCCCTTGAACTGCTCACCCGGGTACGCGGACATCTCGATGACCGCTTCTTGCCCCGGCCGGATGCGGCCGATCTCGTACTCGTAGACGTCGGCGAGAACCCACACGGTGGAGAGGTCCGCCACCTGGAATAGGGCCATTCCCGGCTGGATATACAGGCCCTTGAGGGCGCTCTTCTCAATCACGTATCCATTGACGGGCGAGCGAATTTGGATTGCCCTCATTGGCTTTCCGGTTCGCTCGATCGCGTCGATCTCCTGCCCTGAAATACCGAGGAGCTCGAGACGTCTTCGCGCGTCTTCCTTGAGACGCTCGTCGATGGGGAAGATCTCCCCGGGCTTCGCGACCGGATTGCCCTTCTCCGCGCCCGTCGACCAGCGCACCGCATGCAGGAATTCCTGCTGGGCCGTGAGGATCTCGGGGCTGTAAATCGTGGCGAGGACCTGCCCCTTGGACACGCGCTCACCCGTCTGGGAGACGTGGAGCTCCTCGATCCACCCGGCGAAGCGCGCTTGCACGACTGCAAGCCCCTTCTCGCTCGCGGCCACGGTTCCGACGGTGCGAATCGTCGGTTCGAGGGTCTCTCTCACCACTGTGGCAGTGCGCATGCCCATGAGCTGGATCCGCTCCGGACTGAGCATGATCGGCACGAGGCCAGGGACCTGGGAGGATGCCTCGGGGTTGCCGGGTTTCGTGGCGGGGCTGGCCGCGGGCTTGGGCACGAGCTTCATCCCGCCGCACTTGGGGCACGTGGCATTGGGATCGGTCGATGTCACCTCGGTGTGCATCGGGCAGTAGTACTCGCCAGTGGTCGGCATCCCAGGTTGGGGGGCGTGCGCATGGGCTGCCGCAGCGGCGTGGTTGGAATGGTCGCCCTCTTTCGCTCCTCCTTCAGGAAGAGGCACGAGGGTCATGCCGCAGATGGGGCAGTCCCCCGGCGTGTCCTGCACGATTCCCGGGTGCATGGGGCAGTAGTACTCGGCCCGTGCTTGCGACGACACGATCTTGTCGAGCCAGCCGAAGTGCCGGGCAAGAGAAGCCGCGGCGATAGCCGCCATGAGGACTACGAGAATCCAGCGGATGATGGCCATGGTTCGCACGCCGGGAGGCGGCGCTTCCTTGCCTTCTGGCATTACCTCGTCGTGGTGGCCGTGGACCTCGGGATCCGCGGGTTTTTCGTTCTCGCTCATTGCGTCACCTCGTGCGAAGTGGTTGCGTTCTTTTCCATCTCGTCACCGACCGCGCGCCGGAGCTCGACAAGGGCTACGAGGAGGTCGAGGCGTGCCCGGACCTCGCTTAGCCGAACCTCGAGAAGCGCGCTGAGCGCATCCAAGAGGGCCAGGGATTGAACCTGGCCACCCACGAATCCCGCCTGCGCTGCGTCGAAGCTCTTGCGCGCTGCTGGGAGAAGGTCCTCCGTGACGATCCTGTGGGTCTTGAGCGCTCCCTCGTAGCGGGCGTGCGCAGCAGCCACTTCCCCACTGATGGAGTTGTCGAGCGCTTCCAACATGCGTCTCTCCGCAACCACCGCTCTTCGCGCGGCTTCTGCCTCTTCCCTGCGCTTGGGATTGAGCCAGGGGAGGTTGATGGACACCATGGCCGCGTAGGCGTGGGTAGGTTCCATGGTCGGCTGAAGCCAGTAATCGGCACCTACCATGATCGTAGGCCACAGTGTCGTCCTATCGGTGGCTTGCCTTTCCGCCTCGCTGCGATTCACCGCATGGCGCGCGGCGGCGATTTCGGGACGTTCTGTCTTGGCGCGAGCGATGAGCTCATCGACTTGGGTTCCAAGGACCATCGGATTGGGCTCCGCGGGCGGGCCAAGGACTGCCCCGGGCGTGCGTCCCATGAGGGTATTGAGCCGGGCGATGCTCGTCAGGCGTCTCTGTTCGATGTTGGCGAGCTCCTTGTGGAGTGCGACGAGGGCGACTCCAACGCGAAGGACGTCCTGCTCCGACACCTTGCCGGTGCGAAAGTAGACGCGCGTGAGCTCGAGGATCTTTTCGGTGATGCCCGCGTGCTCGAGATGAATTGCAGCTTCGCCATGGGCTGCCGCGTATTCGAAGTAGGAGCGCTTGGCACGGGCAATCACGTCGAGCTTCAGCCCCTGGAGCGAGCTCCGGGCGATTTCCACCTCTTCGCGGGCGGCGCGGGCCTGCGCCTCGCGGCTGCCCCGCGGGGGGAAAGCTTGGCGGACGCCGAGCATGATCATGCCCGCTTCAGTGATGTCCCAGGGGCGTGAGAGTGGCACCGCCCAGATCTCTTGCTTGAGCTCGAGGTCTGGCAGCCGCGACGCTATGGGCACGCGCGCGAGGCTCTCCTCGACGCGCGCCTCCGCAGCCAGGAGCTCGGGATTTCTCGCCAGCGCGACGGCGAGGATCGACTCCAGGCTCGCATCCACAGGTAGGCTTGCCTCGGCTGTGAGCACCCTTTCTCGCTCGTTTCCCGAGCGTTGGGGCTTTCCGCGAGGCACCCAAGGGGCCTCTTGAGCTCGATTCGAGCTGGCCGCGCAGGCGGAGACCAGGACGACCAATGCGCCGGTGGCCAGTACTGCTTGGTACTCTCTTGCCATGACACGTTTCCTTTTGTCTTCGTCGGAGCAACAGGCAGCGACGAGGATCGAGACTTACGGTAGGGACAAGCCTGCCCCTATTCTTCGTGAACGTCGGGGGAGCGTTGTCAAATCAGCAAGGAGTGCTTTTTCAGGAGGAGTTCTGGCCCCGGCGGGGGACGTGGCTTGTTGATGAGAGAACACCGGGGAGGTGGGAGGATAGGGAATTCCTCGAAGACACCGCTCACGAGGGCAGCCACCGCGAGTGCCCTGGATGACTCGGGTCCACCCGTTGTCACAGGGGGTGTCGAAGGAATCCTTGGTGCGGATCTTATTTCGCAGCAGCAGGTAGCCGCGATGTTCGCGGGACCGTGCAGGCTTGGCTCATGGGCGTCGGGGCAGCAGCATCTACTCTGTGCCATTTCGCCGTAGGCACAGAAGAACAGCGCGCCTGCTTGGCCCATCTCTGCAAAAAAGAGGAGGGGCAATAAGAAAAGCGCAATCAGTCGCGCGAGCGGCCGCCCAGATGACATCAACGATCCAAGCCAATCACAGTCGGAGAAAATGTCAATGCTGGTTCTTGGCAAGCGAGCTGGCGGGGCCTAGCGGCAACAAAGGACGCCACCGGCGCGACGGGCGCTCATGGCTCCGCATCCCTGGTCGGTCCCCTGCGGGATATGGGTCCTATCGGGCCAAACGCCTCCGGTGCACGCTCCGAATTCGCCGCAATCTCGACCACAGCACGCAGGTTCCGAACACCAGCCGGATGGAAAGCACTCATACGTGGCCGACGCCGACATGTCGTATTCACATCCCCGCTGCTTCTTGCAATGCGAGAACGCGGCACTAAACCTCCCGCCCCCTGCCTGCTCACACTGCTCTGCCGAGACCTGCCGCAGCTCCGCGACAGTCCCCGAAGAACCGCACACGTGCCACCCAGGGGCGCAGAGATCCGCCGGAGCACCGCAGGGGCCCAGGTCGTCGCCGCACGCTGTCCCGGTGGTGGGCGTGCGTAGGCTCATGAGGCCTTCCCAAGCTCCCAGGCAGCCCGCGATCGCCGGAAAGGCGTTGTGGTCGACGAAAGCCTCTCTTTGGCCGTCTGCACACCCAACGAGGGAAGGCTCGGCCTTTTCCCCTTGCTCGATTCGGTACACGCGCCCCGTCTCATCGGTGACCTCTTCCACGTGAGCGGATGCCGTCATCGTCGCCGAATGAGCCGGCACCGGCGCAGCTGGAGGGGCCATGGTGGCCCTGGGCCTCACCACCACGCACCCGAGTTGAATCGATGACAAGATCAGCACCCACCTAACGAGGCGACATGTGTTCATGCGGTTCCTCCGTGCGGGAATTTTTTCAGGGTAGCAAGTGGAAGACAAGAAGGAAGACGAGACAGCGCCTAGTACTAGAGGGTACTTCCATCGCAGGCGAGACTACCGCACGTCTGCTGATTGCATGGGAAGAGGACCATTCCCTCATAGTGGCAGCCTGGGGGAGGGGCCGCGCAATCAATGATTGGGCACTCGTCCTTGCACACGAGGTGGCCGCAGGTCACTGCCGGGCACGGGCCGGAGGTAATGGCACCCTTGTACTCGCAGCCCGGTGGGGGGGCAATGCAGCGGATCGCGCAATATCCTGGCTTGCCCGCAATTTCGCTCGTGGCGTGGCCGATGTTCTCCTCATCAGCTCCTTGACAACCCGAAAGGGCGAGCATGACGCCCAACATGATTCCCGTGAACCCGGCCCATTTCATTTTCGTCGTGAACATGACCTGCTCCTTGCCTAGTGGCTTCGGGCGTCGGGAATACACGCTCGGGAGGGAAATGTCCAGGTGCTCGAGGCTTGATCGAAAGGGGGGATTGCCGGCTAATACGGCTGGGCGAGCCGATCCTTGAACAACTGTCCCCAGGGCGTTGGCGTGAGGGCCATTCCGGCGCCACAACCTCTTCCGGTAATATCGACGAGAAGGTTAGGGGCACACCGTTGGTGGAATGTCCATGCGAGGTACGGGATTTCGAGCTCCTCCGCCTTTTCCATGAGTGACGTGACGTCGTCGTTGGTCATGCTGCCGCCGGGACCAAACTCACCGATGATGACAGGGAGTGTCTTGGAAGGCTCAATGAACAGCCGAGCGAAGTCCGAGGGGCGATTGTACACGTGGGTCTCGTAGGCCACGTTCTTGCCGTTGCCTGCGGTAATGGGATGCGTGATGTAATAGTCAAGGAACCGAGCCCACCCACCGGTTCCTTGAACCGCGACGATATGATGAGGGGTGCCGAGCTCATTCTCCACGTCGCGGATCGCCTGAACCGTCTGGTTCATGGCGTCCCAAACTTGGGCGTTGAGTGCGCCGCTGTAATTCTGTTGCGGCTCGTTCACGAGACCGTACAGCACGTGTGGCATGTTGGCGAATTCCCGGGCCAACATGCGCCACGCAACCCGTGTTCCCTCGGTGGGCCAATCCAACTCGGTCGTGGTGGGCTCGATCCAAAGCGAAACCATCACGTATACGCCCGGCTTGGTGGCGACATGCTCCACGATGGTCCGGATATCTTGCATGTACTGGGGGTCAACCACGAAGCTTTGGTAATGTTCACGGCCGCCGGCCTCGGCATAGCTCTCAAGATCGAGCCGCATGAAATTGGCCTTCCAATCATCCACCAGGGCGTCAACACGCCTTAATACTTCTCCGACCCGCGGCGCGCTCCACGTGCAGGCGTTGCACGAGCGCGTGTCATGGATGTTTGCCCCGCGGGCATGCCATGTCTGCCCGCCTGGGAGGAGGATCTTGTTCCCCTCGGTGCGGAGCCAGCCCGTGTCGGTTGGGGGAGGGCCTGCATCCGAGGAAGTCGGCCTCGCATCCACCCGCGCGGAAGCGTCAGCCCTGGACGGCTGGGCATCCGGTATCCTCGCATCAGGTCCGGGTGGGGAGGCGTCCGCGCGCGGTAGGATGTCGTCCTTGCCGCCGTCCAAGGGGTCCGTTTTCCCCCCGTCGCTGTTGTTCTCGATGATTCTGCCCCCGCAGGCAAGGAGAAGGGTGCTCGCTAGGATGAGGACGCTCGAACCAAGACCGACTCGTCGAGATGAGAGGTTGCGCACGGCACTTAAGCTCTGCAAGAAGCGTGTTGCCTTCGGGCCCCGCTCGCACCACTGAAAGTGCCGGAAATCCCTCGTCTCCCACCCTTGGCTTCATTGGAGCCAGGGGTCCCTTGAACAGTCACATCTACTGTCCAAGGGGCTTGCTATTTCCGTCGCTGCTGCTCCCCAGGGCAATTGCTCCCATCACGAGCGTCGCGCCAAGGAAATAGCTGGGCGACAGGCGCTCACCGAGAAGCCAATACGAGAAGAGTGCACCCGCAAGGGGCTGCAAGTACAAGGAGTAGGAGAGCCGGCTGGCGGGCATCCACTTGAGGAGCCAGTTCCAGCCCGCATAGGCCAGGGCGGTCGCGAAAATGGCGATGAACGCCACGCCCCACGCCTCGCTTGCGCCCGTGATGAGAAGTTGCCTCGTGCCGCGGCTGTCGAGAGCGAGCACCGGGACGGTCGCCACCGCGCCCACGAGGAGCGGGATTGCGGTCATCGCTGAGGCCGACCAGCGGTGGACCAGCCTCTTCCCCACGATGGTGTACGACGCGTACCCGAGGATGGAGAGGAGGACCAGGATGTTGCCCCACAAGTACTGACTCGAGAGCAGGTCGAGGGTGGCGGGGTCCACTGAAACCAGAACGACGCCAGATACGGCGAGGACTAGCCCAAAGCGGCTCTTCCATGGGAAGGGCTCTCCCAAGAGGAGCGCGGCCATGGCCACGATCACGACCGGTTCCAGCCCGATGAGGAGCGAGACGTTCGCGGCGAGGGTGAGCGCGGTGCCAAGGTATTGCAGCGCCGTGGCGAGCGCAAAGCCGACGAGCCCCATGAATGCGATCGCCGCGAGGTCTGCGACGCGGGGGGAGCGTGGGACGTCACGCCTGCGCACGAACACGAGGAGGAGAGTGCCACCGATGATCATGCGCCAAAAGGAAAGGGCGATGGGCGTGCACTCGGTAATCACGCGCTTGGAAATAGGATAAGAAAGCGCCCAGGCGAGGTTGATGGCCACCGCCGCGGAATAGACGAGGATCGCCGGCGGGCGCTTCTCCCCCTCGTGATTCGGCTGTTTATCGGGCGAGCGAGCGGTCATCCGTTGGGGAGGCGCCTCCACGGCTATCCCGTTACTGCGACCTTGGTAATGCCCGGCGAATTGCAGGCGGCGAGGAGCGCCGTGTAATCGAGTTCAAAGGAAACGATATCGCCCACCCCATGTTCCCGCTCGCAATCGTGGATATCGACGACGGTGTGATCGCTCGCTTGCCCGATGACTTGGATCTCGGGATCAATGGGCCAGCAGCCCGCCGCGGGGACGTCCTGGCGACCGAGGGCGAGGAGCGCCCGCCTTCTTTCCCCTCGATCCGCGAAGCGCGGGCGCTGGAGAAATGCGTCGAATCCCTGCACGCCCACTGGAAAGGTTGGCTTCGTGTTCACTTCAATGACTTCAGCCTTGAGGAGATAAAGATTGGAGGTCGCGCGCTCTACGGGCATGAGCGAGTGATGATACTCGTCCAAGTATTTCATGTCGACGTACTCGATACCAAACTGGTGCAGCGCTCCAATGCGGAGGTGGTTAATCCCCGCAGGCCACGTCCCCTTGTCAATCAGGTGGTAGCTCGTGCAATTGCCGCCCGAGAGATAAGAGAAGCGAATTCCGAGTCGTGCCTCCATCTTGCGGGCGATTTCCACGAATCGCTCCCCGTTCTCCATGGT
The DNA here is from genome assembly GCA_016210055.1 of Deltaproteobacteria bacterium. Classification (GTDB taxonomy): domain Bacteria; phylum Myxococcota_A; class Polyangia; order Haliangiales; family SHYZ01; genus JACQUZ01. Next base: position 9,262 of record JACQUZ010000053.1, on the reverse strand, counting down.
GGGCATGATGGCGCCGAGGCAATTGAAATTGGTGCCGAGGCCGTAGATCTCGAGGTTCGGCAAGCGCTGGAGCTCCGACAGCGTGGAATGGATCGCCGCTTCGTCGCGGAACCAAATTCCCTCGCGCAGGTCGCCCATGTCGATCATCAAGAGGACCCGGTGCGTTTTCCCTTGGTGCGTCGCTTCACGGGACAGAGCGCGCAACATCCGGATGTCGGACTGCAGCGAGATGTCCGCGTGACGGATCACGTCGGGGAGCTCGCTGGGGCCGGGGGTCCGAAGCAGGCACTTGGCGCAGGGGACGGATTGGAGCTTCTTGAGGTTGGAGACCCGCGACTCGGCAATGACCTGGATGCCTCCACGCCAAATCGCTTGGGCAGTCTCGGGCATTCCGTTGAACACCTTGTTGACGCCCATGACGGTCACGCCTTGCTCCGCAAGGCGCTGCACCTCGACGCGCGTGTTCTCCTCGAGCTTTCGGACGTCAATCTCGAGGCGGGGAAATGAGCTGGCGTGAGGTGTGATGAGATCCGCGGCAGAGGTCATCGTTCTCGTCTCCAGGGGACGAGCCACATCGCGAGACAAGCCATGAGCGCACAGGCAGATAGCGACAAGCCAAGGTCCAGCGACGGTGGCTCAAAGGTCATGACCACGCGGTGCTTCCCAGCGGGTACGGCCACCCCTCGGAACAGGTGGTCTACTGGGTAGACTGCGGACTCATCTCCATCGACCGTGGCGATCCATCCTGGGTGGTAAGTGTCCGTGAGGACGACTAGCCCCGGCTCCTTCATCTCGGACTCGAGGGCCACCCTCGAAGGAAGGTACTCGACCACCCGGATTTCGCCCCCCGTGGACGTCTCGGGCACGACGCCGATGGGCGCTTCGACCACCGCCGCGTCGGGAAGCCGAGCGCTTTTCGCCAATTGTTCGAGCTGGGCAAGGGAGTCGGCGGCATCCAAGGCGAACGTGAGACCGCGGGGGACGAACGCCCTGGGGGCAGCGTCGGGATTTCTGGCGAGCGTGACCATGCTGTCGCGTGCGACTACCTCCCATCCCGACGGGGGCTCCTGGGGGGTGATAACCAGCGAGGCGCCCATCAGGTCCAGGAGGGCGGCCCGGGGACGGGATAGCAGCACGAACGTCGGAAACCATCGCGCTCCGTCGACGAGCGTCATGTAGGCACGGTACCTGGTCGGAAATATGGCCGCCATGGCACGCGCGTCCGAGGAGCCGAGGAGCGTGGCAAGATTGGGGAATAGCGCATTGCCCAGGCCTGCCACGCGTGCCGGCGCAGGCGCCAGGTCGCGGATGGCGTGGACGACGGGCGGCATTGGTATCGCTGCGGTCATGGGAAGCACCACCTGCCGGGCCGAGGAAAGGAACGCGCCTGCGGCCGCGACGGGAACCATCCAGCGCGCGACCGTGGCCGCTCGTGGCGAGGCACGCGCCGCAATGACCGCTGCCGCTCCCAACACGTCGCCGACGACGACGCCAGGCTCGGAGTGCAGTCGGAACGAGGTCAGCGCATCCATCGCCACCCACGTGAGCGCCGAGATTCCCGTGGCGAGAGCAAAACGTGCCGGGCTTGCAGCTGCGACGAGCTCCAGCCCTTCTCCGGCCAGAAGCGCAACCGCGAGGACCACCAGGAACATCGCGTATTTTGGCGGAACGAGCATTCGATAATAACCCGGGGCGAGAGCCTCGGAGAGATAGAGCGCGGCGCCGACACCAACGACCGCGACCAGGGCGCGAGCCGCGGAGGTTCCCCGGGGCTGATCTTGGAGTCGGCCCACGAGACGCAGGGTTGCGAGGAGAAGGGGTGCACCTCCGATTCGCACGAAACCTGGCGCTGCCGCGAAGTACTTGAGGTCGGACACCAGCATTCCTGCCAAGGGGGCGCTCGTCTTGTAGGTGGAGCCGGAGAACGCCAGGTAATCGAGGAGTGGCACCACAACCGTCGCGCCAAGACCGACGCCGAGCGCGAGCCCGATGAGAAGGTGCATCCATGCCCGAGGTCTACTTCCTCTCGAGCTGGCGGCAAAGAGCACTGCTCCCAGGCCAGCCAGCGCCGCGAGCTCTGGATGGGCCGAATAGATCGTGAGCCCGACGGCTGCAGCGAAAACGGGGATTGCCCGCACACCCCTTGCGGCCACCCTGTCGGCCGCTAAGACGCACAACGGCAGCATCGCGTAGGCCGTACCTTCGGTAGGAAGATCGAACCGCGTGATCGCGCATCCACCCACTCCGTAGGTTAGAGCGGTCAGTGCGCTTGCCATGGATCCCAATCCCCGCCGCCGGGCAAGAACGTGTCCAGCCGCGACAGCCACGACGAGACGCAGGAGCAGGGCCCAGCTGTAGGTTGCTTCCGACGGAGCCAGCCAGAATGGTGCCCAGAAGGGGGAGAGGGGAGCGGAATGCGCTTCGGCGAGAAGTGGCATCCCCGTGCCCGCATGGGGGTTCCAGAGCGGGAGGCGACCTTTTCGGATCTCTCGCGCTGCGACGAGCTCGGCTGGGTAGTGGACGAGGATTCCCGACGGATCCCACGACTTGTGCGTCGCCGTTCCGGGGAATCCTGCTCGAAACGCCGGATCTCCGGCCAGAGCGGCCGCAGGCACGAGCGACTGGCGCCCGAGCACGGCACTGGGGAAGGCGAATCCAACGCAAGCTAGGCCGAGAAGGAGCCCCCACAACCAGTCACGCATGGCCGTCAAGTGTCCGCGTGCCTGGAATGGCACTTGCTATTAACCCCGTGAGGAGATGCCGATGAAAAAAATGTCATGCCGCGAGTTTCTGCCCAGGGATTGCGAGTGGGAAATAGTTGGCGACGACGATAATGAAGTCGTTCGGCGCGCGCAAGCTCACTGTGAGAGCATTCATAGCTACCGCTTCACCCCCGATGATGAGGGACGGCTACGCTCGCTGATTCGCGCTAGGTAGGCGCTGCCGCCCCGCCGTCCGTGCGGGGCCCGCCTTGACTGTCCTTGGGCAAGCCCTATTCCACCTCCGATGGAGAAAGGGGCCTTGTCGCAGGAGGAGCCGCGAGAGGTAGGTCTCCTCCATGCCATGATCGGTAGGAAGGCCATCATGGCCATTAGCGGCGTCGTTCTTTTTGGCTACGTGGTCGGCCACCTTCTTGGCAACCTGCAGGTGTTCCTGGGGCGCGAGCGGATCAACGCCTATGCGGCATTTCTGCACGCCACGCCTTCGCTCCTTTGGGGGACAAGAGCGATCCTCCTGGCTTCTGTCGTCTTTCATGTCATGTCGGCGGTTCAGCTGGCGCGACTTTCTTCGGCGGCCAGGCCGGTTGGCTACCACGCTCGCGGCACGATCCAGGCCTCGTGGTCTTCGAGGACAATGCTCTGGAGCGGCGCCGCGATTGCCCTCTTCGTGGTCTACCACTTGCTGCATCAAACCGTGGGTACCGCGCACCCAGATTTCCGCCCCGGGGACGTGTATTCCAACCTGGTGGTCGGTTTTCGACAGGTACCGTCGTCGATTGCCTACATTGCTGCGCTGGTACTCCTCGGCATGCACCTCCGTCATGGCGGCTGGGCGATGGTCTTCTCGCTCGGATTCGCTCGTGGCGGGTCTTTCAGGGGGTGGCGTCGGTTCGTCTTCGCGTTCACCGTCGTATTGATCCTCGGCTACATCTCGATTCCGCTGGCGGTCATGGCCGGACTCGTGGGTTAGGGGGCGCCATGACCCTCGACGCGAGAATCCCCGACGGTCCGCTCCAAGAGAAGTGGCGCGCGTGTCGCGCTGCCCTGAAGCTCGTGAGCCCCACGAGCCGGCGCAAGCACAAGATCATCGTGGTGGGCACTGGGCTCGCGGGTGCCTCTTGCGCTGCGTCCCTGGGGGAGCTCGATTACCGCGTGGACGTGCTCTGCCTGCAAGACAGCCCACGGCGCGCCCACAGCATCGCCGCACAGGGGGGAATCAACGCCGCAAAGAACTACCAGAACGACGGCGACAGCGCCTGGAGGCTCTTCTACGACACGATCAAGGGGGGTGACTTCCGCTCGCGTGAGGCCAACGTGTACCGACTCGCCGAGCTCTCAGGCAACATTATCGACCTGTGCGTGGCTCAAGGTGTCCCCTTCGCGCGGGAATACGGCGGGACATTGACGAACCGATCCTTCGGCGGCGTCCAGGTCTCTCGCACCTTCTACGCCCGAGGGCAAGCGGGGCAGCAGCTCCTGCTCGGTGCGTACCAGGCGATGCTGCGGCAAGTCGCGCGCGGCTCGGTGCGGCTCTTCCCGCGCACGGAAATGCTCGACCTTATCGTGGTCGAGGGCAGAGCGCGCGGCATCGTCACGCGCAACCTCGTCACGGGTGAGATTCGCTCGCATGCCGGCGACGCGATCGTCCTGGCCACGGGTGGATACAGCAACATCTACTACCTATCGACGGGCGCCAAGAGTGGGAACTGCACGGCATCCTGGCGAGCCCATCGCCGTGGCGCCTTGTTCGCGAACCCTTGCTTCACGCAGATACACCCCACGTGCATTCCCGTGAGCGGTACCTATCAATCAAAGCTCACATTGATGAGCGAATCGCTGCGCAATGACGGGCGCATTTGGGTTCCCAAGGCCAAGGGGGACACGCGGCCGCCCGAAAAGATCCCCGAGGGAGACCGCGATTACTTCCTGGAGCGTCGCTATCCTGCCTTTGGGAACCTGGTACCACGGGACGTCGCCTCGAGAGCGGCCAAGCAGGCGTGCGACGAGGGCCATGGCGTGGGTCCGGGCGGCCTGGGTGTCTACCTTGATCTGGCCGAATCGATCGCACGACTCGGTGAGGACACGATTCGAGAGAGATACGGGAACCTGGTCGAAATGTATTACCAGATTACCGCCGAGGATCCTTATCGCACGCCCATGCGTATTTACCCGGCGGCTCATTACACCATGGGAGGGCTTTGGGTGGACTACCATCTCATGAGCACGATCCCAGGGCTCTTCGTCGCGGGCGAGGCCAATTTCTCCGACCATGGTGCCAACCGGCTGGGCGCCAGCGCCCTCATGCAAGGGCTCGCCGACGGCTACTTCATCCTGCCCAATACGATAGGAGATTACCTGTCGGGCAGCCGGGTAGAAAGGGTAGAGCCGACCCACCCTGCGTTCCGCGCCGGCGAGGAGGAGGTGAAAGAAACCGTCGCCAGGCTCCTCGCCGTGAAAGGACGGCGTACCGTTGACCAATTCCATCGCGAGCTCGGAAGGCTCCTTTGGGACGAGTGCGGGATGAGCCGTCATGCGACACGCTTGTCGAGCGCGATCGGGCGGATTGCTGCGCTCCGAGAGGGGTTCTGGCAGGACGTGAAGGTCACGGGCTCTGGGATGGAGCTGAACCAGGAGCTGGAGAAGGCCGGTCGCCTTGTGGACTACTTCGAGCTGGCAGAGCTCATGTGCCGCGATGCGCTCGAGCGAGACGAGTCATGCGGCGCCCATTTCCGCGAGGAGCACCAGACAGGGGCGGGGGAGCCCTTGCGGAACGACGCCCGCTTCGCGCACGTCGCCGCCTGGGAGTGGAAGGGGCAAGGAGCAGAGGTCCTGCACGTGGAGCCGCTCAACTTTCAATACGTCGAGCCGAAAAAACGGGCGTACGCCTGATGCGGATCGTCATCCACGCGTGGCGCCAAGCGAGCGCGACGGACAGGGGCGGCTTCGCACGCTTCGAGGCGAGCGACGTGAGGCCCGACATGTCCTTTCTCGAGATGCTGGACGTCATTAACGAGGAGCTAATCACCAAGGGCGTGCGGCCGATCGCATTTGAGAGCGATTGCCGTGAGGGGATCTGCGGCACCTGTGGATTCATGATCAACGGGATCGCGCACGGTCCGGTGAGGGGCATCGCCACGTGCGAGCTTCGCATGCGTCACTTTCGCGACGGTGATGAGCTCTGGCTGGAGCCATTTCGAGCGCGTGCATTTCCGGTCATCAAGGACCTGGTTGTCGATCGAGGCGCGCTCGATCGTATCTTCGTCCAAGGTGGATACATCTCGATCCCGACGGGAAGCGCCCCGGAGGCGAACACCATCCCGGTTCCCAAGGAGGTCGCCGAGCGCGCTCTCGACGCGGCCGCCTGCATTGGCTGTGGCGCGTGCGTGGCGGCGTGCCCCAACGCTTCGGCCGCCCTTTTTACAGGCGCGAAGATTGCCCACCTGAGCATCCTCCCTCAGGGATGGCCAGAGCGACGGCGACGCGTGACGCGGATGGCGGACGCTGCGCGAAAGGAGGGGTTCGGCCACTGCACGTTAATCGGCGAGTGCGCCGCCGCGTGTCCGGCGGAAATCAAGCTCGAGGCAATCGCGCGGATGAATCGCGAGTGGCTCGCGGCGAACTTGAGGGGAGACGCGTGACGGACGACCCGCGTCAAGCCTCGAGAAACAGCGCAAACGGATCCGCGAGGAGCGCGGCGACCTGGCGCGTAAATCGCGCGGCAAGGGCCCCGTCGATAATCCGGTGATCGTACGAGAGGCTCAGTGGGAGCATCGTCCGCGGGCGGATCTCACCATCGTGAAGCGAGAGCTCTGTTCGCGTTCGGGATACGCCCAGGATAGCGGCCTGAGGGAAATTGACGATCGGCGTGAAGGCGACGCCTCCAATGCCACCAAGGTTTGTCACGGTAAAGGTCGCACCGCGCATCTCGGACACGTCGAGGCGGCGTTCCCTAGCTCGCGCTGCCAGGTCGTTCAGCTCACGGGCGATTTCACGCGCGCTCTTCTGATCCGCATTGCGAATCACAGGAGCGACGAGGCCATGCTCCGTATCTACGGCAACGCCGACATGAATGTAGCGCTTGAGGATCAGCTCCTCGGCTTCGAAGTCCATGCTCGCGTTGACTTGCGGGTAATCCTTGAGCACGGCGGCACAGGCCTTAATGACCAACGCGGTAACGGTCACCTTCTCATGGTCTGCGCCTCGATGATTTGGTTCATGGTGGCGGCGCGCGTCCTCGAGCGCCGTGATGTCAGCCAGGTCGAAATGAGTCACGTGCGGAATGGTGTGCCACGAGAGGTCCATCACTTCGGCGGTCTTTCGCCGGACGCCGTTCATTGGACGGCGTTCGACCTCTCCCCACTTGGAAAAATCAGGAAGTGATGGCGCGCGCCCTGGGACCTCGCGTCCGGTGACGAGCCTTCGGACGTGCGCTTTGACGTCTTCCTGCGTGATGCGCCCCGAGGGGCCAGTTCCACGAACGTGGGAAAGATCAGCGCCCAGCTCCCGGGCGAGTCGCCGCGTGGAGGGAGCCGCCGTCTCCATCATGGGAATCCCGGACGGAGGCTCCGACGGCTCCTCACGAGGCGGTGCCGCGATCCTGGGCTGCGCCTCGGGCTGTGGCGGCCACGGCGCCCCCACGGGGGGGGCTTCTTGTGGCGCCACAACTCGGCGTGGTGTCGGGGCCTCGGCGCGTGGGACTTCTTGGCGTGCGATCTCCTCGGGGGCTTCGGGACGAGCTTCGGGACGCCGCTTGCCGTTGGTGGGCGGCGGCGCCTCTGGCACGGCCTCGGTTTCGATAACGAGGACCGAATCGCCGATTCTTAGGTGGTCGCCTTCCTTGATGGGCACGCGCGCAACACGGCCCGTGTGGGGGGATGGAAGCTGAATCGAGGCTTTCTCGGTCTCCAGCTCCACGACGTCCTGCCCGGATTGGACAATGTCCCCCTCGCGGACAAGGACGCGCACGACGTTCGCTCCCTCGATGTTCTCTCCAAGCTCGGGGAGTGCGAATGCAACTTCCATTGGCCACCTCACGCGCGGACTGGGTCCGCTCCGTCGGGATTGAGTCCTAGCTGCTCAATTGCCTTCGGGAGCTGGTCTCTTGGGTAGGTACCGTCTTCGCAAAGGGCATGGAGCGTGGCGAGCACGATCGACTCCGCGTCCACCTCGAAGAATCGACGCAGGGTCTCCCGGGTGTCGCTCCGTCCAAAACCGTCGGTGCCGAGCGGGACGAACCTCCCCGGGATCCAGCGAGCCACCTGCTCGGCATTGAACTTCATGTAATCGCTCGTGGCAATGAAAGGTCCCTGGTTCCCCGTAATGGATTGCCACAAGTGGCACGTTCGAGGCTCGCTCGTGGGGTGCAGGCGATTCCACCTTTCGGCAGCGAGTGCGTCGCGACGAAGCTCCTTGTAGCTCGTCACGCTCCATGCGTCGCTCGGCACGCCGAAGGTTTCGGCGAGGATCTCCTGCGCCCGCAGCGTTTCCCTGAGAAGGGGACCGCTGGCAAAGAGCTGTGGCCGTGCTCTTGCCCCCGGCACGTCCAGCGGCCGCAGCCGATACATGCCTCGAAGAATCCCTTCTTCGGCCCCCGTCGGCATCTCGGGCATGGCGTATTGTTCGTTATAGAGCGTGATGTAAAAGATGATTGGCTCGCACGCCTCAACCATGCGCCGGAGCCCCTCCTGAACGATGACCGCCACTTCGTAGGCGAATCCGGGGTCATAGGCGATAACGCTTGGGACCGACGTGGCGAGCACATGACTATGGCCGTCCTGGTGCTGAAGCCCCTCTCCGTTGAGCGTGGTCCGCCCAGCCGTGCACCCCAAGAGGAAGCCCCTAGCCCTGGCATCCGCGGCGGCCCAAATTAGGTCGCCGACGCGCTGGAAGCCGAACATCGAATAGAACATGTAGAAGGGGATCGCCTGGAGGCCGTGGGTCGAGTGGGCGGTCCCGGCTGCGATGAATGAGGCCATGGCGCCTGCCTCGGTGATTCCTTCCTCGAGGAGCTGCCCGTTCTCTTGCTCGCGATAAAACAGGAGGGTCGCCTTGTCCACGGGCTCATAGCGCTGGCCCGCCGGGTTGTAGATTCCTACCTCGCGGAAAAGGACGTCCATTCCAAAAGTTCGTGCCTCGTCTGGGATGATTGGAACGACGAGCTTGCCGAGCGTGGGATCCCTTATGAGCTTGGCAAGGATCCGGGTGAACGCCATGGTCGTCGCTACGTTGCGCCCGCGGCTCCCCTCGAGGAGCTCCACGAGCGTATTCAGCTTTGGGGTCTCGAGCGGCGGCGCATGTTCCACACGGGATGGCAAGTATCCACCGAGCTGCGCCCTCCGCTCGTGGAGGTATTGGATTTCCGGGCTGTCATCGGGCGGTCGGTAGAACGGTGCTTCAGCCACTCGATCATCGGATATGGGGATTCCAAACCGAGCACGAAACTGGCGCAGCTCGTCTTCATTGAGCTTCTTTTGCTGATGGCTGATGTTGCGTCCCTCGCCCGACTCCCCGAGGCCGTACCCCTTGATTGTCTTGGCCAGTAC
>JACQUZ010000048.1 GCA_016210055.1 Deltaproteobacteria bacterium | reverse complement strand
GGCCTCGAGGCGGTGGGCACCCTCGGTGGTGATGGCGGTGCCGCTCGCGTACGCGGCGCCGTCGAGGGTGACGGTGGACTCCACCAGGTTGGCGTCGGTGATGGTAATGACTGGCGTGACGGCAGCCGCTGCGAACTGGCCGTCGGTCACGCCGGTGATCTCCACAACCGGCGCGGCGGCGTCGATGGTGAACGTCCGCGTGGCGGTGGTGGTGTGGCCTGCCTTGTCCGTGGCGGTGACCACCAGCTCATGGCGGCCGTCGGCCGTGACCGCGGTGCCGCTCGCGAACGCGACGCCGCCCATGGTCGCAGCGACGGATGCCAGGTTCGCGTCCTCCACCGTGAACGTGGGCGTGATCGCGCTGGCCCCGCACGCTCCGTCGGTGACGCCGGCAATGGAAACCACGGGCGCCGCCTGATCGATCGTGAATGTGATCCTGCGCTCCGTGCGGTTGCCCGCCTGGTCAACGGCGATGGCTACGAGGGCGTGCTCGCCGTCGGTGCTCACCGTGGTGCCGCTCGCGAACGGGGCGCCGTCGAGGGTGACGGTGAGGGTTACCTCGGTGGCGTCCGAGGTCGTTACCTGGATGGTGGCCGGGCCGCTCAGATAGTCGCCGTCCCGGGCGCCGTTCACCGCCACGACGGGCGCGCTGCTATCAATAGTGAACGTGACCGTCCGGCGCGTCGTTGCGCCGGCGCAGTCGGTGGCGGACACCTCGAGGACGTGGCGCCCCTCGGCGCTCACGACCGTGCCGCTCACGAACGGAGCACCGTCGAGGGTCGCTGCCTGGCTCACGAGGTTGGCGTCGGTGACGACCACCGTGGGGGCCACCGCCGCGGCAACGAATTGGTCGTCCGTGACGCCCTCAACGGCAATAACCGGGGAGTGGTTATCAATCGTAAAGGCGCGGGTTACCGTAGCGACGTTTCCTGCCTTGTCCACGGCCTGCACCACGAGCTCGTGCTTGCCGTCGGCGGTCACGGGCGTGCCGCTCTCGAATGGGACGCCGTCGAGGGTCGCGGTCACGCTGGCGAGGTACGGGTCTTCAGCAGCGACAGTGGGCGCGAGCGAGCCCGCCGTGCACTCGTCGGCGGTCACGCCGGTCACGGTGATGATCGGCGCCGCGGTGTCGATGACGAACGTGACAATCCGGCCGCTGCGGTTCCCCGCGCGATCCCTGGCCGTGGCCTCGAGGCGATAGGCGCCTTCGCTGGACACGACCGTACCCGAGACAAAGGCCGCACCGTTCAGGGTGAGCGTGGTCTCGACGAGGTCTGCGTCGCCGAACGCCGCGGTCGGGGTCACCGCCGCCGCGTAGTGGCGGCCGTCCTCGACCCCACCGATCTCTAGGGCGGGCGGCGTGGCGTCGATGGTGAAATTGATCGTGACGGTGCGCGAGTTACCCGCTCCATCCACGCCGCTCACCACCAGGCGGTGGTCGCCGTCGGCGCTGACCGCGGTGCCGCTCACAAGCGGAGCGCCGTCGAGGGTCGCGCTGCTCGTCGTGAGGTGCGCGTCGGTGACGGTGTACGAGGGGGTAACGGCGCCGGCGGCGAGCTGGCCATCGGCCACGCCCGCGACGGTGATCTCGGGCGGCGTGCGGTCGATCGTAAAGCTCACGACCACTTCGGTGGCAGCATTTCCGGCCGCGTCGGTGGCCGAGGCGCGCAAGGTGTAATCGCCTTCGGCCGACACGGTCGTGCCGGATACGAACGGCATGCCGTTCAAAGTGACCGCCTGGCTGGCCGGGTGGGCGTCGCGAACGGCGATGATCGGCGTTACGTCGGTGCTCTGCAGCGCGCCGCTCGTCACGCCCGACACCTCAATTACAGGCACGGTGCGGTCAATGGCGAACCGAACCGTGCGCGTGGTCGCGTGGCCCGCGCAGTCGCTGACCGCGACGGCGAGCTCATGGTCGCCCTCGGCCGCCACGGTCGTGCCCGAGACGAACGCGGCGCCATCAAGGAGGATGCTCTGCGACGTGGCATTGGCTTCCACAACGCCAATGGCCGGCGTGACTTCACGGGCGACCATTCCATCCGTCACCCCGGTAACGTCAATGGCTGGCGCCAAGGTGTCGACGGTGAACCCCACGCTCGCCGTGGCGCGGTTGCCCGAGCGATCCGTGGCAGTCACCGCAAGGAGGTACGTACCGTCGACGGTGACCGGAGTGCCGCTCGCGTACGGCGCACCATTGAGGGTTGCTTCCACGGTGGCCGGCCCCTCGTCCGTCACCCCAATGACAGGAGTAATCGGCGACGGCGAGCACTGCTCGCTCGTGACGCCCGCAATCGAAATCACAGGCGGCGTGCTGTCGCCGATCTCCCACGTCTTGTGGACGAGGGCGAGGGAGACGCCGCCGTGCGTGATCTCGACGACGGCGACGTGGCGGTGGTCGGGCGCAAGGGTATCGATGTTAAAGGAGAAGGAGAAATCGACCGGCGTTGACCGCACCAGATCCGCTGTCGCGGCCTGGGTAGCGCTCACAGCGCCGGTGGTCGCGTCGATCAGGCGCGCCTCGACCAGGGCGCCCACGAGGTCCGTGGGACCCAGGTTGATCGCCCGGCTGGTCACCGCGAGGGGGACGCCCGGCGCTACGGGGATCGGCGCCACCTCCATGGTAGCGCTCACGGTGCCAAGGGCTGCGGTGCTCACGCTGAACTCGTCCTCGGCGGCCACCCCTTGCGCCGTGGCGCGCGCGCGGTACGTTCCGGGGAGCGCGTTGGCGATGTTCCAGGTGGCGAACAGGTTGGCCACCGCGCCTGGATGGAGGTCAATGGTCCGGCTCTCGCGGAACACCGCGGTCCCGTCGGGGCCAATGACCTCGGTCACGACCTCGGCGCCTTCCATGGGCGCATTGCCCGCGGCGTCAGCTTCAATGTAGGTGGAAATGATGGCTTCACCGTTCGGCGCATAAGCGGCCTTGTCTGCAGCGACGGTGACGCGAATCGGCGTGCGGGGCGTAATGGTGATCGTGCCCGTGTCCAGGGCGCGCAGCACGCCGCCTTCGACGAGGGTCACTTCGCCTACCGGGCGGGTGGTGACCTCCTCGAGGTACCTGGCCTCGACGGTGTAGACCCCCGTGGGCCGCGTCTCGGTGTTCCAGGTGAAGATGACCTGATCCTCGCCCATTTCGGGGAGATAAATCCCCTGGAGCAGTCGGTCGGTGGCGACGACAGCGCCGTCTTGGTCACGGACAAAGAGCTCCACCTGACCGAGGCGCGCCGCGGCCTGGTTGGTCAGGTTGATCACGAACTCGGCGTCCTCGCCCGGGCCATAGGTCGGCCGCGGGTCGACCAAGTCGATGGCCACCTCGGAGGCCATGGTGGTGAATGGCACCGTCATGGTGTTGTTGGCCTCATCGGCCTCGGCGATGGCGCCGGCCGGGTCCACAACCGCGACGAGCTCGTGGTTGCCCACCGGTGGAGCGGTGAACGCGAGCTCGAACGCGTGCTCCTCGGCAGTGCGGAGCGGCACGCGGAGGCTCTCCTCACCGACGACGACGCCATCCATGCTCAGGCGAATGGTAATCGGCGCCACCAGGCGACCCTTGTTCGCGACGGTGACCTTGGCGCTCGTCGGCGTGCCGCCGTAGACCTGGGCGGTGGCCAGCGTGACCGCGGTGACCGCGAGGTCGTTGGTGTCGGGGACCTTCAAGGCCACATCCGCCGACGCGACGTTGTTCTTCTCGTCCGCCTCGTCGGCGAGGTTGGCGCCGTCGGCGAGGAGGTACAGCGAGTGGGCGCCGGCTGCGGCGTCGCGGGTGTCCCACTCGAGGGTGAGCTCGCGGTTCTCGCCGGCCATGAGGGACACGCTCTCCGACGCGAGCTCCTTGCCACCTGCCGCCGGGTCGCCGTCGAAGAGCTGCAGGTCGGTGCGCGTGACGTGGGCGCCGCCGTCGTTGACGAGGGTCGCCTTGACCGTCACCTTTTCGCCGGCGAGCGGCGAGCCAGCGCCCTCGGGCAGCACGGCGACGATCGTCGGGGCGAGGTCCGGCTTGGTCTTGAGGAGCAGGTGTCCCTTGTTGTTCTCCTCGTCGAGCTCCTCCGTGGCCCCTTCGGGGTCGGCGATGACGTAGATGTCGTGGAAGCCGCTTGCGATTTCGTATGGAATGGAAAGGGCGAGCGCGTCGCCGGCAATCAGCTCGTCCACGAACTCACGGTGCAGCCGCTTGCCACCGCGCGCGGGATCACCGTCGTAGAAGTCCACCGGGAAGCCCTCGGCAGCGCGGATGCCGACGTTGTGGAGCTTGGCGGTAATGGTGACGTGCGCGCCGGGCAGGGCGTCGGGGTTGGAGACGGTGATTTCGTTGGAGCGGATTTCCAGATCCGGGTTGTTGGCGGAGCCGAAGAGGACGGGCATGAAGTCGGCGGCCTCGAGCCCGCCGCCAAATCGGCCGCTAATGGGGTGATTGGACGTAATGGCCAATAGCCGTCCCGGCGTCCCGGTGGCCGTCGTGTCGAGCGACCCGGCCTTGCGTCCCAGGTCGAGGAACTCGCCGTCGTCGAGATTCACGCTGGCGATGACACCATTGGGCGGGGTGTTGTCCGCGCGCGCGACCTCACGCACGGTGATCTGGGTGTTGTCGTAATAGGAAAACAGGACGTTGAAGTCGCCGGTGGATCTGCCAATGGGCTGGGCAATCTCGAGGAACTCGGTGGCAATGCCGCTTCCCGACGCGCCGGAGCCATTGGTCGACTCGGCGAGACCGCCGTGCTTCCCGGGTCCCGTGTACGGCCGGAACATGGCCGAGACGGTGTTCGACGCTTCCACGTGGAGGAACGTGGTCTTTCCCGCAGGGAACGTGGTGTTGGGTAGGGTCTTGACGGTCTCCTTCCCAAGGCGGCCCGCAAAGTACTCCTGGCCGGTCTCCTGGTTGCGCACGCGCACGAACGTGTCGTCCTGATAAGAGACCAGGTTGAGCTGGTAATAGCCCTCGTCCTCGTTGTAGGGCTTCGTCTGCACCATGGTGAAGAACTCGGTGCCCGAGAACTTCCCGCGCACGTCGGCGACGCTGTAGCCGAGGTCGCTGGTGCTGAGCACGGTGACCGGCTTGGACGCCGTTACGTGCACGAAGACAGGCGCGTTGTACCTGAGGACGAGGTCGCTCACCATCGCGTGCTCGCCGCGCTGAATCGTGCCGCTATAGAGGACCTGGCTCGTGTCGGTGTTGGTGATGGTGACCTGCGTGTCGTCCTCGACCGCGAAGGCCACGACGTGGTTGTAGCCGCCCTGCCAGAAGCCGAGGACGGTATAGAACTCCGTCGAGAGCGCGCTCCCCTCCTTGTCAAGGGCGTAGTGCCCAACCACGTCCACGTGGCCCGTGTACAAGCTGAACTTCTTGCTCCCCGACACGTGGTAGACGCCTGTCTCGGGAACCGCGATGCGTGGATGCGCGCCGCGAGCGAGCGTGCCGGCAAAAACGGTCTGCCCCGTGCGGGCGCTGCGGATCTGAATGGCCGTCCCGTCTTCCCAGCCAAAGGGGATGATGTCCGCCTGGCTGAACACGTAGCTCCGATACGGGAACGAATAAGGCGCACCGCGGGCGGTCTTGTTGTTGTCCTCCTCGCGCTCGGCGATGGCGTTCGTGCGATCCACGAGCACGTAGAGCGACTTGTTGTCGAACGCCACCGTCCACGGGAACGTGAGATCCGCCCGCCCACCAGCGAGCAGGCTTGGAACCGATTGCGTGCCAAGGAGGGTCCCGCCGGCGGCGGGATCGCCCCAGTAGAGCTCGACGCCGAAGGGCGTTGAAACGGCAGCCGTGCCGGTGTTGTGCACCGATGCCCGTACCGTCACCGCCTCACCGACGCTGACCTTGTCCTTGGAGAAGCCAATATCCTCGGGCGATACCACGAGGTCCACGTCGGAGACGTTGCCGCGCGTCGCCGTGCTGCCGGCGGACCGCTGCCCAAAGATGTCCCAGGTCACGACGGAGTAGTCGTGCGGGCCTCCGGGCACCGCCTCATCGCGGAGCGGGCTCCCGCCCTGGGACGAGGCGTAATAAGGCGCGAAGTCAAAGAGGCCGACGGTGCCCGTAGGAGACGCCTTTTCGGTGACCGTCAGGCGGAGCGAGCGAACCACCCGGTACGGCGACAGGTCATAGGTCTTTTCGAGCTCCTGATTGCCGGTCACGGACAAGAGGTCCACGCGGCTGCCGTCGAAGAGCTCGGCCGAGATTACGAACGAGCGGGCCGCTTGCTCTGGCGAGAGCCACTGCACGTGCACGCGGTCGACGGGGATGAGCGCGCTGCCGAGGTACGTGCCGCTGAACTCTATATACGGCTGCGGATCGAGCGGCTCGCTCTCCCAGTAGCTGTCCTCATTGTAGGAGCCCAGATCGTCGGTGGCGTAAGCGGCTGGCAGGAGCGCGCTCGACGCGGTGGCCGTGGCCTGAATACGACGGAATGCGGCCGGCGCACCGTCGCGATTGAGCTGAACCGTGAGCGCGTACGGAGAGGAAACGCCTGTGAACACGACGCTGGCCGAGGTCTCGTAGGTAGAGACCGAGACATTCGTCGGCGGAGTGGGCGCCGGGGGTGATTGCGTGATCTCCGCCGGCGCGCTCTCGAGGCCGCTCGCGTCCACCGCGGTCACCCGCCAGGTGAACTTGGTCACGCCAAAGACCGGGCTGGCATCCACGAATTGGACTTGGCCCTGCAGCTTCGAGCGAAGCAGCACGTACCCCGGGCCGTCCACGCGGTAAACGTTGTATCCGACGACGTCATCCGCCTTTGGGCTCGCGAGCCAGGTGATCTTCGTGAGGCTGTCCCCGAACGCGAAGCCTGCCGGCGGAGACGGTGGGGTGGTGTCCGTGTACACCACGTCCACCGCATTGGAGCGGGCGGTTTCATTACCGGTACCGCTCACCGCCGAGACCTCGAAGCGGTAATCACCGGAAAGCGTCACGTGGTGGGTCGTTGTCGTGCCGCTCATGGCTGTGGTCGTCACGCGGGAACCATTGCGATAAAGGTGATACCCCGCGATATCGCCGCTGCCGGCGCTCCACGTGAGCGTCACGTCGCCATTGGCGGAGACGGTGGCGGCAAGGCCCGTGGGCGCCGTCGCGCTCCCCAGGGTGGCGGTGGCCGGATCCGACGCAGCGCCTTCGGTTCCGCCCTTGTCGACCGCGGCTACCTGGTAGGCATGTGCTCCGTCGGGGACCGATGCGTCGGTGAAGGACGTGCCGGTCACCACGGCCTCCCCGTGCACGCGCAGCTCGCGGACGTTGATATAGCTGCCCGAATAGGCCTGGCGCGGCAGGACCAGGCGCACCCGGTCGGTCACCACGACGCCGGCGAAGTTGTAATCCTGGGGCCCGGCGGGGTTGCTGGTGCTCACTCGCTCGACCTGCGAGATCCACCGACTGCCGTCCCAGGTTTCCATGCGGTACGTTAGCGCCGCATTACCGCCCCAATCGATCTGCACGCGCCGCAGGCGACGCGGGCCTGCAAAGGCGAGCTGCAGCCAGTGCTCGGTCGTCGCCGTCGGCGTGCCGCTCCACGCGGTATACGAAAGGTTGTCCTTGGCGTACTGGGGATTGGTGCTCCCAGGCGAGCCCGCCTCGGTCGCCGTGAGCGACAGGTTCGTGGCCGTGTCGGGCCCGTTCACCGCGACGCCGTTGCGAAGAACGCGGTATCCCGCCACGTTCGGATTGGCGAGGGTTGCCCACGACACGGTCACGTTGCGGCCGCTCACCGACGCGGTCACGCCGGTGACAGGCGGCAGGGGCGTAATCGATGTGCCGACCGTGGCCGCCCCATCTTGCCCCAGGTCGTCAATGGCGACGATCGCGTACTCGTGCGGCGCAGCAGGGACGTTGCGATCCGTGTAGGTCGTGGCCGTGGCCGCAAGAGGCGCCAAGGCATGGACCCGCACTTCATTGAGCTTGAGCACCGAGACCGCGGAACCTTTGGCCACGACCCGGACGCGGTCGGTCGTGACGGGCTTGAATCGATAGGTCTCCAGCCGTGCTGGCGCGCTGTCGATGGTCACCTGCGGGACAAAGGCCGTGCCGTCCCAGGTTTCAATGGTGACCCCGGTGGCGCTTCCCCAGTATAGGTCCACGCGGGCCACGGGCCGCGGCGCCGGGAACGTCGCGGTGGCGACGTAGGGGGCAGGCGTGCCCGCCTGTGCCCGGTAATAGGTCGCCGTATTGCCGTCAATGGCATTGCCGATTGGGTAAACAGGCATGGGCGCATTCACCGTCCACGTGCCCGTGGTGGTGATGTCCGCCTCGCCCGCGCCCAGGTCGAGGAACGCGCCGTCGCGCTTGATGTACACGCCTTTTCTGCGACCGCTGCCGTCCGCGGCCCAGGAGAGAACCACGTCATTACCGCTCGCCGTGGCGCTGGGCGTCGCGGGGGCCGGCACGGAGGTGATGTCGACCGCTGCCGGTTCGGACGGGCGGCTTTCAATGCCTGCCGCGTTCACGGCGGTGACGGCGTAGCTGTAATGGCCTGCGAAGACCTTGGTGTCGCCGAATGACGTGGCCGCGATAGGAGCCAGGACGCCCACCGCCGCATCGAACACCATGATCTTCCCCTGCGAGGTATTGCCCGAACGGAACACAATGCGGACCTTGCGCGTCTTGGTCACGGCCGGAAGGACCATGGTCGGCGCTTGCGCGAGGTCATTGCCGCGCACCTCCACCTGCGTGACGTAGTTAACGCCATCCCAGGTCTGGATGTCGAAATCAGGCACCGCGTTCAGGCTCAGCTTGACCGTCTTGACGTACCGCTTTGCCCCCAGGTCCACCTCGAGCCAATGCGGCAGGCCCGCATTGGGCACGACCCAGGCTGACCAGGGATCGGCGTCAATGGCTGCGCTCGCCCTGTTCATGCCATCGTCGGCGTCAGCGCTGGCGGACGCCCGCGGCGACGCGCTCGTCGAGAGGTTGGCCAGCTCCTCGCCGCGTAGGGGATAGGTGCCAACGGCGGCCGTCGCCGGCGCCGTCCACGAGAGGTTCGCACCTGCCCCCTGCGGCGTCGCCGAAAGGCCAGTCGGCCGGCTCGCGTCGCCAAGGCCCACCTCGATCCCCCGGCCGGCGCTGTTGTTGTCTTCATTCCCTTCCGCGAGCGTCTTATCCGGGTCAATGACCGCGTAAATCGCCACGTCGCCCGCGATAAGCCCGGTCGTGTCCCAATCCACTGAAGCCGTGGCCTCACCCTTTGCCGGCAGGGCAATGGCCACGTCGCCGAGGCGGGTGCCGCCTACCGACGGATTGCCGAGGAAGAATGCCACTGGCACCGACGCCAAGGCCGCCGGGCGGGTGTTATGGATGGTCGCCTTGAGGGTCACGACGTCCCCGGTGGCAAAGCGGGCAGGCGCCACCGAGAGGTCGTCCCTGGTGATGCTCGGATCCGCCACCGTGGCGTCGCCCACCCGCACCGTGGTCTGATAGACGTTGTTCGTCCGGTCGCGATCAGGGACCGCCTTCTCGGGGTCCACGACGACGGTGAAGCGATTGTCGCCGACCCGCCCGTCAGTAGGCACCGTGGCCGTCAGCGTCACGACCTCCAAGGCATTGAAGCCGGCGAGCTGCTTCTCCGCCAGGACCTTTCCAGCACCTGGGTCGCCGTCATAAAGGAGCGCCCGCCACTTGAGCGAGCTGTTCTGATAAGGGGTCTGGGGCTGCCGATTGCGGACCACCGCGGTAATGGTCAGGCTATCCCCTTCCTCGGGCGAGGCAGGCGTTGCCGTCACGTCGGCCGCCGCTACGCCGAAGTCCGGCCGCGGCGCGATCTGAACGGGGTAGACAAAGGCGTTGTTGTCCTCCCGCGCCTCGCGGAGCTGGTTCTCCGGGTCGACGACGAAAACCAGGTTGTGGGCGCCGAGCGAGAGGGTGCTGCTGCTGAACACGAGGTTCGTCGCCTTGAACCCCGGCTCGTGCTTGAAGCCGCCGCCGATCATCGGGAACAGGGCGTTCGGCGCCAGGCGCCGGCCGCCGCTCGCTGGATTGCCGTCGAAGACGCCGAGCGCGACGTTCGTCGCCGCCTGCTCGCCCTCGTTATACACGGGGACATAGACGCTAATGGGATCCCCCTCCATCACCGGCGCCGACGCCGCGGGCACGTTGGCGATGTACAGGTCGACGAGGGGCGTGACCTCGAGGAAAGCCCGGCCAATGTTGTTCGTCTCCTTGGTCTCCGAGACCATGTCCCGTGGATCCGCGACCACCTCGAGGGTCACGAACCCCGGCTGATCCAAGGTCTGGAAGCTGAACACCGCGTTCGCCACCCCACCGGCCGGAATGGCCCCCACATTGACCTCCTCGCCGGTGTTCGTGAGGCGCAGGACCACGTCGGCGGCGGCCACTTCCCCCTGGTTCATGACCGAGGCGAACACCAAGATGGGCGTGCCCTCGGCGACGGTGTTCCCCGGCGACAGGGTTATCTCGGCGTTGGTGACCACGAGGTCCACGTGCTCGGTGATGACGAGAGGCCTGTGGGCAATGTTGTTGTCCTCACGTGCTTCCGCGACAGCGCCTGGCTCGTCGACGGTCGCGTAAATGTCGAAGACGCCCTGGGGGAACGTGAGGTCATTGACCTGCGCGGTGGCCTCGCCATGGGCTGGAATGGGGCCAATCTCCTGGGTGCCCAGGAAAACGCCGCCCTCGGTGGGCTTGCCGTCGTAGAACTTCACCGTGGTGGCGGCCACGCCGTCGTCCCCAACGTTGCGTACCGTGGCGCTGATGTCGATGGGATCCCCGTCCCCGCCGCGGGGCGGATTGAAGCGGATGTCATTGAGCGTAAGGACAAGATCGGGTTCCTTGCGCTTTTCAATCGCCACCCAATAGGCGCGGACGTTGTCAGTCTCGTCGGCCTCGAACACCTGGCCATTGGCGTCAATTACGACGGTAAAGGTCTGGCCGCCCTGCATGCCGGCGGTGCTCGCCTGAACGGCAACGTCAGCGCGCTCGCCAATCCCCAGGCCCCCAATGACTTGATCAGCGCCCACCTGGATCCCAGCCTCGGGCGCGCCCCGGTACACGCGCACCAAGAAGGCCCCCGCCGCCTGGGCGCCGGTGTTTTCGACCGACGCGCGAATCGAAAGGGAGTCCCCTTCGATCGGAAACTGCGGCGTGAACGTTACGCCGCTCGCGCCGACAGCCAGGTTGGGGCCCGCGGCGCGAATCGCCAACACGGCTGCCGCCGTGCGAAAGGGGTCCCCTTCCCAGCTCCCATCGGCGAGCTGCTCGCCGAGGAGATAATTGATCGCCGCGGTGACGTTCGCCGCCACGGGACGCTTGCATGCGAGGAGGGCACGCGTCGCCAACGCGGTCTCGAGCACGCCCGAGCCGATCCGGCCGTCGGACCCCTGCTTGCCGACGAGGAACGCCACCGCGTCGTCGATCTGGAGCGTGAAATCCCACGCGCCGCCAAAGCGGGCCTCGACCTTCATGATCACCTGCAGCGCCTCGGCCGTCATGGCGACGAGTGACTCGGCGTGGTGACTGCCCCACCCTCCGTCGGGACGCTGCTCGAGGGACAGCGCCGTCATGACGTCGTCGAGCTCCTGCGCGGAGAGCTGCGCGATGACCGCGCTCGTCGCCAGCGCGGTGTCCATGGGCGAAATGGCCTTGTCCTTGAGCCCAAGGCCCCAGCCGCTCCGATGCACGCGCGCCGAGAGGAGCTGTGCCCGATCCTCGACGGCGGCAAAGTCCAGCGGCGTGCCCGCGAGCGCCAAGGCCGCGCGCGCCAGGTCATCCGTGTTCTTGCGGCGCTCCTCCGCGAGCCACGCGAGCCCATTGCTGTAGGCCGTCGTCTCGGTGAGACCCAGATCCCTGAGCGCCATCACCACCTGGGCCGTGTCGCGGAGCGACGTCTCGTCCCGGGAGCTCCCCCAGCTCCCGCGTGGATCCGCCGAGCCCTGCAGGAACGCCGCCGCCCGCTCCGGAGCGGTCTGCGCTATGCCCAATGTTGGAGTGAGAAGCAGGAATACGCAGAAAAAAGGTGCAAAAAGAGAACAACGACGCGAGTTCGATGCCATGCGCTTCAGCCTTCTTGAAATTCTAGCAACCCTAGTAGAAGCGATTGGCGAGCTGCAAGGCGTAAATACATGAACGCCTGCTCAGCGTCTTGGGGCTGAATGGTAGATCGGTTGGTTAGTTGGCGTCACGTAAGGGGCCCTACGAAAAATAGTTGGAGCCCCCCCCGTCCGGACGCCTCCTTGTAGAGTGCTCAAACTGCGGTCCCGGCAGGCCAACGAGGACTTCGATGAGTACTGGCAGTTTCATGAACGGCACGAACGACAAGGAGGAGGTTGCGGAGGTACTTGGGCACCCACGGGAATTCACGCCACCAGAGCGGAGGAGGATCGAGTCCTTGAGCTGATGGAGGTTTCTGCTCCTCTCACACGAAGACCTGGCAGGCGCTCCCAGCCGCTCTATCACCCACCTCCGCCCCTCCTGAACTGGCCAATATCGAGCCCGTACCTCGTCAGCTTCCGCCGGATCTGCACCGGTGCCTTGCCCATGTCCCGGGCAACTGCAGCGATGTTTCCTTGGTGCTGCCGGAGCAAGGCGACGAGCCGCTCGCGGTCCTTGGTCCGTTCCTCATCCCGCCTGGCCCTGTCTTGCTGGCGCTGGGCCTCTCGCATGAGCCTGGCCTCTTCCCGCTCGCGTCGCGCTGCCTCGTCTGGAGTCGGCTTGAACTCGCTAATGTCGACGCCACACCTCTTCGCCTTCCGTCGAACCAGTATCGGGGCCGTGCGCAGGTCTCGAGCTACCGCGCGTACGTTTCCTTGATGCTGCCTTAGCGACGCGATGAGCCGCTCGCGCTCCTGGAGGTCCGTGTCGGCTGGGGTCCGATCTTGCGCCTGTCTGGTACCTGGTGCTGGCGAGGGCGTCACCGCCATTGACGCACGCTTTGGGACCAGCGTGGCCCTAATCTCATCAGGACCGATCCGGTAATTCCTTAGCTCCCGCTTGAGCAGAAACGGCGCCTTGCCCAGCACCTGAGCAACCGCCGTAACGTTCCCATGGTGCTTCCCCAGCAAAGCCAAGAGCTGCTCGCGGGCCTTGGATTCGGCGATCGCTCTGGCCTCGTCTCGCTTGCGCTTGGACTCCTTGAGCACGTGCTTGGCATCCCGCAGCGTGCGACGAGCCACACTGCGGCCTGGGGGCCTAAACTGGGTAATGTCGAGATGTTGCCTCTTCAGCTCCTGCCGTATCTCGGCTGGCGTTTTGCCCAATCCCCAAGCAACCGCCAATATGTTCCCCCGGCAAAGCCTCAGCAGATCGACAAGCCGATCGCGATTCTGGTGGAGGGATTGAGGATCAGGTTTGGCCACGGTGGCCTGTCCGGCGATCTGCGCGTCTCGCACGACACCATGAGCAGCAACCTCCTTGGCAACCGCCTCCGCGATCTCCTGATAACATAGCTCCTCGACTGTCCCTACCAGCCGCTCCACGTGCTTGGCCACTATTTCCTGGATCTCACCGGGAGGCCGCGGATCTCGTGGCATGGGCTCTACGGGCCATCTGGGTATCTGGGGTTCATCGTTCTGGTGTCCGCGCGTGCCTGGCGCCGCACGATTCACGCTTGGCAAGCGAGCTTGCGGAACCCCCTGGGCAGCTCGGATGGATTTCATGGCACGTGCACAGACGGGGCACCACGTTCCGCCCTTCTTCACGCTATCAGGGATCGCATCCCATTCATGCCCCTTGGCACACCGCCAACGCAGCTTCGTTCTGCTGTCCATGTATTCGTCGGACAGGCACTCGCCGCCTCGTTCCCGTGCGAGCCGGCGCATCTCCTCGATGCTTCCCCGGGTTCCACGACACACGGGGCACCACCGACCAGAACGAATGTACTGGGCACGCGTCTGCCAGATGTGCCCGGCCTTGCACCGCCAGAGCAGGTTCCCGTTCGCACGGTCATCCGGACTCGCCAGAAGTTCGCCCCCGTTCGCGCCGGCGATGGCCTTAAGTTCCCTGAAAGTGCGCGGTCGCATATCTTCAACCACTAATCCAATCGATTCCTCATGTCGGCCGCAAGCTCTAGCTCAGTATCCGTGATCCTCCATGCGCCTGGCACAGGCGCCCGCCTGCCCTTGAGGATTGGCTCGATCTTGTCCTTGAGGTCGTCCACCATGCCCACCTTGATAAGTCTCCCGTGCCTTCCATTGGACGCAAGGAGGAAGATCCGGTCGGCCTCTAGGTGGCTCGGAAGGATTTCCTGGCACGCGCCCACGCGGGGCACCACGTCTTGCTATGTTTCACGGTAGTCGGTTCTGCGCCCCATTCATGGCCCTTGGAACACCGCCACGACAGCTTCGTCTTGTTGTTCAGGTATTCGGTCGACAGGCAGTCGCCACCGCGCGCGCGCGCGAGCTTGCGCATGTCCTCGATGCTCCCTTTGGGTGCGCGGCCGGCACGGACGGCTTCGGTCCTCGGGGCTTCAAGTTGGCGCGGTCGCGCATTCGTTGTCGCTCTGCTCCTAATCTTGCCAGGTTGGCTGGGGACCGGGATCTGACGCCCACGCCGAAGGGAGTACCACGCCAAAGGGAGCTGACGAACGTGCCCGATGTATAACTTGGTGCTGGCTATCACCGTGCTCGCATCCATGTGTCTCGGGCACCTGCTCGCGTTCCTCGAGTCCCCTGCACCACTGCCGGCTTGCATGTTCTTCCCAGGCGATCCCTTCCATCATCGCTCGAGCTTACACTCCTTGATCGACGTCGATAGAACCACGAGGGCGTCCTTTGGAAAGGGGTGTTTCCAGTCTTGCCAGGGCGCAAAAGCTCTTACCCTAGGTCGTTCGGCCCAGGCCAGGCCGCCACTACGTGGCGCAGCACCGCTTGAACTTCTTGCCAGAGCCGCATGGACAGGGGGCGTTGCGCCCCACGCGGTCGGGCGCAACGACGGGAGCTTGCTTCTCTGCGCGAAGGCGAGCGAGTTCAATGACGTGGCGCTTGCGTGCCATGAGCCGCTCACCGGCCCGGCGGTGTCGCGTTTGAAACGTTTTCCACAGCTGCTCGAGGAGCGCTTGATCCCCCCTGGGCTTCCATTCGAGCACCTGGATATTAGGGAGACCTACGCGGAGATGCCCTACGGGAACAGCGCGGTCACGATCCGCGATTTCCGTGAAGTAGAGGGTTGCTTCGTCGCAGGGACAGGAAGGGTTGGCGCAATACAAGTCCTCGGTCTCAAAGACACGACCTTCGTGAAGGTAGCAGTCCCGGCGGTCTTCCGGATGCAGCGCATACCAGCCCACGAGCTCAGCGGGATCCTGTACGGGCCAGCGGATTTCATTCGGCTTTCCGCGTCGGAAGCGCTTGGCATGAAGCCAGCCGTTGTGGAGCTCGTCGAGAAGCTCGCCATCCACCTGCGCCGTCACGTACTCAACCCAATCGGAGGAAAGCGGGGCTCGTCCTTTGAACTCATCTGGCTCGACGAGCCCAAGGTCTAAATCCAGGGCGAAGTTCATGGCCTGGGGGCCGTCGAGCATTGAACCAAGCTGTTCGGACGCGAGGCCGAGGCAAGAAGGGTCAGCAGTGCCCACATCGAAGCCGATCGCGGTCATGGACACGTCGCGACATTGGCACTCTCGGTGGGTGCAGAAGGAAACGCGGGCGAGGAGCAAGCGAAAGGGGCCCGAAGGACTGAGCGCTCGCACGAACACGAGCAGGCCGTTCTCGAGCAGGCGCCAGGAGCGTCCGTCTTGGGGACGCTTGCCGGATGTAGAATCGCTGTCGGCTAGGAGATTCACGAGGAGCCGTCCTCTTGTGCCAGAAATACCCGGGAGATGGGAGGTCTTTTTTCTCTTGCGGACCCGGGCAGGAGCGGAGCGATTTCTTCCGCTGTCGGCCCTAGTCAATAACCACGAAGATCACGTGCTGTCCCCAGGGCTCGTCGTCCGCCCGGAACTGGGCCACCGAGATGGCTATCCGGCCAGACTTGAGCTCGACGAACTTGGCCGGGAACTCGTAGTCCTCAAGCGACGAGGCGTAAAACACCCAACCAGTCACGCCGTCCTCGATGATTCGCGCGCTTTCGCGCAGTAGATCATCGAACACTTGGGACGGATTCTTCGCACCCTTGGCCACCTGGGCCGCAGCCGCGTTCGCCTTTGCCTGGACGCTCGCGAGCACCCCAAGTGGAGGCAAGTTCTTTTCCGCGCGAAGCTTGTTGAGGCGCTCGCGAACCAAGTGGGCGTTCTTGTTATTGTCCTCTTGACCAAACAAGACGTATCCGCTGAACACCGAAGCCAAGACAGGGCGGTCCGCTACATCGAGGGGCCCAATGGCCATCTGCGTAATTTCTGGATCCAATAGAACCTTTCGTCCTCGCGGGCGAGCGACCACGCGATCGATCATTCGCGCCAGGTCGTCAGCCTGGAACGTCAGCCCATAGGTAAACATTCCCTTCTTCACGAGGCCTTCGATATCCCAGCCTGCCTGGAGGCCCAGGACGACGGTGTCCGCCACGGTCTCCTGTTCGTCGCCGAACAACGCCGCGAAGAAATGAGGTGCCACCCTGGTTGCCGTCACGCTCTGCTTGGTCGACAAGCTTACCGCCGCAAGGCCAGCGGTCGCGCGCGCTTGATTGATGAGCTCGAGGAGCGCCGCGGTCTTATCTTCTCCTACCGCGAGGGAACGCGGCGCCGTGTACGTCTCGTTCACGTACTGCGAGGTGGGTGCCTTGTTCGGCCACGCGAGGACTTGCAGTACTGTGCGGCCGAGCACCCGCCCAGACGGGAACGCTGCAAGCTCGATCCATGCACGCTGGTCCTCTGGGCTCGTCGGGCACGCCACGGCAAATCGAGGAAGACTTACCGACGCATCGACCGAGCAAGGAGCCACCCGATAGTGTCCCTGGTTGACGAGGGCATCAATGGACTCGGCGGGGACGAGAAGCTCCCCACGGAGCCATACTCGACCCTCCGCGTCGGGGAAGGGGGACGTGTCCTCCACATGGACAGCGCGCGCGGCCGACGCCACGAGTACGACTGCGTGGCCATCGCGCTTCCCATAGAAGCTGCCAATGGCCCGATTTCCGGAGCCTTGCTCGCGCAGCATTTCCTCGTAGTCACCCCGCCAGCGACGAAAGACATCTTCCTCGGCGTGCCCTCCCACGTCTCCAGATACCATCTGCCAGGACAGCCCCACGGTCGGGCTTCCACAGCGACCCATGATGTAGTCGCCGAGGTCCTCTGAAGGAGTGCTCCGGTTCGCGAGGTAAAAAAGGCCAAGCTCTCGCGCAACGCAATGCATGGCCTCGGTGGGCACAAGGACACCGGGCTTGGCGTCGGCCACTTCCTTGAGAACGCGTCCCCATCCCGACGAGTCTACGTACGTCCGAGTCCCGACCATGTTTGGGAAGGGACCTGCAAGGTCCCAGTGGTCCACCTCGATCACCTTCCGTTCCTGGAATCTGGGGGCGGGCTTTTGGATCAAGCGATCGATGTCCTGCTTGGAAGGGAACCTCTTCTGGCTCGCGCGGTCACCTCCGCACCCGGAGAGCAGGGAGGCGAGTGAGAAGAAAAGCAAAGTCTTACGGTACAAAACGGCACGCATCGGGGGCGCACGGTATCCGATCTTTTGCCGGTCGGCTAGGGGCCAGACCCAGTAGCCAGGCCCAGGCAGAATTCAGTAGCCCTCGCTGCCTCGAAGCTCCGCAGAGCCTATTGCATCGGCCCCACCGGCTACCGAGGAGGCCGCGGGGGCCGACCAATCCCCGCCCGCAAGCTATCGGCAATATCCTCAAGGGCGCGCATCCCTCGCCACGAGGCGATCAACCAGATACTCCCCATGATGATTCCGACGACGTCGATGCTCATGCTCCAACATTACCGGATTCCCTTTGCCTGACCGAGCTTGGGGGCAGGGACAGCTCTTGGGCTCCCCCTCCGATCGGATTGCTAAGAACCGCTCACGGAGCGAGACCTCGTCCAAATCATGTCGCTGGGCTTCATGGGTACACCTTGGCATTCCCAACCACGGTCCCGAGCAATGGCTCCCGAGATCCTTTCATCTCTTCGATGATGCTTCTCGATGGACCTCGATGGAGCGAGGACAATAACGAATCGCAGTTTGGGGCTTGATCTGCCAAAAGGGGGGTGAGATGCGAGAAAGAACTACCCTGCCGCCTTCTTCGCCGCACGCCACGCCTGGACATCCTTCTTCGGCGCGCCGATGTGCTTGTCGCACAGGTACTGGAACCGCGGCCCCTTGGAACGATTCCCGCAGTTCGGGGCAATGCAATCCATGCTGCGTGCTCCGCCACGGCCGACTCCCGCTGCGCGCGCGGGCCTTAGGCTCCGCTTTCTGGGGGCCTGCTCTTGTCGAGCACCGCTCTTGCGAGCCGCACGCCATGCCTCGACATCCTTGGCGGGGGCGTCCATGTGATCGGCGCAGAGGTAGCGGAATCGTGGGCCCTTGGACGCATTGGAACACCCGGGTGCAATGCACGCCATTGAACGTGCCTTGACGCCGCGCGCTGGACGGGAAGCAGCAGCCGCGCCTGGACCACACATGGCGACGACAGCATCCGCGATCTCCCGGCGTACTGACTCCTCAATGACCTTTACGAGTTGATCGACGTGCTGGGTAACGATTTTTCTAAGCTCGGCATCTTGCTGCGAAGGCATTGGCATTGGGTTCTCCGGGGGTGAACGTCGACAGCGCAGGTATCATGGGCTGGTCTTCGATGCAAGGGTTAATGGACTGGTTTCGCGGGACGCCATATTGGCTGGTAAGCTTGCGTCTATGCTCCCCACTGGTTACAAGAGCATCCTAATCTGCGACACGCGTCGTGCGCAGGAATGGAGGGCAGGGCTTCGCCAAGCCGGTCTCGAACTCGTCATGATCGAAACCGAAGGACTCACTAGTGAAAAGGGAGCCTGGGAGCTGGCGGTGCCCGAAGCCCAGGAGCTTGCGGCGAAGGCCTTCGTGGCAAAAGTAATCCAGGGAAGGCTTCGGTTGCCTCGGGCGCCTTTTCTCTCCGGCACCGGGATCATGTCCATGATTGCCATCGTGCTCATAGTACTCGTGCTCGTCCTCGCGAGCTGGATGAAAGCTGTACGGTGACAAGGATGCTCACTTCGCTCCCCCCATTGCCGGATCTCGTCGTCACGTCGCGGTCAAGGGCAGCCCGCTATCTACTGTCGACGACCACGGGACCGACGGTAACGTGCATTATATCGATAGGAGATCTTGGCGTGAGGCCGTGTTGAATCCCTCACCTCACCGGTATGAGCTGCGGATCTCCAGGTCCAGCTCCATGGCCCACCGAAATTAGCCGGCTTCGTCATCGCTCACGGGCGTGGAACGGGGTATGGTGTCACGCTGACTTCGAGCCGGCCGGCTGGGACGGCTACTCGTGACCAGGCGCATGGTCAGGCCTCGACCCGTGGCAAGGCGTCTTGCCGCCTGGATTTGTCCTTGATCCCGTGGGTCTGCAATACTAAGGAGTGGCCATGGAACGAGACGTCGAAAGGAACCTATCATCCAGCCAATTCGCGGCCACGCTGCGACGCATCGCGGACTCCATTGAGAGGGGCGAACCAATTCGGATTCAAGTAGCACAGAAGAGGTTCACGATCCCGACCGACGCCGAGCTATCTATTGAGCATGAAGCTGAAGGCGGCGAAGAGGAGTTAGAACTCCAATTGCGATGGCGCACCAAGTGAGCCCGAACCTGACGACTTCGACTTCGCGATTGCAGCCTCGGGCCCAGGGAAGGAATCCGAACGCGCTCACTCCAACGCCGCCAATCCATTCGCCATCATCTCGCGCACGAGCGCTGCCGCCTTCTCGTTCTCGGTGGCTCCCTGCACGTGGAGCTCGATTCCCTCGAACTCGAGCGTGCTCCGCGCGACCCAGTCGATGTACTTGCACAAGGACAGGCTCTCGACGTCGAAGGCAATAGCCTTCATGGCCTGGGCGATTTGCCTGGGCGTCCCCTCGAAGACACAGCCGTCACGCATGGTGAGTCTCTTTGCGCCATTTCTCGCCTGGACCTGACTCGCAGAGCGCTGAATCGTGGATGTGACGTGGGAGTCCCTTGCTTGCGCCTTCGCAGAAGGCAGGGGAATCGAACCCCAAGCCCAGCGGGCTCCAGAGTTCGTACCGTTCGTCTCACGAAACTTGGGTTTCGAACTTGAGGCGGCGCCGGTGCTGATCGCCGGGGAGCATGAGCGCCATGGCATTTACCTCGCGCAGGAACGTCCCGAACGCGGCCAACTCTGGCCCAGTTCCCGCCGAAGCGAGACGGACCGTAATCGCACTCTTCCCAACGCGTACTTCACCAGGTGACGCGAAGAGGTTCCCGATGGCCTTCTTGGCCTCCGCGCTCACCGGCAGGTATGGAGCCAATCTCGAGGCGAAGTCGCTCTCGGCGTTGGCGCAGGCGATGCGGATGGTGTCCATCGTGGTCTTGTAGCGGCCAGGGTGGTACACGAGCTTCCCGGCCAAGTCCGTTTCCATTAGCGGTACGTGCGTGGGAACGGAGGGACGAAGCGCCACCAGCTTCTCTTGTAGGGCGAGCGCTTCGGCGAGATCCTTTTCGACGATGGCCCGCCCCGGAGCACGCTTCTTGAGCCGAGCCAATTGGCGTCGCGCCGCACCTTCGCGCCCCTGGGCTAATCGCAGCGCTCGGTCGAGTCGCCGCCGCGCGGGGTTCGGGATTATCGTGTCCTCAGCGTAGGGCTCCACCTCTCGCCCGTCGAGCTGATTGATCCCCCATCGCTCTACTCCATGCTTGAGGGCGTTCTCCTGCCCCCAGCGACCGCGCATGACCACGATAACACGCTCGGCCGGCTCCTTGGAGATAGCCAGAATGTTCACCTGATGACCATCCGGCATGAGGCAGGCGATGCGCCGCACGCGGCCTCTGCCGTTGCCGAGATTGGCGCGCGTTTCGACGTATTGGATCGCCTCCTCTTCCCCGTTGTCGTCGGTAAAGGTCGCCGTTCGATTAAACGCGCTCTTGCTCAGCGTCTGATAGGGCGCGCGCTCGTAGGTGGCGAATTCGAAGCCATCCTCGCGCAGCTCCGCCAGCTGGGACGGAAACGCTCCCCCGCGGTCAAATGCCACGAGCACGCGTTCCTCCGGCAAAAGAGCCATTCGCAATGCACGCGCGATCGGCGTGAGGTAGGCGGTAAGAGAGCCGTGGTCCGGTACGTCAACACGAAGCACGGAACGCCCATCTTCGTCATGAACGTAATAATCCGACTTGCCTGGTAGGGCGCGTCGGTCCTGCATGCGCCAGCCCTTCCTCAGCACGTGCTTGCCGGTATACCGACGAAGATGGTTGTCGATGTAAAAGACGACCGGTCCCTCTTCACTCTCGTTGCAAGCGAAGCGAATGTAATCGCCGGCCATGCCAAAATGCAACGCGGCGGCGGTCTTGTCGGTGTCGGCGAATTCGTGGAGCGTCCTTCTGACCCACGGCGCCGAGGGCGCGCGCGCGGCCCGAAACAAGAGGTGCGCCGTGGGTGTCGCCAGCCGACGGACCCCTTCCGCGCACTTCTGCGACAAGGCGACTGCGGCGACGAAGCCTTCGATGGCAAGCCGCACCTTCACCGCCTGCTTCGCCTTTTGACACAAGGACGCCACGCGGTCAAATAGCCCGAGACGGTGAAGCATCGCAATCAGAAGCCAGGTCCCCACATGCTGGATGTGACGGCCACCCTCGACGTCGCGAACAGCCAAGGACGCAGCGTCCTCCGGGTCGCCTGGGTCGCTCTCGTCGGGCTTGCTTTCGAACAGCGGTGACGCGATGGCCGTCTCCGTCGCTGTCGTAGCGCTGACCTCGATCGCCGCCTGCGCGATCGGCAACTCCGCCTGCGCGGTAGGTGCCATCTCACAAGGCGTCTCCACGGCCGACTCTACCTGTTGTCGTCGCGCACGCTCTCGCCCCCAGGCCGCACGTACCACTCCGACGGCCGAGCGAGAGACTCGGTTGCCGATCCGCGCGCGCGCTTCATCGACGCTGCAACCCTTTTGAAAGAGCTTGGAAAGGCGCCGACGTAACTCTGGCTTGAGTTTTACCTGCCGATTGCCGCCTCGCCGGCGAGCCACGACCGCCGCTAATCCCTCTCGCTCGTATTGCCGTCGGATTAGTAGCAGCCCATCGTCCGTCAAGCCGAATGCCTCCGCCATGCGCCCAAGGTGAATCCGACGCTCCTTGGCGAGCAGGACGAGAATCACATTACGGGTACCGTAATCCTTGGGCTCAAAGCGACCGATCAGCAGGCCACCGACCAGCACCTCCCAGTACTGGGGCCCCTGAACGACACAGCAGTCGGGGGCGAACCAGCGATGACCGGAGGGTAGTTCCATCTTGGGAAGCGACATCGTGCCATGGGCTTGGGCCATTGTCCCATCAACACCCATGGACCATCCGAAATTCCCGGCCAGCAAGAAAACATCCGATTTTCAGAAAGACTCGCGATGACGCCTGTTTCCGACAGAGCGATCCGCGGCCGGTATGCGGCCGAATTGAACTCTGGAGCACTGGATGTACCGGTACGTGTTCTACCGGGCCCGTGGTGGGACGGCCGCTTCCCAGGTTTCAACCACTTGCGTGGCCCTGGTCGGTGGCACGCGCGTTGCTCAACAGGCGCGCGAAGGGATACGACAATGCTTACTCGATTTCTTAAAGCAGCACGCACCGACTTCTTTGTGGGTGCGTTCCTCGTCGCCGGTCTCGCCGCCGCGGGATTGGGCATGACCATGGAGCTTGGCAAAGCCTGGCACGCCTACGAGGAAGGCGTCGCAGGGAACGAACGGATCGTTCGCCAGAATGACAGGGCGATGGTGTCAGGGTGTCAAGCGCCAACCATGCCCGCGCCGGCTCAG
This sequence comes from Deltaproteobacteria bacterium, assembly GCA_016210055.1. Classification (GTDB taxonomy): domain Bacteria; phylum Myxococcota_A; class Polyangia; order Haliangiales; family SHYZ01; genus JACQUZ01. Next base: position 8,580 of record JACQUZ010000048.1, on the reverse strand, counting down.
TACCCGGACTCGTAAGAGGCACCTTCCGTGTCAACCACGAGAGACGGAGCGACCATGACCCGAGGATCGAGCGCAGCACTTGCCGACGCAATTGAAGCCGTCACGAATCCCCCGCCCATGCTGGCGCTTGAGCGTGGGATTTCCGAGGAAGTCGAGAGAAACGGCAAGCAGTATTCCGTGCTTGCGCTTCTCACTCCTCGCCAGCTGGTTCTGCGGGCGCTCGATCGAATGGGTGCTGGGCTGGAATGCGATATCGATTTCTCTGAGGGCCGCGTGACCGTTGGCCAGAAATACTCCATAGAAGTCTCGCCGCTCTCGGGCTCCAAGCCGAAGAGGCTCGACCGCGCCGCACTCGAGCTCGTGGACGAGCGGCTCGGCAAGGTGATCGACATCATGGAAGACGATCTAAAGACCCGCGCGCGCAAGCGGCGCTCCTCGCCGCAGCCCATGCCGAGGATCGTCTTGTCACTCGTGGGGGACAAAAAGCGTGTCCAGCTCTTAAGGAGCGTGAGGGAGGCGTTAAGGGGGATTGTGTAGGTGTCTTGCGGACGAGGGGAAAACGCCGCCTGGTACGGCAGGTCCGCGCGCCGTACACCGAGGGGTCTGGGGGCTACCGGATCCCTCTTCTCTTGTCCGCGCCGGTCGGATCTACACCTGAGCAGCTCGGCAAGCGACTTTCCGCCCGACCCGACTTCGACCGTCAGGATCTCCCGGATCCTCGTTGCCGTTCACACTCGTGAGCGTGAACGATCCTGAAGCGCTTGCCGAATGTCACAAGAAAAAGAACGAAACGGACGATCGACGACGACCGAACGTATTCCCCTCGGGCGATCGGGAATGAGCGTCCCATCCATGCTGACCGACACAAATCCCACCGCCTAGTCCTCCGCCGGCAAGCGACGCGCCAAGACAAGTACATTACCGTCGAGGTCGGCAAAGTACGCGGCCTCATCGCCCCAAGGTCGCGGAGCAAGCCGGCTCAACTCCCGTGCCCCCGCCAGTCGAAGACGGTTCATGGCGGCGGCGAGGTCGTCGGCGTAGAAGTAGAGCTCGGTGGGCGCGATGTCGTCTGCGCTGATCCTGGCCGGTACCTTCCCCGTGTTTCGGGCGAACGCCTCACGATGGTAGAGCCCGATCCGTTGGCCTCCGGGAAGGTTGAACTCCACGTAGACCGGCGTCTGAACGGCCAGCTCCCATTGAAACGCCTGTGCGTAAAAGGCGAGGCTGGCCTGGAGATCTTCAACGGCAAGAATGGTAAGCGCGTGCCGAACGATGGCCATGGGCGAACTGTCGGCCTAGGAGGTGTTACAAGCAAGTACTTGCGGTCTATTCAGTCTATTCCTATCCCACGCCCGCTCTGATACTCGTGACGCATGGGCACCGTCCTGTTCATCCTTTGTGCGCTCGGTAACGCCGCAGTCGCGATCCTCCATGTGGTCATCGTGTTCCGCGGTGCGCCCGGGTACCGAGCGTTTGGCGCAGGTGAGACGCTTGCGACCCTGGCCGAGAAGGGCTCGCCACTTCCTGCCCTGCTTACACTAGGAATTGCTGCGGTGCTTGCCGCATTTACGGCATGGGCACTTTCCGCCGCCGGCCTGTTCACTCTGCCGTTCACGCAATCGGCGGTCCTCGGCATCGCGTCGATCTACACGCTGCGCGGGCTTCTCCTCGGCGCAGCACCGTTCATGAAGCTGTCGCGCTTCGACGCGATTTCGTCAGCGATCTCGCTGGCACTCGGGCTGATGCACTTCGTGGCCGTCTGGGCGCAAAACGGGGTGCCCCACTGATCGGACCGCGAAGATCAAACCTGGGACCCAGGAGAAAACCCGAAACTTGCTCCAGATCGTCCCTCAGCCAGGCTTCGAGCCCGTACTCAATGAACGAACCGTGGGCTGCCCGAGGGCAAAAGCCGAACCGAAAGATCTATCCCCGCGCATGCGGGGGAACCGGCGTCAGGCATCAGTAGCGGGGTACCACTACTTCACCGGCGCGATCGCTGCCGCTGGCGCAGGCCAACCTGGCTCACGTCGAAGGCGCGGCGCGGGCTCGGGCCCTGCTTGCTCGACGAGCCGAACGGGCACGAAGGTCAGCGTGGAGCGAGCCGCCGGCGTCAGCGCGGTGGCTTGTCGCCGCTCCACGCGCCGGACCCAGCGCCGCACGCGCTCCTCGCGCGGCCCGTGCTTCCGGGCGAAGGCGCCAAGGCTGCCGCCAGCCTCTCGCACCGCCGCCACCATTGCCCGTCCATCCTCCCGGGTCCACCACACTCGGTCACGCGGCGGCGACCAGGTATTGCTCGTCCCGATCCGGATCACCGACTCTGCCATAGGTGTCACCTCCGCGACGCACAGTGCCAGGACGGACGCGCCGACGCTAGATGGGGGCTACCGGGCGCTTACGGAGCGGCGAGGGCTCGCAGCCGCCCTTCGATTGAGCCGCACGAACACGCTGGGCCGGTCGATGGCTTCGTCCTGGCGCATCTCCACGCCGAGTTCGAGCGACATGCTCTGGACGATGCGCACGCGCACGCCCCAGTTGCCATGCCAGGCGAGCGAGGCGCCGCCGTCGGCGAAGCGTGGCTTCCAGCCAAAGTCGAGCAGCACCGTGCTCCGTGGCGCAATCCAGGGATTCCACTCCAGGCCGAGCGCGGGGCGTACGGTGAGCGGGACCTCTGGCAGTCCCGCTCTCGTTCGTTCCTGTGCCTGCCACGCTTCGATGGCAACGTGCAGGAGGACCGGCCGGCTGGCGAGGGTGAGGGCTCCGTATAGAACCGCGTTCTTCTCGGATACGGCGAGCGAGCGGCGAAAGCCGAGCGCGACCGGCAGCTTTGCGACCGACCCTCCGAGCTTGAACAGCGCCGACGGCTGCCAGAGGCCATCGCGCCGTGCGAACGTGAGATCGAGTTCGGCCACGCCGCCCAGACCGGCAGACACGGCGGTGAAGGGCTCTCCTCGGTGGCTGAGCCCAGCGGTCGCGATCGTACCGCCATTAGGAACGAGCCACGCGGTTGGCACGGCAAACACGCGCGGGGCTGGCTGTGGGTCCAGGTCTGGGGGATCGGCCGCTGCCGTGGCCGGCACGATGGCCGCGAGGAGCGCGAAGCACGGGGCCAGCCACGCGGCAGCAAGGGTGGGACGGTTGTTGTTTGCCACGGGCCGGGGCTCCACCTTGGGCGCGGCGGCTACAGGCCCACTGCCTGGCGCAGCCGGGTCGTTTGCACCCGGAGCTGCCCAAAGATCTGGGCGTCGAGCAGGTTCACGTCGGCGATGTCGGGGACGCGCACGCCGGCCTCGATCTGGCCCCAGGAGCGCAGCTCGTAGCGTACGCCCCAGGCGAGTTGAGGCCGGAGCTCGACCTCGTCGGCGGCGTCGGCAACGTAGCGGAACTCCGGCATCCAGAACACCTCGGCCATGACCTGGGCCCTTGGCAGTGCTCTTAGCTCAACCCCGCCGAATGGACGTAGCTGCTGCCGCGCGGAGCTTCGACCATGGAGCGTGACTTCCTCGCCGCTGGCCTTGGCCAGGGATGCGTCCCAGAAGCTCGCGCCCGCGTGCAAGGTCATGAAGGAGCCGATCTCCTTGGAGGCCTCGACGAACATCTCGGCCAGGCGTGACTTGCGTTCGTCTGCAGAGTGCTCGAACGACTTGCGGAAGCCCAGGGCGATGGCAGGCTGATAGCGGAACATGCTCTCTTCGCCCACGCCCATCTTGAAGCTCGCGAAAACGTAAGGCGGTAGCTGCGCCACTTTGCCGTCGACCTGGCGCGCGCGCACGAGGTTGGTGCCCGCCACGCCGAACTCGGCGACATCGCCCAGGCCAACGGCGATTTGCCCCTGCAAGGCGCCGCCGGTGTCCACCCCAGCGCCAGCTTGCACTGCGGCCGCGGGCAGGATGTATGCCGTCGGCGAGAAGAAGACGTGGGGCTGGCGGAAAGGCTGTGACGTTGCGGGCGCGGGCGTGGATGCTGGCGCGGGCTTAGGCTTGGCCGCGGGCACGACCCGGACCGGGGCCGACGGCTGCGTGGCTGGCGTGGCCGACTCGGCGGGAGCCGCTGGTTGCTCCTGGCCGAGGGACGCGGCAGGCGCGGCCAGGCCGAGGACTGCCACCGTGATGGCTGTGAGGCTGCGTTGCATCAGAGTCTCCTTTCCTTGCAGAAGAACCAGTCGCCAGCACGGCACACGAGCACGCCCCACGGCAGGAACACCTCGGCGCCAAGCCGGATGTCCCAGTCGATCAGGGCGCCGAGGCCGCCTTGGGGCGATGTGTCGAAGCGAGCTGCCTCGATGCGGTAGCCCAAGCTGGCGTCGATGATGAGGGCCGGGTGGAGCGACCAGCGAATGCCCAGGCGTCCGAAGGGCTTGGACGCGATGGAGTGCGCCGTGGACGTTGCGCTGGGCGCGAACATGGGCATGAGTGCGAGCTCGCCGGCGAGCTTGGTGGTCGGGGTCATCTGCACCTCCCACCCGCCGGCCGGCAGGAGGAGCGTTCTTCCGGTGTCGTCGATGGTGGCGCGGCCGACCCGCAGGCCACCGTGGAGAGTGACTTTGGCGAGTGGTCCCCAAAGGTGGAGGCGGCCAACCACGTACAGGTCGTTCACTCTTTCCCGCACGCGCCTGCCGACGGCGATCTCATCCTCGTGCGTGAGGCCGAGCCGCAGCGCTACAGCCAGGGCTGGCAGGTACTTGCGCTCGGGCAGGGGAACCTTCATCTGCACGCCCAGGCTCGGCAAGGCGATCGGCGCCCGCGCGAAGGTAGATACCGCGGTCGACAGGCGGTACTCGAGCTGGGCAATGTCGCCGAAGCCCACCGCGGCCACTCCGGTGCCGGAGAGCACGCCGGTTTCCGACAGCAGGCTGCCGTCCGCGGCAACGCTTAGGACGTACGCACCGACGACGTCGGTCGTGGGCATGGCGAACAGGTGTGACGAGCGGAACGGACCGGAGAGGATCTGCCCGAGAGAAGCCCGGGCGGGATGCGAGGTCTCGCCTGGGGTTGGCGCCGCCAGCTGCGCGCTGCCGTTCGGGGCGGCAGCGGCGGCATCAGCGTCATCGGCATGCGCGGGCCGCGCCTGGGCGGCCAGGGAGGCTAAGGCGAACCCGGCCACCGTGAGCAGTGCGAACCAGCAAGGCATCGGCCGCCCTTCCTGCAGGCGTGGTGCCGCTGCTGATTGTCGCCGCGACGGAGGCGACTTGTTGCTTGAGAATCCAGCGCTTGTGCGGTTCTTCGATCACGCCGCTCTGGCGCGCACTGTTGGCAAAGTGTTAGACGTTCAACACTGGGGTCGTGGCCCCGACGACCCTTTGACGATGCGACGGCCCTTGGATTACACGCGTGGCCATTCAGCACGGCCCCCTCGTCGTCGATGGTGCCGTCGACCGCCAAGCGGCCGTGCAGCTGTACCTGGCCATCCTCATCACTGAGCGTGCGCAAGATACCCTGCGGATCCATCAGACGGTGTGAGTCGTAACAACAGGGACCTTGGTGGTCAGCAGGTTGAAGCACAGGTGCGCTTACCGCTCCCCGAGCTGTACACGGTGCCCTCTCGGAAAAGGCGTTGCTGGTTATCGACGGCAAGAAGAACCTCTGCGCCATGAAATGGGGGCGGCGCGTTGGAGGTCACGGCGAGGGGGATCGTGGGATAGGCCCTTAACATCTATGGCATCGCACCTTGGGCAAGGCGCCCGTCGCTCGCCGCATCTAACGGCAACCCGGCGTCGCGCGGGCGAACCAAGCAGGAATGTTGGCCCCACAGCTTCTTGCAGCCGTGCTCGTCAATGACCACCTCGGCCGGAGGCGCCAAGTCGCAGATTCCCGGGCATTGCGCGGGATTATCGGACGCAACCCATCCACCATTGCGGAAGCAATTGCACGTTGGCGTTTCGATAGGACAGCAAAATCCGCCGCCGGCTGCAGGCGTAAGCCCCGAGTCGGTACCCCCCGTGTCGGTGAGCCTGGCGTCGGTGAGCCCCGAGTCGGGGTTCTCCTTCGTTTCAGACGTGCACGATGCGAGCAATCCCACCAGTAATGCTATTCGCGGATGCATCGACATCCCCTTCGGCGTTAGTAACGATTATTCCCAGGGAAGAGAATCGCTCTCTCAGCCAATTGGCCTCGACCTCCGTTCCGATCCAGAGCTCATCGTCTCGTGACCGCAGGAGGGCCGCAGCCTCCTTGATGTCCAGGTCTACGAAAGACCGAAGATGCTTGATGGCTTCTCGCCGGTCCTGTGCGTTCAAGAGCTGCACCGCCCACACCCCATTCATGCGTTGGAGTAGACGGCGAGTCTCGGCTGGGGGGAGACCTTCGTGGTCTTCCTCAATGTTCGTCCCACAATGGGGACAGCGGAGAGACCGTGACCAAGCGAGGGTTCCGCTCGGGTCAACGGCCTGGCCGAAGCACCACTGGACGTGGGCGCCACAGTCGGGGCAGGCGTGGACCTCGTGGTCAACCTGGCGTGAAGTCATGACAAGCAAGTTCCTCCGCTTCGTCGAGGCCGCACTTAGAGGGCTTCATGAAGTAAGTTGACCACCTTTTCGCTGGCCAAGATCGTGTCACCGGAAACACCATGATAGGCGAGCTGGCCCCTCCGGACGCTGTCCCAGAACTCGGTCAACGGCTACCTTGGCTCAAGATCGGCACGCGCCGCGACGAACCGAGGGAGCTTCTTGTCCCGGAAACTATCAGTGAAAGCTTCGCTCGGCCTTGGCTGGCGCAGCGCAAGTCGATGAAGCTCGCCAACCCGGAAAGCCTCGAGATCGCCAGCTTGGACGCCTTGGTATTTCCGGCGTGACATCTCAGGGCAGCCATGCGCCACGTAGATCTCGCGCTCGCCGTAGGCACCCTCGACCACTTGGACGACCTCGTAACGCATCACCACCACAAAGTGGAAGATGCCACACCCAGGCGTGTCGGGACCCTTGTTGAGGAGCCGGGCGATTAGCACCAATGGCGCCGAGGACTTCCGTGGAGCTCGATCAAGGGACTCGGGCGAACCAGGGCTACCTGCGTCCCCTGCCGATGGGCGGAGGATCTCGGAGGTAGCTGCGCTGGCCCATGTGCCGCCGTCCTGAGCTAGGGACGAGGAGAAACAGCCTCTCTCTATCCGAGGGGAGGAACAACCGAGTCCAAGGATCACGAGAAGGACTTGCATGACGAATCGAAGTCCATGGGATTGCAGCCATTGGCCAGCTGCCGGGCTCAATATCGGCCGTGCCTGTCGCTTTGGGTCCATCCCTTTCTCCGACGTGCGAGATGGCCGATGGATCTGCGACCCGGTGATCTCGGGTTCGTTCGGCGAGTACTCGTCCGAGTCACGCTCCTCGACTTGGCCACCCGCGTTCCATTGACACGATCGCCTGCCACAGCGCGAACGGCGACACGCCCGCATGGCCGGCTTCCTGTGCGTCGTTGCATTCGATCACCCACCATCGGCCGTCGACGTCCTGGCCGACGTCGACCACGAGAAACGGTACGTCGAGGCGCCGGGCGGCCTCTGAGGCAATCGCGACGGCATCGGACTCCTCCTTTGGAGTCACCTGGTAGGGCGGCGCGTCCCACCAGTACCGACCCAAGCCGGCAAGCTGGCCCCGCCAGAAGAACGCGCGCAACTCGAACGCGGGCGGAACACGGTCTCCCGAGTCGCCGTCGATGCGACGGAGGCGCAGGTACTTCCGACAGACGACCGTTTGCCAGTGGAGGATGGGATCGTGGCGCCACAGCTCTAGCAGCTTGCGGTACGCGTCTGGCCCTTCAGCGATGTGTAGGCTGGCACGGTGGCGGCTGGTTTGACGAGCGCCCTTCACGAAGACGGGCCAACCAAGCAATCCGTCGATGTCGTCAACAGTCGGCGGTCCAGGTCCCCACAGGCTGGTTGGCGCGCCCACGGAAATCATCCCGCCGTCGCTGATGGGTCACGGCGCGCCGCTCGCTCGGCTTCCAGCGCTTGCGCAAGCCGTTCGACTTCCTCCGCGCTAAAGCGCCTCTCGCCTGGGAGACGTCCGGGCATTGGATGCAACTTCCCGGCAGCGACGAGCTTCTCGAACCGTGCGGGACCGATTTTCAGGCAGCTCATGACCATCTTGGCCGGGACTCCAGCCAGCCCCATCTGGAGCTGGAGCACGTCGGGCTTGTAGTACCGAAGTGCTTGCCCCACCCGCCAAGTGCGAATCTTTCCCTTCTTTGCGAGGTTGTACACACGGCCACGGCTGAGGCTGAGGACTTCCGCGACCTGGGGTACAGTGAGGCCATCTTCCTCGGCGACATCTGGTCTCGCCGGTCGCTCGGCTTCCAGCGCTTGCGCAAGCCGTTCGACTTCCTCCGCGCTAAAGCGCCTCTCGCCTGGGAGACGTCCGGGCATTGGATGTAACTTCCCGGCAGCGACGAGCTTCTCCAACCGTTTGGGACCGATTCTCAGGCGCTTCATGACCATCTTGGCCGGGACTCCAGTCAGCCCCATCTGGAGCCGAAGCACGTGGGGCTTGTAGTACCGAAGTGCTCGTCCCACCCGCCACGTGCGGATCTTTCCCTTCCTGGCCAACCAGCGGACATGGCTTGGACTCACGCCGAGGATTTCCGAGGCTTGGGT
>JACQUZ010000056.1 GCA_016210055.1 Deltaproteobacteria bacterium | reverse complement strand
GCCCCACACCGTTCGACCAGTGTCTTCATCAGGTCATGGGTCATGGGCCGGTCCAGGCGGATGTTTTCGAGCTCGGTGGCGATGGCGGAGGCTTCCGCAATCCCTACCGAAATGGGGATCGCGTGCTTCCCCTCGCCGTCCTTCAAGATGACGACCGGCATGTTCGTGAAGGGGTCAACAGTCAACGAAGACACCTTCATGTCGATGAGCATGCCCTTTCGATCCTCGCCCTGGAAATTAGATCGACCAAAGTCTACGCGGGGATCCATGACCGGTCAAGGAGTGGGCACGGGGAGCTTACCCCTCCTCGCTTGGCCTCAAAGCTGCGCCATGAAGCCCCTCGCGCAGCCTCTTACTTGGCCCGGATCAGCGCCAGGAAGACTTCCTCTACCCTATCCAACTTGCTTCCGCCGCCGATGTCCACGTGGCGGATAACTCCCTGACTATCAATGACGACTAGTGTGGGAACCGCTGGCACGAGATAGGCCTGGTTGATGCTCCCGCCGGTATCCATAGCCACCGTGTAGGCGGGTTTTTGCTTGCGGACAAAGCCCTGCAAGACAGCCACGTCCTCATCGGATATGGCGATCACTCGGAGACCCTTCTTGCCATGGTTCCTCTGCCATGCGCTCAGGCGCTTCGAGGATTCACGGCAGGGGCCGCACCACGAAGCGAAGAACTCCACGACAACGACCTTTCCCTGAAGCTCGTCTAGAACCGCAGGAAATGCCCCCGACGCCTTGTCCAAAGCAAATCGCGGCGCGGGCTTTCCTACCAATCGGTCACGTAATAACTCAAGTTCGTCGGGACGTGCCTCGAGCGCCAGCTCAATGGGCAAGCTCTTGCCATTCCGGAGTACTTGGAGCGTTACCTTGGTCCCCACGCCTCTTTCGTCAACCTTGGCGATGAGGTCTTCGGGTTTCTGGACCTCGGACCCGTCCAAGGCCAGGACTTCGTCCCCGTCTCGCAAGCCCGCCTTTTCGCCGGGTGTCTTCGAGTAGACGCTGACGACCCGCACCCCCTTTGACCCTTGGCCGATCTGGATGCCAATCCACGCCTTGGCAGCGCCGATGCTAGCCGCACGCACTGCGCTGGGCATGAGCAAGAGAACGAACCCGACGGCAAATACGAAAGCACGAGCTAGGCCTACCATGACAGGTGCATGGTATCGGAAAGACCTAGGCGTAACCATTCTCCCGGAACCAGCGGATGCTTTTCGCGACGGTGTCCCGGAGGGGCGTGAGCGGCATCCCTAAATCCCGTCTCGCCTTGGTGCAGTCGTACCAGACGTTGCGCGCGCCCCATCGTGAGGACTTGAGCGTCATGGGAGGAGCGGTGTGGCTGACGTAGTCTGCATGTTTTTCCAGGAGCCACGCGAGCGAGTGGAACACGGCTTTCGGCACCTTGACACGACGGTGGTTCACGCCGCCTATCCCCATGACGAGGTCGAAGAACTCGTCGTACCTCACGTTATGCCCGCCCGCGATATAGCGCTCCCCGACCTTGCCGCGCTCTTCAGCCAAGACATGCGCCTCGGCCACGTCCTCTACGTCCACGCAGTTGCATCCGCCCTCCATGTACGGGGTCACCTTCCCTTGCAGGGCTTGGAGGATGAGCTTGCCGGTCGGAGTGGGCCCCACGTCCCGCTCGCCAAAGGGGAAGGATGGGTTCACGACCGTGAGCGGCAGGCCTTCAGCAGCGAATCGAAGCGCATCGCGCTCGGACAGCCACTTTGAGCGGATGTACGCGTTGGATTGCTTCCAGAGGTTGAACTTGACCGTCTCATCAGCGGGCCCACCGTTCCCAGGGTCGCCGATGGCCGCTATCGAGCTCGTGTACACGACCTTGCGGAGGCTTGCCTTGTACGCAGCCCAGAGAACCGTCTTCGTTCCTTCGACGTTCACCTCGTAGATCGGCGCATCGTCGGGCATCCAAAGCTTGTAGATGGCTGCCAAGTGATAGAGGACTTCGCACCCACGAAGGGCATCGGCGATGCGTTGCCTGTCGTTTACATCGCCTTCTATGACTTCCACGTCGAGCCCGCTCAGATTCCTTCGATCTGCGCCGGGCTCGACGTAGCATCGGACCTCCCGCCCGCGGGCGAGTAGTTTTCGCACCACGGCCGAGCCAATGAATCCCGATGCTCCTGTGACGAGGGTTTTTCCGCTGCTCATGCAGCGCGTCATAACATCGCGCGCAGGGGTCCGCAAGGAAGGCGGCCGATCACACACATGTAGGATATTTGCCCTCCTGTAGTTAACTATGGCACCATCTCCTTCATGACCGTACCAAAGCCCCGCGATCGTCGAGCAGCCATCCGTTTTGACAAGGTCTTCCGGGTACTCGTGAGCAGCGAGGACTTCGGGGAAGTCTCCGCAGTAGCGCGCAACATCTCATCCGGCGGCATGCTCATCGAGACCCCTGCGCCGCTCCCCCTAGGCAGTGAGCTGCGCGTCCACTTCGAAATCCCCGACAGCAGGGGCTGCGTGGTCGCCAGGGCGGAGGTCAAAAATCACTACGCCTTCAACTACTGCGAGCACGGCGAGGTGAGGTCCGCGCGCGGCATGGGCGTGCGCTTCTTGGAATTCCTGGAAGAAAGCGCGACCCAGCTCCGCATGTCGATGACCCTCCTCCGCACCCTTCATTGAGCGTGCGGCGGCCTTCGGCACGTTGCATTGCCTGCGAAGGGCTGGTACCTCTTACGGCGACGATGCCCCGCTTGCGTTCACCGCTAGTCCTTCTGATCTTGTTCCTCACCGCCTCGCCGACGAGTGCTCTCGAGGCGAAAGGGACTTCGCCAGGTGAAGAAGCTACCGAAATCGAGCGAGCGCTCGAACGCCTTGCCACCGCACGACCCGGGGAAGAGCGCCTCCAGGCGGCGAAGGTGGTGCTCGAGCTTTCGGCCACGCGAGTGGATTTTCTCATTTCCCGTCTTCAGCGGCCTCGCACGTCATCCGACCAAGATCGGCGCCTGATCTTGGCCCGTTTTGGCGCCGAGGTCCCGGACGAGAAAGGGCTCTTCAAGCAGCCTCCGCGGCCACCAAAGAGCGGCCCCCCACCCGAACCCGACTGGCTGAAGGAGATCGCCGGCATGAACGACAACTCGCCAGCCCTTGCCGAGTCGCTCGAATCGGTCGTTCTCATTCGAGCGCTCGCTGGGACCAGCGCCGTCAAGGCCGCTCATGCCATCTTGGAGTTCGGTTTTTCACCCGATGGCACGGCGTTTCGCGATGAGTGCGGACGGTATCTACGGAACATGTCGCCGTACTCGCTCCCTGCCCTGCTCCGAGCTTCGGGAGAAAAGAAGCGGCTAGGCGGATCCTACGCTCGTTATGCGTCCTATCAGCTCGATCGACTGGACAAGGGACGTCCTACCTATGTCTTGGCCGCGGCGCCCGACGACATGCTCGAGGTCGCCATGCTCGACGCCATTCGGCAGGTCAAGCATCCAGATGCGGTTGGCGCCGTGCTGGCACGGACGCGGGAGCCTTCCCACGCCGTGCGCAAGGCGGCGCGCGAGGCATGGCTCGCGTACGTTACCGGACCACCACCCCCACCAGCGCCCAAGGCCAAGAGGCGGCTCCCTGGCGGTCGGCTCACCGACGAAGAAATGCCCCTGTACCTCACGTACCGCGAGCTGGCCACTGAGGAGCTCCGCCGCGTGCTCGCCGCGGTGAGCGAGACGCCTCCGTCGAAGAAGGCGACGGCCGAAGAGATGACGCGGGAATTGTTCGCCATCTACGATCAGCAGCGAGAGGCGCTTTGGGACCAAACCATCCAAGAGGCCGCTACGCTCGCCGAGTCGAAGGACTGGGCAGGGGCCTGCGCCAAGTACGACACCATCCTCTTGAACGACCCGATGTACCGACGGCGGGCGGAGCTCGTCCCCGCATACCTTGAGCTCGGACGCCTTGAGGCCAAGCAGGGAAATTGGGAAAAGGCCGTGGTTAGCTTCAACAAGGCTTTCTCCCTGGATCCTTCGGGTCCCCATGCCAAGGACGCCGAGGCAGAGCTTCACTACGGACGTGGAATGCTCGGGCGAAAAAGCGGCCAAGGGGTAGAGGACTACCTTCAGCTCGCCTTGAAGGCAAAACCGGATCACTCAAGGGCGCGCAAGGCCCTCGCGTCCGCAGCGAGATCTCGCCACAACTGGATGCTGCATGCTGGCTTGGGGAGCGCGCTCGGCGCGCTCATGCTCGCGGGGTGGTGGTTTCTCCGCAGGGGTGCATGAAATGGCGACGGGAAAACTGATTGTTCTCGAAGGAATCGACGGCGCAGGGACCACGACACAGGCGGAGCGTCTCGTCTTGGCGCTGCGCGCGTCTGGGCGCGACGCCCATCTCACCCGGCAGCCGTCGGGCGGCCCCATTGGGAGGCTCCTACGCGACTTTCTCTTGGGAGAACATGCACCCGTAGACCCCACGACCATGGCGCTGCTCTTTGCAGCCGATCGCGCAGATCATCTTTCGCGCGAAGTCGAGCCCGCACTCAGGCGTGGGGCCATCGTCGTGTCCGACCGTTGGTATCATTCCTCTCTTGCGTACCAGGGGGCCGAGACCGACTTTGACTGGGTGCTCACGATCAACGCCCGTGCGCGGCGACCCGATCTGACGGTTCTGCTCGAGGTACCGGTGGAGCTCGCGGCGATGAGGCGCAAGGTCGCACGGAGGCAAGAAGAGCTCTACGACCAGCTCGACGTGCAAAGGCGCGTCGCCGTTGGCTACCAGCGGGTGATCGAACGCCTTGGCTCGGGCGAGCGCATTGTCACGTGTGACGGAAGCCGGCCTGTCGAGGAACTTGGAGTGGAGATCCTGGGACTGGTCCTAGAAACCGGCGCGTTGCCTTGCGTGTCGACCACGTGAACGGAGGTACTTGAAACTTGGGAAGCCGAGCTGCATTCGGTGCCTTCTTCTTGGGCATGGCCTGTGCACCGTCCACGCCTCGCGTGGAATACCCACGCGAGGACACAGCCGAGGTCGAGGCACCTGCCGAGGATCCAATGGCCGGGCCGCCCTCCTCACAAAAGGTCGACGCGCCTGCCCCATGGACCCAAGGAGCGACCGAGACCTTGCCTGCCGGTACGGACGGCAAGGTCATGAGGACGACGCTTCTGCGGGTCCTGGACGCCGGACCCGCCCGATTTCTGCAGTCCGTCGAGGTCCGCCCGAGCTTGCATGGACAGCGGTTCCAAGGCTGGGAGATCGTGGCCTTTCGTGCGCCCGACCTCATGCTCGCCGGTCTCTTGCCTGGCGACGTGATTGTCGCGGTGAACGACGCGAAGATCGAGCGCCCTGAGGAATTGCACGCGGCCTGGGAGGCCCTCCGCAAGGCTCAAGAGCTCACTGTGGACTATCGCCGCATGGGAAAAGTGAGACGCCTGCGCTACGCGATCGTTCCTTAGTTCAAAATGATATTGTTGTTCCATGATTCCCTACGACGAGCTCTGCGAGTCGCTCACCCGCTGGCGACTCAAGAATGGGATGGACGGCCGAGTCTCCACCCGCGTGAGTCGCATCGTGCCGCTGCCCGGCGTGGTGGCCCTGCCCACAGGGCTCGGCCCAGGCCTCACCGAATCCGGCTCGCTCACAGTCGCAGACGACGCAGTGGAAGAGGTGTCGGATGCCGGCGATGCGACGGTCGTCCGAGACAGTTTCTCTGGAACTGCGCCCTCCGAAGCGACCGGCGAGATTGACGTGGGGAGCATGGACGTCGTCGAAGAAGATCTCCCGCGATAGATTGTCGACATGCCCGTTGGGACTGTTCCCTCACGTATCCTGACTTGGGTGGCATCCAGCGATTCCGCCACCCCGAAGTGCCACGAGCGCATTCCCCCCGAACTGCACGGCGACGAGCTGCTCGTCGAAGTGGAAGCTTCGGTGTTCGCCGGCCCGGAGCTCCATTGCCTAGACCTGGCCACGGGCAGAGCGCCTGGCGGTGCAGCGGTCGGACTAGTGGTTGCGACGGGGGATGCTGCGGGGGACTACCTAGGACGAAGGGTACTCGTGGGCCCGCTGTCCGCCTGCGGTGAATGCGACAGCTGCCTTCGGGGCCGATTGATGTCATGCGCGTCGAAGTCGCTCCTCGGCATTGATGCCGACGGCACCCTGGCGTCGCACGTGGTCACGCGTCGGCGCTGGACGTGCGCGCTCGACGGCCCGCTGCTTGGAGTTGCGCCCGGGCCCGAAGCCGCAATCCTGGCCCGCGAAGCCACCCTTGCCTATACCATGGTGGCAAAGGCAGGTGTTGGCCCTTCAGAAACCACCCTGTGGCTCGGGGAAGGCGTGCTTTCCTCCTTGGGCCGGGAGATCGCCGCGTCCAAGGGGGCGAGCATTGCCTGTGCCACCGCAGAAGAAATGGCGCTCCCCGACGAGGAACTGGTCGCCTCGGTCAAGGCCAGGCTCCGCTCCGCAGGCAACATGGGTCCATGGAAAGTGTTCGAGACGAGCGGCCGTGACGCGGCTCGCGCAAGGGCATTGACCCTCGCGCTCCAGTGGGGGCAGCTTTTCTTGGTCGCCGGCAGCGCAGTGGGCACCGTCGACGATTTCCAGGCCAGCTTGGCTTTCGCCCTAGACCAAGAGCTCTCGTTCATTTCTGTGGCCGCGCCGATGCCTGACCTCAGTCCCGAGACCTGTGCCCTCGTCGCGCGTGGAGAGCTGGACATCGCGAGCAAGGTCCGGTGCCACCCGGTGGAAGCCCTAGAGACCCTGCACGTCGAGCTACGTGCAGGCCGACATCGAGACAAGCTCGCCGTGGTTACCATGCGTTGACTCTTGGGGGAAGTCGCGCCCATAATGCCCGCGATTTTTCTGAGGGCGACATGTTTCCCGGGTTTACGGATCGAGATTTCGACGCGTACGTGCCAAGCAAGTGGAAGTCCAATGTCTTCAACCGCGAGAGGTTGGAGGTCAGGCAGAAGCTCCTCGCCCTCGGGAAGGAACTGGGCGGGTCCCTCACCGCGGCCGATGGCTCGCCGCTTTCCTGGGAAGCATCGGTCGAACACCCTGCCCTTTGGAACCACAAGCAGGTGGAAGCCCAGCATCTTTTCTTCTCGAGGAACGAAGGGGCTCGTAAGGAGCTGGACTTGATCATCGACCGCTCGCGGCCGATGTCGACGATGCTCGAAGACTCCACACCACAACGAAATCACCTTTTCCTTTGTGTTTCGCTCGACCACGAGCGAATCGAGCTCGCGTTGAAGCTGCACCCGGACGCACGTGTCGACAGGCAAAACCTGGAACGCAAGCTTGCCGAGCCATGGCAGCGAGAGCGTTTCCTGGATCTCGTGCGTGACCTCCCCGGGAGCTACCGGATCGGGGTCTCCGGCGGCGCTTTCCACGAGGTCGCAACCTTCGACGACACCTTGCTACGCGACGTCCTCTCGGACTTTGGGCGACCCGAGCTCCCTGGCAAGACCCACACCCTGGTGGTAGGGCGCTCTCTCTCGCGCGAGGAAGCCAAGAGCAATGGGACCGAAATGGTCGCGGTCGTCCGCAGGGAGCTGGAGGCGCTACTCCCGATCTTTCACTTCGTGGCCTGGTCCAGGGAGAACGACTTCGTTCTCATGAGGGAGGCCCTCAAGCAAGAGAAGCAGGCGAGGAAGCAGAAGGGCCTCGCCAAAAATGACAAGGTTCGTATCGTGAAAGGCATGCTCGCGGGTCGAGTCGGGGTGGTACAGGAAATCGACGCCAAGGGTGCGCTCAAGGTGCTCGTGGGCACCGTCGCGGTCAAAGTCGGCGCTGAAGAAGTTGAGAAGGTCTGACTTCTATTTCTGTGCCGGGTCCTGAGGCTGATCCAGGCCCGGTGCCGCATCGGCCTTCGATTCGGCCTGCTTGCCGCCCGCTGAGAAGAACGCCACCACGCCGCCAATGACGATCACGGCCGCCACGATGATGGCGATGATCTTGGTCCGTCCGGCCCTCAGCTCGCTCACGATTTCCTTCTCCCCCATTCGCTCGCCTGGCACAGGACCGACGGGAACGCTTACCGCTTGCATCATCTGCGTGGCGCCAGTCCGGAGGCTAAGGCGCTCGCGATCCGCAGCGGTGAGTGTCCCATCGTCCTTGTAGCGATCCTCGATCGGCAGCTCATCGACCTTATCGGAGACCGGTGGAGCGTCTGAGGAAGCGGGTGCCGTGGCCGCCAGTGCGGCTGCCGCCTCGTCGAGCTCCCCCTTCTTGAACCACATGGTCTCGCGGAACTTGCCCTTTTCCGCTGCAGGTGGAGCCGCTGGAGTTCCCGCGTTCGCCTTTCCCTTCCCTTTACCCGACGGAGCCGCACCTTGGACTGCCGCGACTGGCGCTGCTGGGGCCGGTACAAAGGGCGTGGGCGCCGATGGAGCCCACGCCACGGGCGATGGAGCTGCCGCCGCCGTCGCCAACGACGACGATGGAGCTGCAGCGGCGGCCGTTGCCGCAGGAGGAGCAGGCTGAGGTGCCGCGACCTGCGGTGCGACGCCCACGCTCGGGCTCGGCGGCGTGTTCACCACGTCGGTTTTCGGGCCGGGTAGCGGAGACACGGACCCGAACATGGCGACGCCCATGAGCGTCATGTTGTTGGGATTTGGCGCGCGCGCTGCCTGAGCAGGCGAGTTTCCGTCTGAGCTTGCCGCCGAGCTCTCGACCGCCGTGTCGATCTCCCCGAGCATCTGCCGAAGCGTGAGATGCCGACGGCTCGACTGCTTCTCGAGCGCCTTCAAGATCGCTTTTTCGACCTCGGCGGGAACAGCGCCGCGTCCTCTCGACGACGGCGGAGATACGGGGGACTGCAAGTGTGCCTGGATGACCGACTCCGCGTCTCCGGAGAACACGCACTCGCCCGTGAGCATGAAGTACAGGAGCGCGCCCAAGCTATAGATGTTGGCGCGCTGGTCGACCGATTTCCCCTCGGCCTGTTCCGGTGACACGAACTCGGGCACGCCGAACACCTTGTCGTTCACCGGGACCGGCGTCACGAAGTTGATGAGCTTTACCCGATCACCATCCCCGAGGATCACGTTCTTCGGCGCCACGTCGCGATGTATCACGCCACTCTTGGCGGCCTCCGCTAGGGCTTCGCCGATCTCGCTGGTAACCTTGCGAGCCCGTTCCAGCGCGAGTGGACCGCCCGCACGAATCACCTGCGAAAGAGGCGTTCCATTAACCCTTTCCATGGTGATGTAGAACGAATTGCCGTGCTTCCCGAAGTCCAGGATCTTGGCGATTCGCTCGGAGACCACCTTTTGAAGCTGCTTGAGCTCGCGCTCCGCCCGCTGTACCGCGAGCGGTGAAGGGAACACCGACGGCGCCACGAGCTTGACGACGCACTCCTGCCCGTTCGTCACATCCCGCACGGAGTGAACCTCGCCGGTCCGCTTTCCGCCGAGCAAGGCGCCGAGCTGGAAGCGCCCACCTACCAGGTTGTGCTCCCCCTTGGCCGAGTCCGCCTGCGGTGCGTCGTCAACGAGGCGCCCGGCGTCCATTGGACAGAAATTCGCGTCATCGGGAAACGTTGTTTGGCAGTTCGGGCAGCGCTTCATCTACGCAGGGCCTCCCCCGGGGAAATAGGCAAGGAATGCTGCATCTTACAGGGAAAGCGTTCTGCTCGGCAATACTTTCAGATGAAACTTGAACTGTGAGCAGTCGCGCACCCCGCGTGACGCGCGGGAGCGGCTCGGAGATTGGCGCTCTCTGGGGGAGGTCTACTTCTTGGCTGGCTTTCCGGGCTCGCCAAAGCCGGCGAAAAGCTCGTCGTAGGAGGGAGTGGAGTGCTTTGATTCCTTTACCTTGCGCCTGTGGCCTTGGTTCGCGTGGGCGCGATCTCGCTTGCGCCAGGTTTGTGCCGTGTTGGAAGCCATGGTGACCTGCCCTTGTAAATGTCTCGTAAGGCACAGGTAAATAGCTGGAAAAAGGCGACGTGTCAACGCTGGGGAAGAATCCGATCTCAATTTGGGCTGGTCACCAACCTCTCGACGCTGTACACGCCACTGATTCGCTGCAGCGACCGAATCACGCCCTTGAGCTGATCCAGGTCGGTGACCGAGAACTGGAACGTATTCACCGCCTTGTGCTCGTCGGTGGTTCGGCAGTGGGCCTGCGAGATGTTGACCCCAGCGTCGGTCAAGGACTGCGAGATATGCGCCAGGATGCCTGGCTTGTCGGCGCAAATGACCTGCAGGGATACGGGTCGAGGTGTCCTGGACTTGCCATCCCACGCGACGGCCACGCGACGGTCTGGATCCAAGTCCAGGGCTTTCTGGCACTCACGGGTATGAACGGTCACGCCTCGGCCGCGGGTAATAAACCCCACGATCGCGTCACCCGGGAGAGGATTGCAGCACTTGGCAAACCGGACGAGAACGTCGTCCTCGCCGGCCACCTTGATCCCAGTGGATGACCGCTTTTGGGTGACCTTGCGAATGAGGTTGGTGATGGGGTTGGACGAGGCTTCTTCCTCGGCGCGTGGGCCAAGCTTGCGCCTCTCTTCCGGGACCAGCGCCTCTACGACCTGGGTGCAGGTGACCTTCCCGTAGCCTATAAGGCAGATGAGATCGTCGATGGTATTGGCCCGGAGCAACGGAGTGACCTTCTCCAGCTCGCCGTTTTTTATGGCCTTCTGGAGCGACACGCCCCACTTCCGGAGCTCGCGCTCGAGGAGCTCCCGCCCCAAGGTCTTTGCGCGCTCGCGCTGCTCGGTCCTCAAGAGGTGCCGGATCTTGGCGCGGGCGTTCGAGGTGCAGACGAACTTGAGCCAGTCCTTGTTCGGCTTTTGGTTGGGCGACGTGATGATTTCGACGGTGTCGCCGTTGCGCAGCTGATAACGGAGCGGAACGATCGCGCCATTGACCCGCGCTCCCGAGCACCGGTTGCCGACTTCCGTGTGGATCGCGTAGGCAAAGTCGATGGGGCACGAGCCCTTGGGAAGCGCCTTCACGTCCCCCTTGGGCGTGAACACGTAGACCTCGTCGGCAAACAGGTCAATCTTGACGGTCTCGAGAAACTCCGTCGGGTCCTTCAGATCTTGCTGCCACTGCATGAGCTGCCTAAGCCACGCAAACTTCTTGTCGTCCTTTTCGATCGCCGCTGGCCGCCCTTCCTTGTAGCGCCAGTGCGCGGCGATCCCCTCCTCGGCCACCTTGTGCATGTCGTGGGTGCGAATTTGGATCTCGATTCGCTCTCCATGAGGGCCGATGACCGTGGTGTGGAGCGATTGGTACATGTTCGGCTTCGGCAGCGCGACGTAATCCTTGAAGCGGCCCGGGATCGGCGTCCACTTGGAATGGGCCACGCCGAGCGCCTCGTAGCACTGCCTCACCGACGGGGTGATCACGCGGAAGCCGATGGCGTCGTGAATCTGTCCCAGCTCGCGGCCGGTCTTCTTCATCTTCTGGTAAATCGACCAGAGGTGCTTGGCGCGCCCGATCACGTCGCAGGGAACCCCCCCGTCCACCATCTCCTTGTGAATGAGCTTCTCGACCTCCTCGATGTACTTCCGTCGCTCCTTCTCGGTGCGGACGATCTGTGCGGTGAGCTGCTCGTGCGGGGCGGGCTCGAGGTACTTGAAGGCGAGGTCCTCCAGCTCGCACTTGATCCACATGATACCGAGGCGGTTGGCGAGGGGCGCGTAGATGTCCATGGTCTCGCGCGCGATGCGCTCCTGCTTTTCGGTCGGCATGTGGTGGAGCGTCCGCATGTTGTCGATTCGATCGCAGAGCTTCACCAGGATGACGCGAATGTCGCGCGCCATCGCGAGGAGCATTTTTCTGAAGTTCTCGGCCTGCCTCTCCTCGCGCGTGTTCCAGGCGATCTTGCCGAGCTTGGTGACCCCATCCACGAGAAACGCCACCTCTGGCCCGAAATGCTGGTGAAGCTCATCAATGGTCGCGCTGGTGTCTTCGACGCAGTCGTGGAGGAGTGCCGCACACACGCTCGGAGCGTCGAGGCGAAGGTCGGTGATGATCGACGCCACCGACAACGGATGCACGAAGTAGGGATCCCCGGAGCGCCGAACCTGACCGTCGTGCGCCTTGGCCGCGAACACGTAGGCCTTCTTCACGAGATCCAGGTCGGCGGCTGGGTGATAGGTTTCAATCTTAGTGAGGATATCGCTCAGGCGCATCAATGGGTCCACCCGCGCGTGCGTGTGGAAGTGTAACGCGCCGCGGCTCGCCCGTCACGTATTGCCGGTTTCGAGGAGCTTGGCGGCGAGAAAACGCGCCCGCCGGAGCTCCCAGTGGACCGCGACGTAGATGGATCGCAGGTGGTCGTAGGCGTTCTCGATCGCATCGTTCACGATGAGGTAGTCGTAGCTCGTGTAGTGAAGAAGCTCTTCCTTGGCCATGGCCAAGCGCCTCCCGATCACGTCTGGCGCGTCGGTCGCGCGGCGGCGCAATCGCTCCTCGAGCACTTGGAGCGACGGGGGCAAGACCCAGACCATCACGGCGTCACCTGCGAACTGGGCCTTGAGCTTCTCCCCCCCTTGCCAGTCGATGTCGAAGAGGACGTCGTGACCGCGCACGAGGGCATCCTCGACCGCAGCGCGGGCGGTCCCGTACCGGTTCCCGTGGACCTCGGCCCATTCGGCGAACTCGCCTGCCTCGACCATGCGCTGGAAGGACTGGGCGTCAACAAACCAGTAGTCCACACCATTTCGCTCGCCGGTACGCGGCGGGCGCGTGGTGTAGGACACCGAGAACTTGAGGTCGGGGAATTCCTGGAGAAGCCTGCGACAAAGCGTGGTCTTCCCAGCCCCCGATGGGGAAGACACCACGACGAGCAGTCCCCGCCTCATGACTGCGACCTGCGGCCGGCCACGGGCAAGATGCTATTCCACATTTTGTACCTGCTCCCGGATCTTTTCGAGCTCGGCCTTGGCATCCACCACCCGTCGCGTGATTTCGGCTGACTGCGCCTTGGAGCCAATCGTGTTTATCTCCCGACCGAGCTCCTGCACGAGGAAGTCCAGGCGCCGTCCGACGGGGGCATCTGATGGCAGGAGGGATCGCGCCTGCGAGACATGGCTCCGAAGGCGAACCACCTCCTCGGTGACGTCCAGGCGATCCGCCAGGAGCGCAATCTCGTTCGCGAGCCTGGATTCGTCCACCGGCACCTGTGTTCCAGAAAGGAGCTTCTGCACCCGCTCGGTAAGCCTGCGCCGCCATTCCTCGGGAGCGACCGCTGCGAGATGGGAGATCTCTACGGCCAGGG
Source organism: Deltaproteobacteria bacterium (assembly GCA_016210055.1). Lineage (GTDB taxonomy): Bacteria > Myxococcota_A > Polyangia > Haliangiales > SHYZ01 > JACQUZ01. Next base: position 22,057 of record JACQUZ010000056.1, on the reverse strand, counting down.
ACTCGAGCCTTGCGAGACGGTCCGAAATATCCTGTGCCAGCGCCGCGCCCTCTCGCTTTCGCATCGAGGTGAGCTCGAGGAGCGCGTCCTCGACGGCCGGTGCGTATAGCGCCCATTCGAAGTCGACGTCGACGGTTTCCTCCCCGGAAACGATGATCCCTGGCTGGGATGCCAAGAACTCTAAGGACACCTCACCGTCGCGCCCAAGGATACGCCCGAGATCCTCAATCGCCGCGAGCATCCCGCGGGCTGCGGAAGCGTCGACACGGGCGCCCGCCCCTTCCCCTCCCCCTTCCTTCCTGACCATGACCGTGAACGCCCCACGGTCGGCGCGTCCTCGAATGGCCTGCTGCACCCGATCCTCGAGGATGGGATCGAGGGACTGCCCGCGAAACTTAAGGTCCAAGAACCGGTGGTTCACCGCCCGTATCTCCACAATGGCCGCGCGGTCTCCACGCTGGGAGCGCCCTCGGCCGTGTCCCGTCATGCTCCGCATCGGCCCACGCCCTATGCCACCTTGCCGACGTCTTGCCGGTACCATTCAACGGTGCGGGCAAGCCCCTCAGCGATCCCAACCCCCGCCGTGTAGCCCAAGACCTGACGGGCCAAAGTGATGTCGGCCAGTGAATGCTTGATGTCACCCGCCCGCTCTGCCTCATGGACGGCGAGGATTTTCCTCCCGACAACCTCTGACAAGGTGCCGATCACCTCGAGGAGAGTGGTCCGCACGCCGCACGCCACGTTGAACACGCGGCCGGAAGCACCGGGGGCGGTGCAGGCGAGCAGGTTCGCTTCGACCGCGTTGTCGATGAAGCAGAAGTCACGGGACTGCAGGCCGTCACCAAAAATCGTTGGGGAACGCCCGCTTAGCGCGGCGGTCACGAAGCGCGGTATCACAGCCGCATAATGTGAATTGGGGTCCTGCCTGGGACCAAAGACGTTGAAATAGCGCAGGGACACGGTCTCGAGGCCATAGCAGTAGGTATACACGCTCATGTAGTGCTCGGCCGCCAGCTTCGAGACGCCATAAGGCGAAAGTGGTGACGGCGTCATGGTTTCGACCTTGGGCAGGGTTGGTGTTTCACCGTATGCCGAGGACGATGCCGCGTAGACGACCCGCTTGACCTTGGCCTTTCGCGCAGCCTCCAGCACCACAAGGGTGCCGTGGACATTGATGCGGTCAGACTCGAGAGGTGCTTCGATGGAACGAGGCACCGACGGGAGTGCCGCTTGATGCAGAACGTAGTCGCATCCGGCCACCGCTTCCGCCACGGTTGCCGCGTCGGTGATATCTCCCCGGATGAGCTGTACATTCGCCTCAAGACCCGCCAGGTTTTCAATGCGTCCGGTCGACAAGTTGTCGAGGACCCGAACCTTCTCTCCTCTCTCCACGAGCGCGCGGACGAGATTCGACCCTATAAACCCACAACCGCCCGTAACCAAGTAGGTGGCCATGAGAGGTTTTTATACGGCACGAGGCCGGACGGCAAGCACGCGGAGGGGAGATGTGAACCAATTGTCACGATCCTGGTGCTCGAAGGAGGCATGGGCACCCAGGCGACCCGTCCCCTCCTAATGTTCCCGAACGCTTGCACGACGGGTGCACTGGCACGAACCTTGATAAGGACCGCTGGAAAGGCCGCGCCCCACAAGGGGGTCTGAAAGTGGAGGGACAATGCGCGCGTTCATCATGACCGGGATCTTGACAAGCATTTGCCTAAGTAGCGGATCCGCCCGGGCGGACAGGCTGCAGCAGCCGGGGAGCTTTGGCCTGGGGGTCCGAACGTCGGGATTGCAAGTTGCGCCCGAAGGCTCTCCGGACACCACGATGCAGCTCCAGGGAGGCGGGTTTCACGTGCGGTACCGATGGCTTCCCAGGTGGAGCTTCGAATTGTCGATCGAAGGTCTTCACGGCGAGGCCAAGAATGAATCGTTCACCCGCGAGTCGCTCCCTGTCACCGTATCCGCGGCGTATCACGTGACCCCCTACGGCCCCCTTGATCTCTACCTGCTCTTTGGCCTCGGAGGGACGCAAGACGAAGTGACGTACAAGAAGGCGGACGGCACGCTCGCTACGGAATCCTTCCAAGAGGACCACGTGCACCTCGGCGTCGGCGCCGAATGGCATTTCGGGCGGTGGGGCGTGAACGCAGAGCTCAGAGGGGTCGGTCTCACCAGGTCAGACACCGCGATGGATGGGGCTCGCTATGCGGGTCTCGCGTCGGGACCGGTTCCCAAGGATTCCTCAGGGGCCCAAGGAAACTTGGGCCTGACCTACTACTTCTAGCCAAGCCACATGCCGAATGCGCGCCTAGACGGGTTCGAGTCTCTTTTCTACCCACCGCCCAGCCTCGGAAAGCAAGGTTGCTTGGTTCCTGCTCTGCCGTTCTGACGCGAGCTCCGCGAGATATGCACGGACGTCGGGATGCTCCTCGATGAGGCGAAAGAAGTCCTCGCGCGGAAGCACGAGGATCCAAGAGCGGCCCCGCGCGCGGACCGTCGCCATCGCCGGCGTCGACTGAAGAAGGGACATCTCCCCGAACACGTCCCCGGTGCACAGCGAGCCCAAGAGCGCCTCCTGCCCTTCTTGGAGGCGCACCACCTCCAGCTGACCCGAGAGGACCATGAACAACCCCTCTGACGGAGACCCCTCTTGCACAACAGCCCGTGCCTCGGGTATTTCGCGCAGGCGGAACTTGCGCACCAGATCCCTGCGCTGCTCCCGAGTGAAGAGCTGGAACATGGAAGATGTCTGAAGGAGCGTCCCCACGAGTCGGGCGCGAAAAAAACGCATGAGGAGCTTGAGGACGCGCCCATCGCTGTCAATGAGCGAGCGCACGTCCTGGCGCGAGATCTCCAGCAGCGTGGTGTCCTTGCGGGCGCGTACCGTGGCGCTGCGCGGCGCGTTCGTGAGCACGGCCATCTCACCGAAAAAGGCCCCAGGGCGCAGGCGCGCAAGCTCTTGTTCTCCAGATGCGAGCCCCTCGCGAACGACCGAGACCTCGCCACGGAGGACGAGAAACAGGCTGGTTCCCAGCTCCCCCTGGGTAAAGACAACGTGACCTGTGCTGCGATGGACCAAGCGTCCGCAGTCGATGAGCACGCGAACCAGATCCGTGTCGAGCTCGCTCAAGAGCGGGCTCGAGCTGACCGTTGAAGCGATCGCCTTGACGATGTCGATGACAGGCTCGTCGTCGAGTGGGAACTCGGTCTCTTGCTGTGTTTCCTGACCTGCCGGGGCAGTCGGAAGGCGCTCTGCCAGGGAGATTTCGTCGATCGAAAAAGCCAGAGGCGGCGATAGGGTCGCGGCTTGGGGCGGCAGTTCCGGACTCGGGGGGGGTGCCTCCGGAGTCGGCGCCGCGGTCTCCACGGCAGGTTCAGGGGCAGGCTCCGGAGCAACACGCGCCGAAGGCACAGCCGCCGCATCTTCTGGAGGGGTGGAGCCCACGGCAAGGGCGTGCGTGGGTGCCGCTGCTTCCGGTGCTGGGGCTACCGGGATGCTCTCTTCGACCTGGCGTTTTTCCGCCGGCGGGTGGCGCTGGGGCTCATCCTCTCCAACCCCGTAGCGAGCCTGCAGCATGCTCAGAAATCGACGCGCACCGCCGTGGTTCTTGTCGATTTCCAGGACGCGACGGGCCAACGTGAGGGCCTCGCTTGGCATGGCGGCCCGGGCGTAGATGTCCGCGGCTCGAAATAGGGAGCTCGTAGCTTCGGGCGCATTCCCCAAGGCATGGGCTACGGCTGCACGCGCCGTCCAGAGCTCCGGATCGTACGGCTCCTTGTCGCAAGCGTCCCGATATAGCTCTAGCGCCTTGTCCCGCTTCCCCTTCCGTTCGAGTGCTTGCCCCTTGGAAAGGAGCTTCTCCGCCCTGGTCGCCATGTCTCGGCCTTACCTACCATGTCATATCGGCGACCGGCCGTCACGCCTTAGAGCGGCCGCAAGCAATGTTCCACCACTTGGCAGTCAGACTGCGGGGGTAGCGCGCGGCAATCAAGTGGGGTTGGTACCCCCTCTGTTTGACTCGCCAAGTGACATCCGCGTAGCCTAAAGCTATGAAGCCTGGCCTGTGCGCATCGTTCTTGCTCGTCCTCGCGGCCTGGGGCTGCGAGGACGACACGCTCCCCCCTCCTGATGCGCCGATCCCCATTGTGACCTTTGATTCGGGCCCTGCCGACGCCCGACCTCCTGACGCCCCTCCCCCCGAGGGATCGTCGTGCGAAGTCGCCATCGACCTTTCTGGAAACACATCGGTCGTGGCCGGCAACACGACCCTTGGCAAGAAGCTCACGTCGGCGTCGTGCGCGGAAGGCGCGGCAGACGCACCCGAGATGTACTACATGGTTGAGGCGCCGAGCACGCCGGTGGACCTTCTGGCCGACGTGGTGTACCCGGAGTCGGCCGCGCCCTTCGACGCGGTCCTGTCGGCACGCACGAGCTGCGACGATGAGTCGAGCGAGATCGCGTGCGTGAACGAGTGGTGGGGAGAGCGGCTCGAGGTGCTCTCGGCGAGCGGCAAGGTCTTTGTGGTGGTCGACGGAACGAGCGAAAGCAATGGCAATCGCTCCGGTGCCTTTGGCATTACGGTTCGCGAGCGAAAGATCGTGGGGATGGGGAAGGAATGCGATCCCGCGGGGATTGCATCCCGCTGCCTCCGGGGCTTCCGTTGCGTGATGGGCAAGTGTGCCGCAGTGACGTCGGAAACCGAGTGCGCCGACGCTGAGTCCCTTGATGCGGACCTCTCCGATGGAAGCGCCTCCGTGACGGCCACCGTGCTGGCAGTCGAAGAGGGCTTCTTCAAGGGGGCATGCGGGGCACCGGCTCAGCGCGACCATGACTACCCGGAGAAGGTCTACGTGTTCAACGTGCCCGTCTCGTCGGAGCTCGTGGCGTCCACCGAATCTCCCGAGACCACCTACGACACCCACGTCTACCTGCGAAAGGGGGCTTGCAATGGCCAGGAGATCTCCTGCAACGATGACGTGGCTCCAGGCTCCGACAATCGCTCCCGACTGACGGTTCCGGCTCTCGGACCAGGCAAGTACTACCTGTTCGTGGACATGACCAGCGAGTCCATGCTCGCCCATCCCGCCAAGACGCCCCGCAAGCTTGGCTTGACCGTGACCCTCACACCGCTCCCCACGCCCGTCGACGCCACGCCCGTAGACTCGATGAGCACCGACGCGGCAGTGACGGACTCGGCAGCGACTGACGCGCCACCCGACGCGGCCGCAGTCGATTCGAACTAACTACTGGCTGCCCGCCCAAACGACCCCGGCTTTTCCCACCAGGAAAACGCCGTACACCACGAGCCCTGCCCCGATCGCGCGCATCATCCATGGAACGTGTCTTCCGAGGAGACCACGGCCCTTGCTGGACAGCCACGCAACGGACAAGAGCCATGCCGAGGTCCCTACAAACACCCCGGCGCCTGCTACCAAGGCTTCCGTCCGAGAAAGATCGGCGAGCACCGTTCCCGCGACCAGCACCCAAGACACCAGCGCCGCGGGGTTGGCGAGCGTGATGAGGATGCCCGTGCCAAAGGACGCGAGAAGCGCCCTCCCCAACATCATTGGCTTTCTTCCGCATGGCGTACAGGCGGGACTCGAGCGGGCCGTGTGGACGCCGAACACCACCAATACAATGCCGCCGACGCCGAGGAGGACACTGGACAGCTCGGGATGGTGCTGAAGGAGAGGAGCGAGTCCCGCAACGGCGAGCTGGCTATAGACGAAATCAGCAAAGGCGCCTCCGAGGCCGATGGCGATCGCGCGCCTCATGCATTTTCGGACCGCGGTGTCGATGACCGCGGCGTTCACCGGCCCGACCGGAATTCCGGCCACGAAGCCGAGCACTAGACCGCGCAAGATGGCGTGCCACATTTTTATGCTTAGACCGTCTCCCAGGTGTGAAGGCAAATACTCTTACACTGGGAAACGCTATTCCGGAAGCTCCGTCCGCTCGTCCAGGAAGAGAAGCGTACCCCCGATGGCTCCCAGGGGGATCGCTATCGCGTTCAGGATGGGGAGCGCAGAAAGAAGCGCCACGCCTCCCCCGAGGCCCAATGCCCGGGCCCGGTGGAGCTTCAGGAACTCCTGTTTTCGCGCGTAGGACCATCCCTTTCGGGACATCGTGGCGTCGAGAGCATCGTGAGCAGAGAAGCGCGCGGTGAGGATCGCTCCTCCGGCGACTTGCACCAAAACTCCGACCCCGGGAAGAAACACTCCGCACGCAAAAAGGACACAAGCCCACCACAAGTAATGCAGGATCTTGCGGGATTCGTGTGCTAATGTCCTCATCAAGTCGCGCGCCAAGCGCCGCAGGGAAAACGGCGGCGGTGCGCTTCCAGTGACGATCTCCTCTACTTTTTCAGACAGGAGCTCCGATACTGGCGAAGCCACAAGCGCGGCGAAGGCGAAGAAGAAAAAATACGCCGCGAGCCCTAGGGACAAGATGCCTAGGACGTAGGTCACGACCCAAAATGCCTTGCCGAGAACGCCAGAAGGCACGGCAACGATGAGCTTGACAAGGTCGTCTAGGTAGACGAGGGCAACCCAAGCCCCGGCGGCAAGCGCGACAAGTGAGATGACGAGCGGAGTCGCAACCAAAGGCCAAAGCTTCCGGTGATGAAACAGAAAAGCCGCACCTCGTGAGAAGTAGCGGACGCCGCGAAGGAGCTCTAGAGTCACCTGCGAATTCTAACCAATGCCGACGACTAAGAAATCCACCACGGGCCGCAAGGCCACGAAAAGGAAATCCGCCAAGGCGACGCGCTCGCCCAAGAGCACCGTTACGCACGCGAAGGCTGCACAAAAAGGAACGGAAAAAGATCCGCGCGCCAAGGGGAAAGCTGTAGGGAAAGCAAGGGTCTCGGTGAACGCGAGGGCCAAGAGCAAGTCCCAGGAAACCGGCCGACCGGAAAGAGCGAAAGCCAAGGCGAAGCCAAGGACCGAGGCCAAGGCGGGCGCGAGATCGGGACCGAAGTCAACGCGGCCCACGCTCCCTGCACTCCGCAAAATGGGGTCGGAAATCCTCGGAATCGAGGAGCTGCGGCCAGGTCAAGCGGAAGGGCTCCGGTATCTCCTGGCGGGGAAGGATGTCCTCGCCGTCATGCCCACCGGAGCAGGCAAGTCGCTCCTCTATCAGCTCATGTCCCTTGTCCTTCCGGGCGTCACGGTCGTGGTGAGCCCCCTCATCGCCCTCATCCGCGATCAGGTGGAAAAAATGCGGGACAAGGGCGTCGCGGTCGCGCGCTTCGACTCCACGCTGACCACCAAGCAGAAGCGAGAAATGATGACCCTGGCCATGGCGCCGGGCGGCAAGCTTCTCCTCACCACGCCGGAACGGATGGCAGATCCCGAGTTCCGCAAGGTCATGGCGCAGGCATCCGGAAACGTCGGCGTGTCGCTGTTCGTGGTGGACGAGGCCCACTGCGTGTCCCAATGGGGCCACGACTTCCGGCCCGCATACTTGTCGCTGCGCCAGGCCATCGACGAGCTCTCGCGACCCCAGGTGCTTGCCACCACGGCCACGGCGCCGCCCCACGTCCGCGAAGACATCCTCCACCAGCTCGGCGTGCCCAAGGCCAAGCTCGTTACGACGTCCTTTGATCGCGAGAACTTGCACTTTGAGGTCATCCCGGTTCCTGGCGAGGACGAAAAGAAGAAGGTCTTGCTCTCGCTAGTGAAGAAGCTCAAGCGCCCGGGTATCGTCTATTGCGCGACGGTGAAGGCCGTGGAAAAGCTCGGCGAAGAGCTTTCGCGGCATGGAATCCCCGTGGCGACGTACCACGGGCGAATGACGAAGCGGGAACGTGACGAGCAGCATGCCCGCTTCATGGAAAAGCGGTCCAAGCTCGTCATGGTGGCGACCAACGCGTTCGGGCTCGGGGTAGACAAGCCCGACATACGGTATGTCCTCCACTACCACGTCCCCGGATCCCTGGAGCAGTACGCACAAGAAGCCGGGCGCGGCGGGCGCGATGGCAAGCCAGCTCGCTGCGTTCTTCTGTTCTCGCCCGACGACGTCGCGATTCAGGAGCACTTCCTTCAGGGGACGTATCCCACGCGCAAGCAGGTCATGGCGGTGGTCGACGCCCTCACCGCTTGGCGAGGGGAGGATCGGGTTCCGACGCTGGCGGAGCTCGCCATGACTTCACACGTGGGAGCGAGTCGAGCACGCACGGTGTTGGCGTTGCTCAAGGAAGAAGGGTGGGTAAAGGAGGAACAGGGCGGGGTTTTCTGCCTCGCCACGCCACCGCCAGACCGCACCGAGGTGGCCAAGCGGGCCAAGGACTACGAAAAGCGGCGCATCGCGGATCGCAGGCGGCTCGACGCGCTCTTGGCGTACGTGCGGGAAGAGGGCTGCCGCAACAAGGTGATCCTCGAGTACTTGGGTGAGAAAGGGGTCAAGCGCTGCGGTCGCTGCGACAACGATTTGCGGTCTGCGGCCGAGGCGCATGCTGCCGCCGTGAAGGCCGTCGAGCTCGAGCACGTCATCCACCGCATGACGGCCGAAGTCGAGGCCGAGGCTGAGGCACTCCCCGAGGGACCGGCACTTCCCAAGGCAAGAAGGACTCGCACTCGCGTTGTCTCCCTGGACGTTTCGCCCGAGGCTCCCGCCGTTCCCCCCTCGGCCGTGGCCGAAGCAATCACGCCTGCCCTGCCCGAGGGTGCCGAGGCCGAAGAAGAGGTCGAGCCGATCGCGACCACCGCCGCGGAGCTTGCTGCTGAGGAACCGGTGGAGGGTGAAATCACGGTCCTTCGGCGCAAGAAGAAACCAAAGCCACCACGCGAACCCAAGCCAAAGGCAGCTCCGCAGGCCGAAGGGAAGAAACGGCGGCGGCGAAGACGCCGGCGGAAAAAGGGGGGGCGAGGAGCACTCGTCACGCCGCCGGTCGCTTTCACATCACCGGTTCTGGTCATTCCCCCGGTCGTAACGCCCGAGCCAGGGGGACCGCAGGCTTCTGTTGCGGTCTCGGCCACGTCCGCGGGGCTCTCGGCGCCGCCCCCACAACGAGAAGGCGGCCCCATCATCGAGTACGTGCGGCGTCCGATGCGACTCGCCGCAGCGCCGGTGGCCTCTGCGACACCCCACGGGGCTCAAGGGCGGCACGTGCGGCGTCCGTCGGGCTACTCCCCGGCGCCGGGAGCCATGGGAAAGCCCCCAGGGCAACCGGGTCAACCGAGCCCTCCAGGGGAAGGGAAGCGCCGCCGCCGGCGACGGAAGCGCAGGCGAGGCGGACAAGGGCCAACCGTTGCGCAGCCTCCGCGTGGCGAGTCGGGGCAGGCCCTGGTTGGGGAATCGCCCCATGAAGGTGTGGGTGGTCCGTCGCCGCTCGTATCGTTTTGGACGACGCTTCCTTCTGGGTCCGCGCCACCCCAAGGTGGAGCATCTCTTTCTCGCGACATGCCTATTCCATCTGGCGAGCGGCAAGGGACGCCGGGGGGACCTCATCTCGACGGGAAGCGACGACGCAGGCGACGACGACGCCGCCGTCGTGGGCACCAGATGCCCCAGGGAGCCGTGACGCCTGGCATGCAGAGCCATGGCCCCGAATCTTCGGCCTCGGAAGCACAGACCAGCGCGCCTGCGCCACCCACCCCAGAAGGGGCCCTTTCCGCCACCGAGGTTCATGCCCCTGCGTCCGCCCCGGCTTCACCGTCCGACGGAGAGCCCACCCACCCCGTGTCCCATGGCGAGCCCACTGGAAGCAAGTGAACCGCCGGCCCAAAAGTCCGAGACGGCGACCACGACGCTGAGGGTGGCAGGCATGACCTGTGCATCCTGCGCGGCCGCGGTCGAACGGGCGCTCAAGGGCGTTCCAGGGGCGGCCGAGGTCATGGTGAGTTTTCCCGCCGCCCGCGCCGTAGTGCGGCACGTGAAGGATGAGCGCATCGAAACGAGGCTCATCCAGGCGGTAGAGAAAGCGGGGTACCGCGCCCGGTCGAGAAGCGCCTCTTTGGCCCAGGAAGCCGAAGAAGACGATGAGGAGCCCGCGCGTGAGGGGCGCGATGCCGCTCTATCGCTGATCCTCGCGGCTCCACTCATGGCCGTCGCCATGGGAGCACCCCATCACCCGAGAAGCGCACCGATCCAAGCGCTCCTCGCTACGCTGATTCTCGTCGGCCCAGGGCGTCACATCTTCCAGGTGGCGCTGCGCAAGGCGCTGGTCTATTCCGCGAACATGGACACCCTGATTGCGCTGGGTGCCAGTGCCGCGTACCTCTCGTCCCTTCACGCGTGGCTCACGTCTCCGCACCATGGGCACCTGTACTTCGAAACCGCGGGGATGATCGTGAGCTTGATCCTCTTTGGCCGCTGGTTGGAGACGCGTGCCAAGCGCCGGGCAGGGAGCGCGCTCTCTGCGCTTCTCGCCCTTCGCCCCCAGGAAGCTCGAGTCCAGAGGGGCGATGACCTCGTCCTCATTCCCACCGCTGCGCTTGTCCCCGGCGACGTCTTCGTGGTGCACCCGGGAGAACGCATCGCCACCGACGGCACCGTGGTCGCAGGAAGCTCAGCGGTGGATGAAAGCATGCTCACCGGCGAGAGCCTTCCTTTGGACAAGCGCCAGGGAGATGGTGTGACGGGTGGAACGGTCAACCAGCAGGGGGTGCTCAAGGTGGCCGCCACCCGGGTTGGTGGCGAGACGGTCCTTTCGCAAATCGTGCGCCTGGTCGATGAGGCACAAGGTTCGAAGGCCCCAATCCAACGCCTGGCGGACAGGGTGGCGGGCGTGTTCGTGCCCGTGATACTCGGGCTGGCGCTCTTGACGTTTACGGGCTGGTTTCTCGGGCCTGCCGAGAGATCACTTTCGGCAGCGCTGCTTCCGGCGGTGGCCGTGCTGGTCATCGCGTGCCCATGCGCCCTTGGGCTGGCGACGCCCACGGCCATGATGGTGGGGCTGGGACGTGCGGCCAAGCAAGGGCTTCTTGTTAGGTCCGCAGAAGCATTGGAGCGTGCCCGCCGCGCTGACGTCGTGGTGCTCGACAAGACCGGCACCATTACGATGGGCAAGCCGCAGGTGACGGACGTCGTGCCGCTCCCTGGAGTGACCCACGAGGAGTTGCTCTGCGTCGGGATGTCCATCGAATCGTCATCGGAGCACCCCTTGGCCAAGGCGTTGGTCGCCAAGGCCGCGGCAGAGAAGGTGCACGCTTGCACCATCGAGCATTTCGAGGCCCATCCGGGCCACGGGGTGAGCGGAGTGGTCGCGGAAGGAGTGGCGGTGGAAAGTGCGACTTCGAAGGCGCAAGTCGTCACGCTTCTCCGCGGGGAGACGATCCTCGCTGGACACCTGGGGTTCCTCGAGGAAAGGGGCGTGTCGTCGGAGGCGCTCCGAAAAGGGGTAGCGGACCTCGAGGCCAAGGGGCGCACGGTCATTGCCGTGGCCGCCGGAGGCCGGGCGTTGGGTCTTGTCGGGCTCGCTGATCAGGTCAAGCCCACGTCCGCCGAGGCTGTCGCGAGGCTTTCGGCGGCAGGGATCGACGTGTACATGATCACCGGAGACAATCCGCTCGTCGCCCAGGCAGTCGGCGCCGACGTCGGAATTCCGCCGGAGCGGGTATTCGCAGGCGTCAAGCCAGCGATCAAAGCGGCACACGTGCGCAAGCTGCGCCAAGCCGGGCGGGTGGTCGCCATGGTGGGCGACGGAATCAATGACGCGCCGGCGCTCGCCGCGGCCGACGTGGGGATCGCCGTAGGTGGCGGGACCGATGTCGCCATGGAGTCCGCGGACGTGACACTCCTCGCGGGTGACTTGTCGCAGCTGCCCGAGTTCTTCGTCCTGTCGCGACGAACCATGCAAGTGGTTCAGCAGAACCTGTTTTGGGCGTTCTTCTACAACCTCGTGGCGGTACCTTTGGCCGCACTTGGGCTCTTGTCGAAGCTCGGCGGGCCCATGCTGGCGGCAGGCGCGATGGCGCTGTCCAGCTTGACCGTGGTGGGGAATGCCTTGCGGCTCGGGAGGGGGCGGTAGGCGGGAGAGTGGGCGGCTTTGGGGGACGGCGGTGGGGGCTATGGGTGGACTTGGACAGACGCGTTGAGAGGTTGACGTGAACGCTCGCGGAAATGTTGGATTTCCGGGGCCTTGGCGAATGGCACGGTTCGAGCTCTTGGACCGGGCATGTGGCGGTTCGTCAGCGTGATTTCTCTCACAGTTGTTGGATGCGCAGGGTCGATGTGGGTCAAGCGGCCGGCGAATGAGAAGGTCGATGAGGCGATCACGAGGCAGTGGGCTGATGAGATTCGGGCAAGCGCGTCGTCCGGGGATTGGATCATGGCGCGCTCGTACACGCTCCTCGGGGACATGATCACGTTGGCGACTGGCGGGGACGAGTACAGCCATTCGGCGATCTATGATGCAGAACGCGGAACCGTGATCGAGGCGATCTCACCGGTAGTCCGAGAGGTCCCCCTCGACGTGTTCGTGCACCGGTACCACCACCTGGTGGTGGTCAGGCCGGCCGAGCTTGGCGAAAAGGACCTGCACGAGTCCCTCTTGCGGGCTAGGGCGCAGATCGGCGTGCCGTACGACCATCTTGGACTCCTTGGGCTGGACGATCCCCAGAGGTTCTATTGCTCCGAGTTCCTCCCCTGGGCGATTCGCGCGGAGGAGCGCGGGATCGAAGTTCCCAAGGTGGTTGGCCCGAGCCACCTCACCGGCTACGGGGAGGTCGTGTATTACTCTGGGGCACGCGAGGACATGGTCGCCCGGGGGTTGGTCAATGACGCTCCCCGCTTTGCGGCGAGGTCGCGATAGGCTGGTCGGGAAGCGGAAGAACGTTCTCCGGTGGAGGGTCGTCAATGCACCCCTCGAGCACGACCTGCCCGAGGGCCGCTTCGTCGGCGTCGCCGATCACGTAGCTCCAGGCCGCGTCGAGGTACCCGCGTGAGCGCTGGGTTGCGGCCTCCATGTGCCGTGGAAAATCGACCGCCGTGTACACGCGCGGGCGCCACTCGATCTTGGCCTCCGCGGGGGCAAAGGCTCGGCCCAAGGCGCTACCAAGGGTCCACCCGTATTGCCCGTACCCGCGCGCCCATCGTCGCCACTCGGCCCTTTTGGGCTCGCGCGCAAGGGACACGCGGAGCGCACGGTTGATGAGCGGCGCGAGGCGCATGAGGAGCGCCGAATCGATGCTGATGTACCGGGTAAGGTCACTCGTGCCCATGAATTCCCTGCCAAAGCGATCCTCGTGGAAGAAGATGGATTGATACTTCTCCACGTCGTGATGCTCGCTCATCTCGGGGCGCCCAAGGGCCGCGGCACGTGGGCGTGCGAGCGCATTGACCAGCGGATGGACCTGAGTATCCAAAGCGACATGGGAGTGGTAGCCCAAAGCCAAGGCGAGAAGGAGCTCGCCCTCGGGGCTGCCACGCAGGGCGCCTTCGTCGCGGGCTAAGGTGAGAAGCGATCGCCCAACAAGGGCGGGCGCCTGGCGGTGGAAGATCGCACCCCACGTGGATTTTGCCTGTGGAAGGTTGACGAAGTACCGCGCCACCGCGAGGGGAAAGCGGTTGAAGTACGGCAGATCGACCAGCACGGCACCCAGGCGGGCAGCGCGCTCCTTGGCCGGATCGGCAAGGAACGAGCGCAGCCGTCCTGGGACTCCATGTGCCGCTGGGCCGACGCTGTCGAGGTACGCGGAGATGTGAATCGCCTCTGCGGGCATCGCGAGAGGTTATAGCGCGAAACTTGCTCCCTGCCGAGGCGTGCGTCCCATTGAGCGACTCAGCGCTCCTCCTTGAGCATGGAGCGAATCTGGTCCCGGAGCTTGGGCTCGTTCGGTTCCCCATGCACGCTTACGGCGTGGTCTACGGCGGCGCGCAGGACCTCGTCTTCTTCGCCCGAAATGGTCAGCGTGCAACGGGTGGCGCTCGGGTAATCACGGCAGTCTGCGACTTTTCGTGCCATCGTTCACCTCCTCCCGTACTGTTCTAGGGACCTTTGGGCGCCGTGCCAGCCATGCCTCGGTGGTAACATCCGCCGCGCATGAAATACCGACCTCTTGGAAAAAGCGGGCTCATGGTTTCCGAGATCGCGTTCGGAGCCTGGGCGATCGGCGGGAGCATGTGGGGTGGAAGGCGCGACGAGGAGGCACGCGCCGCGCTGGCCCGAGCACGCCAGCTCGGGGTCAACTTCATCGACACGGCGCTCGTGTACGGTGACGGCCATTCCGAGCGCCTGGTCGGCGAATTCGTTCGCTCGAACCCAGGGATGATGGTCGCGACAAAGGTCCCACCCAAGTCGATGCAATGGCCGGCACGCGCGAACGCGAGGCTGGAGGACAACTTTCCCGGCGACTGGATACGTGCCTCGTGCGAGCGGAGTCTCGCGAACCTGGGGCTCGAGCGCATTGATCTCTTGCAGCTCCACGTGTGGGCCGAGGCGTGGACGGACTCCGACGAGTGGTACGACGCGATGGTTCGCCTCAAGGAGGAGGGGAAGATCCGGCTCGTCGGGATTTCAATCAATTCGCACGACCCCGCATCGGCCGTGAGGGTTGCAAGAAGCGGACGAGTCGACGCACTCCAGGTGTTCTACAACGTGTTCGACCAATCGCCCGAAGACGAGCTCTTCCCGACGTGCCTCGAGCATGGCGTGGGCGTGCTTTCTCGGGTGCCGCTTGATGAGGGTAGCCTGACCGGAAAGTTCACGGAGAGCACGCAGTTCCCACGCGGGGACTTCCGTCGCGATTACTTTCGCGGCCCGCTCCTCGCCGAGACGGTGCGGCGGGTCCAGGCGCTGCGCCCGGTGCTCACGGGACCATCGGGTGCGACCACGATGGCGCGCGGTGCCCTGCGGTTTTGCCTGAGCCACAAGGCGGTGTCCACCGTGATTCCGGGCATGCGCAGCGCGGCCCAGGCCGAGGAGAACTGCGCTGCGTCGGAGGACGGGGCGCTTCCGGCGGAAGTCATTGATGGGCTCCGAGCGCACAGGTGGGTGCGGGGCGGCTAGTCGCACGGAGTAGGCGAACCAGACAGCATGTATTCTCTCCCCATGCCCCTCCCTCGCGTGGCCCTGCCCCTCGTCCTCCTGGCAGCCTGCTCCGACGAGACGAGCACCTGCCGGAACGGCAAGCGAGATCACGGCGAGCTATGCCTGACCATGGGCAGCACGGTTCGCCTAGTCGGCGGCCCGCACGCCGCGGCAGTGGCGGACATGGATTCCGACGGCGACAACGACCTCACGATCGTCCACGCCGAAGGGGACAACCTGTCCATCCTCGACAACGACGGCAAGGGAGGTTTCTCCATCACGCGCACGCTCGGCGTGGGGGATGCGCCTTCCGGAATCGCCGCCGCTGACCTTGACGACGACGGGGACACCGACCTCGTCACCGTGCAAGCGCGCGGTGACAGCCTGCGCGTGCTAAGAAACCAAGACGGCGAGCTGTCCGTAGCCCAAGCCATTACCGTGGGCAAGGAACCAATTTCGGTTGCCTTGGGCCATCTCGACAACGACTCGGTCCCCGACATGTCAGTCGCCGAGAGAGCAGGCGCCCAGGTGCGCATCATCAGCGGCGTGCGAACTCCGTCAGGATACAGCGTGGGCACGTCTCAAGAGATCCCCTTCCCCTCCGTGCGGAAGGTGCTCGTGTCCGACATGAATAGGGATGGGCTCCTCGACATCTTGGTGCTCACAAGCAGCAGCGTCGAGCTCCTCCGGAATGAGGGGAGCGGTAGCTTCACGCGGGGCGCTGCCTTCGCGTTGGAGCAGCCTGCGGCCGACATCTCCGTGGCTGCGATCGATCGCAACACCGATCCATGCCTGGTCGTGGCGATTCCAAGCGTTGGCATTATCGTGGCCAAGGCCGATGGCGAGGGGACACTTCGTACCCACCTCACCCTCGGTCCTGGCTCGGCAAGCGCATCGGAGCGCCCGGTCGCCTTGGCGGTCGGCGACATGAACGGTGACGGCAAGGACGACATCGTTGCGGCGAATGCGGCCAGCGCGAGCGTGAGCATCGCGCTCGCGGCGCCGACTGGCTTCAGGGTTCACCGCCTGCGAGGCGTCCCGGATCCCAGCGAAGTCCTGGCCGCTGAACTGAACGACGACGGCGCGCTCGACGTAGCGCTCATGCACGAGAATGGCGTGAGCGTGTACCTTTCGTCTCCCTAGTTACTTGCTTGCCAGGGGCGGAACGCTGCGGAGGTAATCGTACACGCGCCCCAAATCCTCCTCGGTCATCCCGCTGAACGCGAGCCACGGCATCACCGTCCCCGGGCGATTTCCAAGGGGCAACGCGGCCTTCTCCACGTCCGCGTATCCCCGGAACTGGGAAACGAACTCCTCGCGGGTCTTGTTGCCTAGGCCCGACTCGTGGGGCGTGATGTTTTTCGACATGACCGAGCCAAACGGCCCGTCAAACTTGTGCCCACCCGCAAAACGCTTCGCTAAAATGAGCTCATGCTTGTCGGAAAGTGGCGTGTGACAACCCTTGCACGACAGGTTGGCCAAGTACTCACCTATCCTGCTCGGGTCCGGAGCCGGCACCGGCTTGGTAATCGGCTTGGGCGCCATCTTGATGAAGAAGCTCGCTGGAAAGCTGATGCTGCTCTTCGGCACCGTGTTCTCGACGGGTGCCAACGAACGAAGATAGGCCACCACCGCATGAGCGTCGTCGTCGGAGAGGTCGCGGTAGGCCTGGTACGGCATCATGGGGAACAGGGCCCGGCCGCTGCGGTCAACCCCTTCGCGAATGGCGCGCAAGATTTCGTCGTCTGACCACGCGCCGATACCAGTCACCGGATCCTGCGTGATGTTGGGAAAACACACGCGCCCTGGGAAGCCGTATCCTTCGAGACACCCGCCGCCCGCGCCCTTTGTACCGGAGAGCGGGCCACCGAAGCGCGTCCAGTCGCGTGCCGAATGGCAACCAAAGCAATCCAAGACGTGGGTGGCAAGGTATTCGCCTCGCTGTATCCGCTGGGGCGTGCGGTCTACCGTTAACTCCGTCGCCTTGCGCTGGGGCGGCGCGTACGTGGCCGCGAACACGCCTACGCCGCCGACAAGGACGGCCACGATCGAAACACCCCAGAGCAAGACTCGTTTCCATTTCTTCATGCGGCCCCCCCAGTGCAATGCAAAAGCCTGCGCTCCCGCGTTTCAAGTCAACATCTTACAGGAGCCCGTAAGAGGTCCGCGCGAACTCCGAGTCCGGGACGCCTAAGCGCTTGCGGCCTCGCCGTCCGCAAGCTAGGCAGATCGCTAGAGCTTGCGCAGGAGGGACGCCACGAGCGCGCCGTACGTCTGCCCTCCCTCGGAGCTGTTTTGGTCGTAGGAGGAGTCCCACAGCATCACGCCGCCGAATGCCTTGCTCTTGGCGGTTACGTCGACAAGCGCCTGAAGATCCGCACGGCCCACGAAGCTCGCGGCGTTGGCCGCCTGCGGCGTCGCCGGGAGGCCCACGAAGATCTTGGGCTTTCCCCCCGTCGCGAGCGAGGTCCACTGGGCGTACGACTGCTCGAAGCTCGC
This sequence comes from Deltaproteobacteria bacterium, assembly GCA_016210055.1. Taxonomy (GTDB): domain Bacteria; phylum Myxococcota_A; class Polyangia; order Haliangiales; family SHYZ01; genus JACQUZ01. The sequence goes on along the minus strand of JACQUZ010000056.1, from coordinate 4,583 downwards.
CCGCTGATTGAAGTTGCAGTAGTTGTTATAGAACTGCACAAATAACCAATCGAACATCGCCGGCACGTCTCCCAGGGGACGCCCTGGGGCTGGCCCCACGTACGCGTCTGGATAGGGGCATTGCGGCGCTGCCGCCACGTAATAGGAGCGCGTGGTGTCCTGTGACATGAGACCACGCAGCTTCTTCACATATGCCGTGTACCCAATGGTCGAGCCCCCTTCGATGTCCAGGTCAACCCCGTCGAGCACGGCCCTGCCAAAAGGCCGCACGGCGCCGCTGCCGCCGAGGAACATGTCCCACGTCGTCTCGGCGAACCGTTCTGCCTGGGCGTCGCTCGTGAACCCGTAGGCGCCGGCAGCGCCGCCGAGCGAGAGGAGCACCTTTTTCCCCTTGGAATGGCACGTCTCGATCCCTGCCTCGATGTTCGCGCACCGGAGCAGGAACGGGTTTCTTTGGTCATAAGGGGTGTCGCAGTGGAAGGCGAAATTGAGCTCGGGGAGACCGTCAGCGTTGCGGGCGCTCACGAAGCTGGTCGCGAAGGCCAGTATCACGATGTCGTAGTCGGGGTTCTGGCACACCTCGGCGAGTGACTTCTCGTAGAGCGCTGGGTTTCCGGGATTGGCGCCACCGTAGCCGTTTTGCCCCCAGTACACCGCCAAGCCTGGACGCTTGCCGAAATCGTCAATCGGGCCAGGCCCGGAGTCGGGGCTGGAGCCCGCGTCAAAGCTGGCGTCTGCCCGGGGACCGGGCCCGGCGTCGAAGCCTGGTCGGGCGTCGGGCGACGTGGAAGGCTTGTCTCCGGCGTCGGGGCGCGGCTTCGTCCCTGAATCCTGACGCGGTCCGTCAGGATCGGGCCCGATGGCTCCGGGCTCGGTACAAGCCACGAGGACCGCGGCGCAAAGAAGGAAGTGGACTCGACGCATCATGGTGCTCCTCGAAAAAGGTCCTACATGAAGGAGCGTGGGCTCCCGCCGTTCGGGTTAACGGCGCTGAAGTTCCCCCGTGGGCCGCCGATCATTCCCTTGCAGCCTTTTCAGTGCCTGCGTGGGGGGGAAAGTCCCATGACGAGCTCGAGCATGACGGCGGGTTGGTGGGTGGGTGGGCTGCTCATCGGCGTTCTCGTCGCATCGTGCGGATCCAGCGATGAACCGGAACCCGAGGCCACGGCGAGCGTCGCCGCGGCGATCGCCACGGTTCCAAGCGGGGCTTTCTGCATTCAGCTCGTGGTGAGCGGCTCCCAGACCATCGATCGGGGCTTCGACGTGACGCCAGGCGCCAGGTCAATCCTTACGCTCGAGGGGCTGCAGCCAGGTGACATTTATGTCCAGGCATTGGCCTACGACTGGTCATGCGCTTCCGCCCTGGCCGGCGCCCTTGCTACGTGGGAGAGCGATCCTGTCGGGACCACGCTCGTGCGCGGGCGAACGGCCGATGTCACCTTGGTCATGCGCCCGCGGACGGGGACGAACGCCATGTTCACGGTGGACTTCCCGGAAGGCTCAGGGGAATTCGTCAGCCGCCTCGCAGCCGGGGACGTCCACACGTGCGCGACGCGACGCGATGGGACGCTCTGGTGTGCAGGCGGCAACTCGTTCGGGCAACTCGGGCAGGCGGATATCGTCGAGAGCACCTCTGCGATCCCCCTGCGAGTCGGATCGCTGGTCGGTGTTGTACAGGTGGCCGCTTCGGGTTCAGGTAACGTATATTCCCCGGGCGCCCACACGTGCGTGTTGACGTTCGACAGAAAGATCACTTGCTTTGGTTTGAATGACGCAGGTCAAGCAGGCGCCCCACCGAGCACATTGCGTTTGCCCCCCACGCAGATTTCGGGAATCGCGGACGCCGTGTCCATTGCGGTCTCAGAATCTTGCTCTTTCGCCGTGCAACGTGACGGCACCGTGGCCTGCTGGGGCATGTGTCCGGGAAACACTACTTACGAATCCAATCGCCTGTACGAACCAGTGGCCATCCCAGAGCTTTCCGGGGTTAAGGCAGTCGCCATGGGGAGGTCCCACACTTGTGCCCTGAAGATCGACGGGACTGTGGCCTGTTGGGGCACAAGCGACTTTGGCCAGCTCGGAAACAACTCCCAGGCGGACGCCGAGACACCGGTGGCCGTTTTCAACCTGAGCGGCGTGCGATCGATCGTTGCGGGCGTCTTCCACTCCTGCGCGCTCAAGTCGGACCAGACGGTATGGTGCTGGGGCCTCGATGTCGATTCAGGGCCCAGCGGCACATCGACCGACTACCGAGTACGCTATGTCCCGACCCAGGTTCCCACCGATTCGGGCGTGATTGCCCTTGCCGCAGGGCCATACACCACGTGCGTTGCATACAATGATGGTCGAGTCGCGTGCGATCTGAGGATCCCACAGGTCAAGACGATTCCCAACGTCGCGGCCATCGCGCTATCGCATTCTCATCGATGTGCCGCGACCCGCGGCGGTGGTGTCCATTGCTGGGGTCGAAACAACGAAGGGCAACTCGGCCTGGGGACGACTTCATCCGACGCAGTCGCCGAGCCCACGTTGACTCAGTTCTAGCCATGCCATCGTGACCAATCGCGATGACTCGTCGCCTCAATCGGCTCGCACATGCACTCGTGGCCCTGACTTGCGGCTGCATGGGGCTAACCTCGACCGACGAGAGAGCCCACAAGACGGCCCGCGCCACCATGCACGTGGGTGAATTGCCGCAGGACGTGTACTGCTTCCGGGTTCAAGTCGCCGGGCAGGAAACAGTCGAGAAGATCTTCGACGTGACGCCCGGCGGCCCCAGCACGCTCGTCCTTCTCGGGCTCCCAGCCGGGCAAGTCACGGTCCGCGCCGAAGCATATTCGTGGGCTTGCACCACCCTGGGCGGGGTCGTGGCGCCTGCGTGGCTCGGTGGTCCCGTCTCCGCGACCATCGCCCGTGGGCTAGACACGGTGATCCCGCTGTCCATGCGGCCATCAGGCGGAGCATCCCTCATTGGGTGGCCGGGCGCAGGGCAGCCGGCTGACGCTAGCCCCTCGCTAGACGCTGGGCACGCGCCTGATGCCACGCCGCCAGACGCGCCATCGTCGGTCGCTGACGCCGCAACACCGGAGCCAGACGCGAGCACCGCAGTACGCCCACCCCACTCCCTCGCCGCCGGCTTGTACGCCACGTGTGGCGTTAGACAGGGCTCCACGCTGGCGTGCTGGGGGCTCTACACCGATGGCAAGCTCCTAGATCCCACGAGCGCAAGGCCGTCCCCTGCCGATGTGGAAGGCGGCCAACGTCGCGATGGTCTCCCTGGGCCACGAATCCTCGTGCGCCCTCCTGCAGGACGGCACGGTTACGTGCTGGGGCGATTCCGACTACGGTCAACTGGGGAGCTACTCTCGATCGTCGGGCACCCCAGGATCCGTTCTAGACCTGTCTTCTGTCACGGCCATTTCGTCCGGAGAGCACTTCACTTGCGCGTTGCGCCAAGACGAGAGCGTCGCTTGTTGGGGCCGCAACTCGGAAGGCCAGCTGGGAAACGATACCTTGACCAATTCCGCGGTCCCCGTGGGCGTCGTCAACCTCATGGGCGCCACGGCCATCGCCACAGGGGCGCAACATGCCTGCGCCATCAAGAAGGACAAGACGATTGTCTGCTGGGGGTACAACGGCTTTGGCCAGCTCGGCCAGCCTCGTGAGTCAATCGCGTACTTTGCGATCGCGCCCGTGGCGGTACCCGGCATCACCGACGTCGTGGGGCTCGCCCTCGGGAGCCATCATACTTGCTCGCTGCACGGCTCGGGCGTCGTGAACTGCTGGGGATACAACGTCCAAGGGCAACTTGGCCACAACATGCCGCTAATCCAAAGCACCCCGATTCCACAGCAAGTGGCCAATCTCGGCGACGCAGTGGCCGTCGCCGCCGGCAGCAACACGACCTGCGCAATTCGGCAAAGCGGTACCGTGGCCTGCTGGGGAGAAAACAGCATGGGGCAGCTTGGTGACAACTCCCTCACCACTGCCTACGCGCCGGTTGCCGTCCAAAACCTCACCGACGTCACCGCCATCGCCGTCGGCAGCACCCACGGGTGCGCGCTCCGAAGCGACCGCGCCGCGCTTTGCTGGGGAAGTAACTTTTACGGAGAACTCGGCACGGGGAGCCCACTCGTCCCGAGCCGAACGCCCGTCCTCGTCGCCAACTTCGTCGCACGCTAGTAGACGCTTGTCCATGGGACGCTTTCCATGCAAGCTCCCTCTCTTGCCGGAACATGGCCGCCAAAGGAGGAGGATCGTGACGACCGCACTGCGTGGTTCATGGATGGTTCGTGCGTGGGTGTTCTTGCTCGCCCTTGTGGCCCCTGTCGGATGCGCCGATGAGCAGCCTCGGGACATCGATGCCACGACCCAGGCGCTGGATATCGAGCGGCCAGAGGATTTCGACAAGTGGAGCGACGACTGCAAGAAGCGCTGGATGCAGCTCGAAGAGGAGCTCAAGAAACGGGATGCCGCAGAAAAGGCGCTCGAGGAGGCCACAAAAGCCCGCGCGGCAGCCAAGACCGCGTGCGATCAGGCCAGCGAAGACCTCAAGGTGCTCGAGACCGAGCTAGCGGAAATCG
>JACQUZ010000050.1 GCA_016210055.1 Deltaproteobacteria bacterium | reverse complement strand
TGTCTCGCCAGCGCGGCCCTTGCGGGCAGCTCTGGTTCATCGGCGATCACCATGGGATCGAGATGCTCGAGGGCCGCTCGAGCATCCGCAGCGCCAGATACGGCGAGAGCCACGTTGATCCACGCGCGCACGGACGGATCTGGATCGGCAGGCCGAGCTCGCCGTAGGCTGGTCAGCTCCGGCTCGCCAAGAGCTGGACCGCTCGCCATGGCACTCTCCACCGCAAGGACCGCCACCGCGCGGGCCGCAAGAAGACGATCGTCTCGTGGGACGTCCTTTCCCACGAGCACGTCGACGAGCGATGGGACTGCCTCCCGATCGCCGAGCTGGCCGCGCGAAAGGACAGCGCGGCGTGCGGCCTGGGCCGGATCAGCGTCCATCGCCGCACGCTCGAACCCGGCGTGACTTGCCATCCACGTCCCAAGGTGCGCCCGTAGCTCCAAGGCCCGCTGTGGGCGTTCGCGCGCGAGGTCTCGGGTTTCCTTCGGATCGATGTGCAAGTCGAAGAGGCGGCAGAACCCCCGCGTCGCGTCACAGATGAGCTTCTCGGAGCCCAACGCCACCATTTTCAGGGCGTCGATCTCCGCGAACACGGGCGGCAGGTCTGCCTCGGGCTCGGGGTTTTTGGGCACGAGCCATGGGCGAAGATCGGTGCCACGGGCGCGGGCCGAAACCGGCACGTCCACGAGCGACAGCAGCGTGGGAAACACGTCGACCGTGGAGACGGGTGATCCGACTCGGCGGCCGGGTAGGCCGGGAACATGAAGAATCAAGGGCACGCGGAGCTGCTCGTCGTAAAGCGTGGTGCCATGGTAAGCGCCGCCGTGGTCCCCGAACTCCTCGCCATGGTCCGCCGTCACGGCGATGATGGCGCGCGGCCGATTCGCCCGAAGGTAGTCGAGCAGCCGGCCTATCTCGCGGTCTACCCACCGGATCTCTCCGTCGTAATTGTCCACGGCGCGCTCCCCATTGGTCGACCAGCCCAGGTTGGGATGGAGCACGTAGGGCTCGTGCGGGCCGAAATAGTGAATCCACAGGAATGTCCGCACCGGGCGCTCGGTCTCTAGGAATCGAATGGCCTGGTCCGTGCGCGCGGTGGCGTCTTCGTCCTCGAGGAACGGCTCGAAACGGACATATTCGAAGCCATACCGTTGTTCCTCGTAGGCCTTGAACCGCTCCCCGTCCACGTAGAACACGGCAGGCGGGAAGAACGCGGCGGTCTTGTATCGGTACCGACGAAGGACGTCGGCGAGCGATTCATGGCCGTTCATGAGCCCAAGACGCGCCAGGGCGTGGACGTGTTTCCCTACGAGCAGCGACGCGATGGAGAACGACGTGTGCGGCACTGGGGCGTAGGCACGTTCGAACACCGCGCTGGCCTGGGCGAGCTGGTCGAGGTTGGGGCTCACGCCTCGCCCGTACCCAAGAGCACCGAGGTGGTCGGCACGGAGTGCATCCACGGTAATCAGGACCAGATCTGCACCCGGAAATCGGGGGAAATCGCCGGTTACCCGTCGAGCTACAGGCCCCTCCTGGTTCGAAGGGTTCAAGAGCGGTGCCCCATCCATGGACACGCCCAAGAGCCTGGCTCCGTCGAGAAAACGAGCCGACAGGGAGCCGTGCTCGTACACGAGGGCGCGCAAGGCCAGCGCATCGGAAGAGCGCAAGGTGCCGATCGAGAGCGCCCCCGCGCTGACCGCAAGGAATGCCGTCGAGGCAAGCCATCCCCGAGTCAAGATGCGGTGGCGGTCCTTTCGCCACCGGGGCCACGCATTTACCGCGGCGAGCACCGCCAGCTCGCAAGCCAAGAAGGTGAGCACCTCCAGCGCAACATGAAAGAAGGGATAGCGGTGAACGAGGAGGCGTTGGTCGAGAGCGAGGAACATGGCTCCTGCGAGAACCAAGCCACCGGCAAGCCAGGCGCCGAGGCTGGAACCGCGTCCCTTGCCGCCGGCTTGCTCGAGCCGCTTGCCCACGCCGAGAACCACGCGCACGCCTCCGTAGGTGACGCCCAAGAGCACCACCCCGGCCGCCGTGATCCACAGCCAACGCCCAGGCAGCATCCGCGCGCGCCGGCCAGAAAACGCCTGGGCACACGCCCACGATATCGCCGGGGTCATGGCCACGGTGCAAAGGGCAGCCAGCCAGCGCGGGTGGCTCGAGGGACCCTTGGCCAAGACCCGGGCGATGCGGTGGAAAAGCCATGCGGTGAGGCCTTGGACCGCGCCGACGATGGTGCACGCGAGCACGGAGAGCCCGAGAATCGGTGGCACCGTCTTGGGGAGACCCCCCGCCACGGCCATAGACGGCTGCCACATGGCTCGCATCCACGCCAACTCCAAGGCGCCAGCAAGAATCCCCGCAAGCGCGCAAGCCAGCACGGCCCCACCGACGATTCGTCGGCTCGGATGACTGCACTCCGACATGGGCGTGCACCTTACCTGCCCTAGGGCCCTAATCGCAACGCAGCAATCGCGTTCCCACGGTTGGTATATCTTGGGGCCATGTCTTGCACCTTGCTTTCCCTGCTCCCCCTCCTGGTTTCGCCAGGACTCGCTCGGCACTCGGGAGGCGTGCCCACCCGCATCACGTTTGCCAGCCCTGGGGCTCGCTTCGACGTCGCCGACGGCAATTATGACGTGACTTGGGCTGAAAACAGCGATGACAAGACCGGCGAGCTGGCTTTTTTCTACCAGCCTTCGAACGTCCCTGTTGGAACCAAGCTCTCGTCGAGCTTGCACGCGGGGACCCCTATCCCAGGTGGGGAGAAGGTGCCGGTCGAAGGCGACGCGAACGTCCTCAAGTGGGATACCTCCTCGGTCCCAGCTGGTTCCTACTTCGTGTACAGCGTCACCCAAGATCCGCCCCTCGATCCAGTGGCGAGCTTCAGCCCGCTTCCGGTAACCATCCGCCACCAAGGTGACCCGCCATGGCCAGCGGTCACCGTGGACAAGCCAGACGTGGGGGAGCTCCCTTCCGGCGTCGCATTCGCCATTCGGTGGCGAGCGAGCGGCGCATCTCCTCTTCATGCGACGATTCGGTACGGAGCCGTCGGTACCGAGGACCCACCTGAGGAGATTGCGGCCGACCTCCCCATGGTGGGCCATGCGAACGGGACCTTTGCAGGGTGTTACGCGTGGGACCTGTCCCTGGTCCCCCTCGATTCCTATTACATCCAGGTGGAGGTCAAGGATTCGGCCGGACGATCGCACTCGGCGTACAGCCGCTCATCAGTCGTCGTCGACCGAGACTCGAGCTCTGCCGATCCCAAGAATGTTCCCACGTGCGCGGATGAACCATGGGACGCGGGGTCGCCCCGCTCGGACGGAGGGCGCAAAGGGGATGACGACGGCGGCTGTTCTTGCGAAGTGGGCCGCGACCGGAAGCCGGGGGGCGTTTCTGCGGTGCTCCTTCTGGGCTTGCTGACCAGCCTGAGGCGGCCCTCGGGAAGGCGCGAAAGACCCCACACCTACCCGCCCTCGGCCCCGTGAAGTTCCGCGCCTCCGATGCGGGACCGCAGGACTTCGGCAGTGACGTGGTGCTCCGGCTTGGAAAGCGAAGGGTCCTCGTCGATGAGCTTCTCGGCTTCGCGACGGGCCTCAAAGGCGAGCGTGGCGTGGCGCGTGAGGTCGCCAAAACGCAGCCTCGGAAGCCCAGCTTGGCGTGTTCCCAGGATCTCACCAGGTCCGCGCAGCGCCAAGTCCTCCTCGGCAATGCGAAAGCCGTCGCTCGTCGCCTCCATGATGGCCAGGCGGCGAGATGCGTCGTCGCCTTCGGCCGTGCCCCGCGTCCCTCGGGTGACAAGCAGGCAATAGGAGCTGCCGCCCCCCCGGCCCACGCGGCCACGAAGCTGGTGGAGCTGCGCAAGCCCGAAGCGCCCTGCATCCTCGACGACCATCACCTGCGCCTCTGGGATGTCGACGCCGACCTCGATCACCGTCGTGGCTACCAGGACATCGATCTCTCCTTTTCGGAGGCCGACCATCTTGGCGTCTCGTTCTGCCATCGGCATTCGGCCATGGACGAGACCCACGCGCGCCGGCGCAAGCTCCCGGGCCAGGCGCTCAGCCGTGGTCGTCGCATCGGCCCAATCGGGAAGGCCATCCCCCCCGGGTTCGCCGCCATCCGGCTCGCGTGGCGCGACCAGCGGGCAAACCACGAACGCACGGCGGCCCGCGGCAACGACCCGACGGACGACTTCATACGCCTTCTTGCGCCCTCCATCCCCGCGGAGCACCCGCGTCTCGGGCGGCGTTCGGCCCGGAGGCAACTCGTCCAACGTCGTGACGTCCAAGTCGCCGTAATAGGTGAGAGCGAGAGTCCGAGGAATAGGGGTCGCGGTCATGATCAAAAGGTGCGGCGTGCCGAGCCCCTTGCGCCGGAGAGCCACCCTTTGCGCCACGCCAAAGCGGTGCTGTTCGTCGATGACCACGAGGCCTAGGTCCGCGAGATCCACGTCCTTGGCGAGGAGTGCGTGTGTCCCTACCACGATCCCCACCGCACCAGCGGCGAGCGTCCGCACCATCGATTCACGCACGGCGCGCGGAGTTGAAGCGGTGAGAAGCGCCACGCGGTGCCCCAGCGATTGGGCCCATGGTTCAATGGTTCGATAATGCTGTTCCGCGAGGATCTCGGTGGGCGCCATGATGGCGACCTGACGTCCAGCGGAGCGCACGAGGTGCGCGGCAGCCAGCGCCACGGCCGTCTTGCCCGAACCCACGTCCCCTTGCAAGAGCCGGTTCATGGGGCGTGGCCCGGCAAGATCGCGCGCCAGCTCGTCGATGGCCAGCTCTTGCGCACGGGTGAAGGAGAACGGGAAGGCCTTCGCCAGCTCTTCTCGAGCGCCTGGATGGGGCAGGCAAGGCGTGGCTGACCCCTCGCGCCGCGACGCCTTGCGGGACAGAACGGCCAGGCTCAAAAAGAACAGCTCATCGAAAGCGAGGCGGCGGTGCCAAGCGCTTTCGCCGCGGAAGAGTGCCTGGGCCTTGTCCTCGCCAAGGTCCGCAGGAGGGTCGTTGAGGCCCCGCAAGGCGTCCGCGAGCGGGGGAAGCGAAAGACGCGAGGTGACCTCGCTCGGTATCCCATCGACAAGGTGAGGCGACGCCAGGGCAACTGCATGGCGCATCGCTCGCCGCAGGGTGGCGCCCGGCACCCCTTCGACTAGTGGGTAGCGCGGGCGGATTCCGAGACGTGCATCCAACGCGGCGTCGTCCGGGTGGCCGAGAAGGTCCGGATTCGCCATCTCCCAGGCCGACCCACGTCGGCGGAGGCGCCCCGAGACAATGACCTCATGGCCAATGACAAAGCGGTTGGCCATTCCCGCATGAACTTGGAACCAGCGGACGCTCAGCACCGCAGGACCGCGGGCGAGTTGCACTTCCAGGAAGCGCTTTCCCCAGCGCACGTACCGGACTTTCCTCACAGTCCCACAGGTCGTGAGCCGTTCGGGAGCCGGCTCTTCGTCGGCAGACGAGAGGGCCTGGTCCAAAGGCACGACCACGCGCATGTCGTCGTAGCCTCGTGGGACCATCCAGGCCAGATCCTCGAGGGTCTCGAGACCCCTTTCGGCAAGTCGATGTGCAAGCGTGGGCCCGATTCCAGGAAGAACAGTCAAGGGCTGTGCCAATTCCCCGACGGGCGCACCTGGCGTGGGCTCCCGACATCCGTGGACCAGGCTGTCGATAGGACACTCGCGCGACTTGGGCACGCGGGCGTTTTACCAAGCGGCTATGACAGCTGCAGGCAGCTAGTGTCCCGTCCGAGAAATCCGTCACATAATTCGGCGGCCCTCACCGACACTGGCTGCGTCGTTCGTCGGTTAAATACATCAAGTATTCGCCCTCCT
>JACQUZ010000049.1 GCA_016210055.1 Deltaproteobacteria bacterium | reverse complement strand
GCCCCCATCGTGAACACGTCTCGGCAGATGCCACCCACCCCTGTCGCGGCCCCTTGGTACGGCTCGATGAACGAAGGGTGGTTGTGCGACTCCATCTTGAAGACGACGGCCTGCCCGTCGCCAATGTCGACGACACCCGCGTTCTCTCCCGGCCCCTGGATGACCCTTGGGCCGCTTGTCGGCAGGCCTCGCAGGTACACGCGCGACGACTTGTACGAGCAGTGCTCGCTCCACATCACCGAGAAGATCCCGAGCTCGGTATACGTGGGTGCGCGCCCCAAAATGGCACGAATGCGCTGGAACTCCTCTACAGAAAGCCCATGCTCGCTCGCGAGCGCCTCGGTCACCGTGGGTTCCTTCGTGGCCATGACTAGCTCCCCACCCGGCTCGGCGTGCCACGCGCGAAAGCCAAGGCGCTCTCAAAGAGCATGCGCCCATCCTCGCCGCCCTCGCCGAGCAGGGCCTCGCACGCGCGCTCTGGATGCGGCATGAGCCCCAAGACGTTTCCGCGGGGCGAAAGGACACCGGCGATCCCCGCCATCGAGCCATTCGGGTTCGCCTCGGGCGTGACCGCGCCATCGGAAGTGACGTAGCGAAAGGCGACGAGCCCCTCTTTTTCGAGCCGCTCCAGGTTGGGATGGATGTAGCGGCCCTCGGCGTGGGCGATCGACATCTTCAGGATCCGCCCGGCGGGAATCGCTTGGGTAAATGGCGTGGGTCGCCCTTCGACGCGCAGGTACACGTCCTTGCACTCGAACCGCAGGGATTCATTGCGGGTGAGCGCACCTTCCAGCAGCCCAGCCTCGCAGGCGATTTGAAACCCGTTGCATATGGCGATGACGGGACCTCCCTTTTCCGCAAAAACCCTTACCTCAGCCATGATCGGCGAGTGCGCGGCCATGGCACCTGCTCGCAGGTAGTCGCCATAGCTGAACCCGCCGGGAAGAATCACAGCGTCAATGCCCGCGAGCGAGTGATCCTTGTGCCAGAGGATTCTTCCCGTGGCACCGAGCGGGGCCAAAACGCGGGTCACGGCGTGCAGGGCATCGTCATCACAATTGGAGCCGGGAAAGCGAACGATTCCGAAGTTCATGATTGCTCGATCCGGAAATCCTCAATGACGGGGTTCGCCAAGAGCTTGCGGCACATTTCCTCAAGGCGAGCCTTGGAGGTCTCCCCTTCGACCTCCACCTCGATGTACTTCCCGATGCGCACGTCGGCGACCTCGGAATAACCCATGCGCTTAAGCGTCTTTGCCACGGCTTGGCCCTGTGGGTCCAAGACGCCTTGCTTGAGGGTCACGTAAACTCTTGTCTTCATGCCGATATCCCCAGGTTCTTGGCCATTCGGGCGATGGGATCGCCGACATCCGGCACGAAGGAGTGGCCGGTGACGAGCTCGTAGATCGAGATGTAGCGCCTGGCGGCCTCGATGCGCACATCGTCCGGAAGCGGAGGAGGCGGCCCGTCGCCAAGGTAGCCCTGCTCCGTGGCGAGCCACTTGCGCACGTATTCCTTGTCCAAGCCGCGAGGGTCCTCGCCGCGAGCGATCCTCGCCTCGTAGTCGCTCGAAAACCAGTAGCGCGAGCTGTCCGGCGTGTGAATCTCGTCGATGACGATGATCTCCCCGTCGGGCGTCTTGCCCATTTCATACTTCGTGTCCACCAGGATGAGGCCCCTCTCGGCGGCGCGGCGCTCGCCAAAAGAAAAGAGCGCCGCTGCAATCTGCGCGGCCTTCTCAAAGTCAGCGGCCGTGATCACGCCCGTGTCGAGGAGCTCGTTCCGAGAAACCGAGACGTCGTGCCCCCCTTTCTCCGCTTTGGTCGATGGAGTGAGCAGGGGGCAGGGAAGTCGCTGATGCTTCTTCATGCGCTCTGGAAGCTTGTGGCCGCAGAACTCGCGCGCGCCCCGCTCGTAGGCATGCCAGATCGAGGTGGTGGTGACGCCCGTCAGGTACGCCCGCATGACGAACTCGACTGGGAGAAGGGTGCATTCCCTCGCAATCATCACATTTGGATCCGGAACCGAAATAACGTGGTTGGGCGCGACCCGCGCGGTCTCCTCGAACCAGTACCGCGCGATTTGATTGAGCACCTGCCCCTTGAACGGGATGGTGCCCAGCACGACGTCAAACGCGCTTATCCTATCCGACACGATGATGATGCGCTTCGCGTCCGAAGTCGTGTAGCAGTCGCGAACCTTCCCCTCGTATTTCTTGCCGAGGGAGGAAAAGTTGGTTCCCGTCAACGTGTGGCCGAGCTGGCCTCTAATGATTTCGTCGAGCTTGTTCAAGGCAAGTTACCCTCGTTCCCCGCAAGTGCGCGCTCAAATATGACATCGATGTGGCGGAGGTGGTGACCAAGATCGAATGCTTGGTCGATGTCGCGTGGGGAAATTCGAGATGTTACGTCTTGGTCTGCAGCCAGGAGATCGCGAAATCGCCCCTTGCCCCCATGGGCGAGAAGAGCGCTTCGCTGCACGATCTCGTAGGCGCGTTGCCGCGGGAGGCCGGTTTCGACGAGCTTGAGCATGACCGACTCGCTGAATACCAGCCCTCCTGTGAGCTCCAGGTTCGCTTTCATTCGTTCCGGATGGACCACCAGCCCAGACACCAGGCCCGTGGCGCGCGCGAGCATGAAGTCGCACAGGGTGGTAGCGTCGGGAATGATCACGCGCTCCACCGACGAATGGGAGATGTCCCTCTCATGCCAGAGCGCTACGTTTTCGAGCGCGGCACCTGCGTGTGCTCGTAGGAGGCGCGAAAGGCCGCATAGGTTTTCAGAAAGAATTGGGTTCTTCTTGTGGGGCATTGCCGAGGAACCCTTTTGTCCCTTGCCAAACGGTTCCTCGCCCTCTCCCACCTCGGTCCGTTGCCAGTGTCTTACCGCCAAGGCGATCTGCTCGATAGCGGTCCCGAGAAGCGCCAGGGAAGTCATGACCTGCGCGTGGCGGTCTCGCCCCACGATCTGGGTGGCCACCGTCTCTGGAACAAGGCCGAGCTTGGCGAACGCTCGCGCTTCGACCTCGGGTGGAACATTGGCGTACGTTCCCACGGCCCCTGCGATTTTCCCGACAGAAATGACCTGCCGCGCCTCATCCACGCGATGCTCGGCACGCCCGAGCTCGGCGTGCCACCGCGCGAATGTCAGTCCTGCGGTGGTGGGCTCGGCATGGATGCCGTGCGACCGCCCGATCATTGGCGTGTGCCGGTGCTCCCTCGCACGACCTGCGCACGCCTCGCGGAGTTTTTTGATGCCGCCCAGGATTTCGCCCAGCGCCTCCCGCGTGACTAGCGCCAGGGACGTGTCGAGGACGTCGGAGGAGGTCATCCCGAGGTGCAGCCAGCGCGCGGGCTCACCTGCGAGCTCCTCGACGTGAGTCAAGAACGCGATCACGTCGTGACGAGTGGTGCGCTCGATCTCGTCGATGCGCTTGGAATCGAGCTTCCCTTGGGCGCTGCCTCGGATACTTGCTGCTGTCCCACAGGGGACGCGGCCGATCTCCTCCATGGCCTCGCACGCGGCGAGCTCCACGGCGAACCATGTCTCATACCGGTGTTCGTCGCTCCAAAGCCTTGCAAGCTCGGGACGGCTGTAACGAGAAATCACGTGCTTCTCCTAGTCTGGAAACACCAGGCAGAGCTGGCGGCTATCCTCCTGCGGAAGGATTTCCAGCCCACCTTGAGTCACGCGAACCGGCGAGCTGGGCCGGGACTGCGACGACAGGATGATTCGAGGACGAGGCGACCTGCTCCCCATGCGTGCGAGTGCTCGTTCCACGGCCAATCGAGCCAAGCGCGGGCGGTTATTCATCTGCGACAAGTGCGCAAGCACGAGGACGCGCGGCATGCGCTCGAGCGGATCCGCCCGCACGATCAAGGTCAACAGGTCGGCCGCCTGCTCGTTGGATAGGTGTCCCCGGGCGCCACCAATCCGCCTCTTGAGGGAAGGCGGATATGGCCCGCTTCGGAGCATGCTGGAGTCGTGGTTCGTCTCCAGCACCAGCACGTCACAGCCGGCATATGCGGCGGCAATGGTGCGGTCCGGAAAACCGCAGTCGGTCAGAATGCCTACCTTGTTGGGGCCACTTGTGAGGACAAATCCCACCGGCTCCGATGCGTCATGGGGCACGGGAACGGGGTTCACGCAAAGGGCGCCAATCGTGAACGGTTCGCCCGGCCCAAGCTCGCGTGCCGCAGTCAGGCCAAGCGCCCGGGCCGTACCGGTCGTCGCGTGAACCGGAATCCCCGCAGACGCGAGCGCAGGGATTCCCGACACGTGATCCGAATGCTCGTGCGTAACGAGGACCGCGTGGATGTCCTCGAGTCGGACCGAGGAAACCGCTTCCATCCGCCGAGCGAGCTCGCGAGCGCTCAGGCCCGCATCGACGAGGATCCGGGTGCCTTCAGCCTCAATGAGAATCGAGTTCCCGCCAGAGCCCGAGCCCAGGACAGTTACCCTTAAGGACTCAAAAGGCATTCCAAAGGGCGTGCCAAAAGGCATGTCGATAGGCATGATCGACGCTCGCCTCCTTTTGCAAGGCCCTATCTACCGGGGAAGGCGCATCTTGGCAAGGAGAATCTGGTAACATGACGAGCTTCGTTGTCTCGACTCATCGACTGCATGGGGAGGGCTAGTCGTGCCGCGGATAGACCTGTACCTGAACAGCATCACTCGTTTTGGGGCGTCTGGCGCAGTTTTGACGAGCGGGACCAACGTGGCCCTCAAGTTTCCCACGGGGAACCGAATGGCGAGCCAAACGACTCCCCACGCCGACCTGGTGGCGCTCGTCGAGGAAATCGCCACGCCGCAGGCACAGAAGGCCCTGCGTGTCGGCTCCAAGGTGAGCTTCGGATATGATTTCAAGGGGAGCCCGTTTAGCGTCACGGTCGAGCCCAAGACAGGCGCGTGGAAGGTCGTGCTCGACGTAGGACCTCCGCCTGCCGCAAGCGAGGAGCCAGCGACTGAGCTATTGATCGAACGGAATCAGCACGAGGAGGCGGCCCCTCGGAAGCCCATTTCTGCGTCGCCGCCTGGCGGCCGACCTGTAATCCCGCCGCTGGAGGTTTCGGACCCACCCGGGTTCGACACTCCGCCTGCCCTCGGCACTGCCCCGCCTCGTGTCAACGCGGATTCAACTCCTATTTCGACCAACGGGCACGGCTCGAGTGCAGATCCTACGGACGTCGAACCCACTTCGGGCGAGCCGAAGGCCATTGATAAGCTTCTGCTGAAAATGGTCGAGCTGGGCGCGTCCGATCTACACTTGAGTTCGGGCTGCCCTCCCATGGTGCGGCATCACGGCGAAATCAAGCCGCTCGAGGAGCACGCGCCGTCCTCTCCAGATGAGCTCATTGCCCTGCTCTACGAGGTCGCGCCCGAGAAGAACCAAAAGGAGTTCGAGGAGCGGCACGACACGGACTTCGCCCACGCCATCGTGGGGGTCTCACGATTTCGCGTCAACATGTTCAGAGATCGACACGGGCCAGGAGCGGTGTTCCGCGCGATCCCATTCAAGATTCTCACGCCCGAGCAACTCGGCCTGCCCAAGGGGGTACTCGACCTCTGCTACCTAACAAAAGGGTTGGTGCTGGTGACCGGCCCAACGGGCTCCGGGAAATCCACGACGCTGGCGACACTCATCGATTACGTCAACCGGAACCGGCACGATCACCTCATCACCATCGAAGACCCCATCGAGTTCGTCCACGAAAACAAGTGCTGCCTGGTCAACCAGCGTGAGGTGCATAGCCATACCAAGTCGTTCAAAACCGCGCTGCGGGCGGCCTTGCGCGAGGATCCCGACATCGTCCTGGTCGGGGAGATGCGCGATCTCGAGACCATCGAAATTGCGGTTGAGACCGCCGAAACCGGACACCTCGTATTCGGCACCCTGCACACGACCACAGCACCGTCGACCATCGACCGCATCATTGACCAGTTCCCGCCGGACAGGCAGGAGCAAATTCGTCAAATGCTGGCGGAGTCGCTGCGAGGAGTCATCGCACAGGTCTTGTGCAAGAAGGTCGGCGGCGGTCGCTTGGCCGCCTACGAGATCCTCCTCTCGAACAGCGCGGTCACAAACCTGATCCGAGACAAGAAGACGTTCCAGCTCTTCTCCCTCATGCAGACCGCACGCTCGCAGGGGATGACCACGCTCAGTGATTCGCTCATCGATCTGGTCAAGAAAGGACTGGTTGACGGCAAAGAGGCCTACATGAAAGCCGCCAACAAGGCCGAGTTCAAGAACATGCTCGCCAAGGAGGGGATCAAGGTAAACTTGGTCGAGTAGCCTCACTACAGCAGCGAAACCCGACGCGACGTGAGGGAGCGTTGGGTCGTCTCTTTCTCAGCCGCGAACAACGGGCCCCATCCTCATCTCCGACCGCGCCGCCCCTCACCGTCCCCTCCTCCACCCACTCCGCCACGTTTCCTACCATGTCGTACACCTCGAGCCTAGACTTGCACTCGGGAAATGCGCCGGCCCTCGCCACGTGGCCTGCGCCCGCGTTGCATTGGTTCGGCTTGTACGCATGACCGTAGGGGTAGCTCGCGCCTTCTTCGCCCCGGCATGCGCGCTCCCACTCCTCTTCGGTACACAGGCGCTTCTGCGCCTTGCTGCACGCCTCACGAGCTTCATCCAACGTGACGTTGGCCAGCGGGAGGTGACCTTGTCCAGGCGCCTCAAACATGTCGATGCAGAAACGCGGGGAGCCCGGGACGAGTCGCGCTTTTTCGGGACACGTCCCCTTGAGGCTCACCACGACGGAATCGCTCGGCGCTTTGGCGGCCACGGGTGGCGAAGCGGACGGCATGCTTGGAACACCCGACCGCACGGGCCCCTCGGGGGCACTGCCGATACTCACCGCTGAGGCCTGCCCCGGCAACGTTGACGAAGGAGATGGCTCAAAGGCCGACGACCTCACCACGGCCAGGCCGGCTGCAGCAAGGGCAAGAAGCGAAACCAAGGCGCCGCCCAAGAGCGCCACGGATCGCCGGGAGGCGCCCTGCGCCGGAGGAGACAGCGCGATCCGAGCCGCTTCGTGCACCCGATGAGGTTCCGCGAGCCTTATCGCAGGCGGGTCCTCAACGGGTGCCGTTCGCGGGTGCTCCGTGGACGCTTCGCTGGCGGTGGTCGTGGGGCCTGCGTGTTCCTGAGTGGCTGCCGCCGAGATGGAAACCAGGGGCCCCTTGGTGAGCCCCGGGACTACTCCACCCACAGGCATTGCGGCCAGGATGTCTACCCGCCGGGTCCGTTCCTGGTCGGGAAGCGCCGAGATCTCGACCTTGCGGGTGACCTCGGCGTCGGGGATCGAAAACACGTCCACGCGGCGCGTGACCTCCACGTCGGGGTTTCTTGGTGACGCCCCGTGGTTTTCGTGGGACGCACCGCCCGATCGCTCCGATGAACGACTTGGCCGCTCGCCGAGAACTTCCTCGATCTGATCCCCAAGGAGGCGAGCCGACGCTGGGCGGCTTTCCGGCAGCGCGGAAAGAGCCTCTTCGAGGACTCGTGCAAGGCGAGCTCGTTCATCATACAGGCGCAGGACCATCCGCTCGGCGCTTTCCTCTGGACGCGCAGGGCGACCAAGCGCCAGCTCAGTGAGCATGAACGCAATGGAGTAAACGTCCGAGCGCGCTGTGGCTCGATCACCGCGTACCACCTCTGCGGCGACGTATCTCAGGTCCTTGTGAAATGCAGCCCGCGCCGCGTCTCGATTGAGGGAGCGCCAGAGCCCTACACCGGAGAGCTTGAGGAGCTCCCCGGCCATGGTCACGTCATCCGGCCGGAGCCAGCCATGCACCAGGCCCTCGTCCTCGGCCGCACCGAGCCCATCCGCCATGGCGCGCGCGATGATAGCGATGAGGCCATCGTGGACCCGACGGCTCTTGCGAATCCGCTCGCCCAGGGTTTCACCGTCGATGCGCTGCAGGGTGACATGGCACTGGGCGCTCTCTTGCCCGGCATCGAAGAAACGCCGCAGGTTGGCGTGCGACACGGCACGCATCCGCAGCGCGTCCTCACAAAAAGCCGCGCGATCCTCCGCGCGTGGAAGAAGGTTTTCACCTACGAGCCACGCCGTAACCTCGACCTCAACTTCACGATCGAGCGCCCGCACGACGCGGGCGAAGGGAGTACTCCCCTCCTCTTCGAGGATTTCGTATCGCTCGCCGATCGTCCCTGCGGCAGGTGGCATGACCCTAGCGCAAGATTACCTGCGCTGAAAAGCCGTGCAACCGACCATTACTTCCCAGTGGAGCCAAAGCCGCCGCTTCCCCGCCCAGTGTCGTCCAGGCTATCGACCAACTCGACGCCAGCCTGCGCAACAGGAGCAATGACGAGCTGCGCAATGCGATCTCCAGGGGAAATGGAAAACGGCTCATGCCCGAGGTTGATGAGGATCACCTTGACCTCGCCCCGGTAGTCGGAATCAACAGTACCCGGCGAGTTAAGGCAAGTGATGCCATGCTTTGCGGCCAGGCCCGACCGCGGTCGAACCTGTCCTTCGAATCCCGCGGGGATAGCCATCGCGAGGCCGGTTGGAACGAGCGCCCTCTCGCCGGGAGCGAGCGCGATTGGAGCATCGAGCGCTGCCGACAGGTCAAGGCCCGCGGCCCCCGTGGACATGGTGCGGGGAACCGTTGCGTCCGGCCGGAGCTGCTTGACCTGAACAGTCAGCCGCACGTTATTGGCGGGTGTTGTGGATGACCTCGGGGGCCTGCCCAAGGGCTTCCTTGCGCGACAGGCGGATCTTCCCCTGCTTGTCTACGGAAATCACCTTGACGACGACCTCATCCCCCTCCTTGAGGACGTCCTCCACCCGCTTCACCCGCTCGAGGGCAATCTCGCTGATATGAAGGAGCCCGTCAGTTCCCGGCATGATCTCCACGAACGCGCCGAACTCGGCAATCCGCTTCACCACGCCATGGTAGAACTGTCCAACCTCCGGCTCGGCGGTGAGGCCCCGGATGATTTCCATGGCCTTCTGGGCTGAACGCTCCTCCGACGAGGCAATCGACACCGTACCGTCGTCCTCGACGTCGATCGCCACGCCTGTTTGCTCGACGATGGCGCGGATGGTCTTGCCTCCCGGACCGATGATGTCCCTGATCCGGTCTGGCTTCACCTGCATCGTGTAAATGCGCGGCGCATAGGGTGACATGTAGTCCCGCGGCGAGGGGATCGTCTCGGCCATCTTGTCCAGGATGTACAGGCGGCCGTCCCGCGCTTGAGACAGCGCTTTTTCGAGAATCTCGCGTGAAAGCCCTGAGATCTTGATATCCATCTGGAGCGCTGTCACGCCGTTGCGCGTGCCGCAGACTTTGAAGTCCATGTCACCAAGGTGATCCTCGTCGCCGAGGATGTCCGAGAGGACCGCAACCCGATCGCCTTCCTTCATGAGACCCATGGCAATCCCCGCCACGGGGGTCGAAATGGGCACGCCCGCGTCCATGAGCGAGAGGATTCCTCCGCAGACCGTGGCCATGGAGGACGATCCGTTGGACTCGAGGATTTCGGACACAATGCGAATGGTGTAGGGGAAGTCCTCGTAGCTCGGCAGCACCTGAGCAATCGCCCGCTCTGCCAGGTAGCCATGCCCAATCTCGCGGCGCGACGCACCGCGCATGGGCTTCGTCTCACCCGTCGAGAACGGTGGGAAGTTGTAGTGCAGCATGAAGCGCTTCGTTACATCCCCAGTCAACGCGTCAATGCGCTGCACATCTTGCTGCGTCCCGAGCGTAGTCGTCACGAGCGCCTGGGTCTCACCGCGAGTGAACAACCCCGATCCGTGCGTGCGCGGCAAAACCGACACCTCGGAAGAGATCGGCCTGATGTCGAAGGTACGACGGCCGTCGATTCGCAACCCCGTGTCGAGAGTCGTGAGCCGTGCGTGCTTCTTCTTCACGTCTTCGTAGGCCGCGACGACCTCCTTCTCGCGGCCGTGGAAGGGCGCGCCCTCGGCACAAAGCGCGCCCCCGAGCTCGTCGTAGATCTTGCCGAGGGTGCCGTACCGCTCCTGCTTCACGTGGAGCGCCATCGCCGCCTTGACCTTCTCGTACGTCAACTCCTTCACCTTGCCGACGAGCGACTCGTCCTTGGTCGATGGCACAAACTCGCGCCTTGCCTTCCCGACTGCGGCTCGGAGCTTCTCCTGCAGATCTAGGATCGGTTGGGCCTCCCGGTGGGCAAAGAAGAGCGCATCGATGACCACGGTCTCGGGCACTTCCTTGGCCCCGCCTTCCACCATCACGATCGCGTCTCGCGAGCAGGCAACGACAAAATTGAGGTCGCTCCGCTCCTGCTCCGCGATTGTCGGGTTGATCACGAGTTGCCCGTCGATTCGCCCCACGCGAACCCCTGCGACCGGCCCGTCCCAGTGCATGTCCGACAGGTAAATCGCGGCCGAAGCGCCCGTGAGCGCAAGGACGTCGGATGGATTCTCGCGGTCCGCAGACAAGACCAGAGCAATGACTTGGGTGTCAAACCGCCAACCTTTTGGGAAAAGCGGCCTGCACGGCCGGTCAATCAGTCGACAGGTGAGGATTTCATTTTCAGTAGGACGACCCTCTCTCTTGAAATAGCCCCCCGGGATCTTTCCTGCCGCTGAGGTCTTCTCCAGGTAGTCAACCGTGAGCGGCAGAAAGTCGACGCCCTCGCGGGGCTTCGACGAAGCGGTCGCCGCCACCAGGACCATGGTATCGCCGTAGCGCACCACGACCGAGCCACCGGCCTGCTTGGCCATTCGGCCGGTCTCAATGGTGAGCTCCTTGCCGCCCACCAGCACTCCTTCACGTACGTAGGTCATAAACACTCCTTAGTGTGAGTGAGTCGGGCGGCTTAGTCTTTCAGTGCTGGCCACTCAAGCCACGCGTGCTGACACGGAAAGAGTTCCAACGGGACAGCGGACACCACAAAAAGGCTAACCCACGCCCGGCTCTTGATCAAAACGGAATGATGATTACTTGCGAATGCCAAGTGAGTCGATGAGCGAGCGATAGCGGTCAACGCTCTTCGACTTGAGATAGTCGAGGAGACGGCGACGCTTTCCCACCAGCTTGAGCAGCCCACGCCTTGAGTGGTGATCTTTCGCGTGAACTTTGAAGTGCTCCGTCAGGTGTGAGATGCGCTCGGTCAAGAGCGCGATCTGAACCTCGGGGGAACCGGTGTCCCCTTCGTGCTTGGAGAACTTCTTGATGACAACTTGCTTGCGGCTTGAGGCGAAACTGACCATGTCCCTCTGGTTCCTTGGCTTCGAGATGGAAATAGTTGGTTGCGAACAATGCCGTAGGTCTCATGCCGTGTCAACTCGTACTTTACTCCCAAGCGCAAGGCCCGGATCAGGGTGAAAGACCCTCACGTGGACCATGCGCGGCCCCTCGACCCGGGCCACGGAGGCCAGGGCACCTGGGGCCCAGAGCAGGCGATACAAGGCGCCTCCGGGCGCGTCAGGGGGTGCCTGGATGGGGCGACCATGAAGAGTATCCGCGGCTTGCCGCGCGTCCAAGACGAGGGCAGGCAAGTGGGCAATTGCGTCGGCTGGAGGAATCAGGGCGGAGGCCGCCCTTTCGCCGACCTGTTCAAGGGGAATAGCGTTGTCCAGGGCGAACCGGCCTGAACGAGTGCGCCGAAGCGCTGTAAGGGTTGCTCCGCACCCGAGCCTCTCGCCCACGTCGCGAACCAAGGCCCGCACGTAGGTACCCTTTGAGCAGGCCACGGCCAAGCGCGCGCGAGGGGGCGAGAAATCGAGGAGCTCGAACAGATCGACGCGGACGGGGCGCGCGTTCCTTTCTACCTCGACACCCTTGCGCGCCAGTTCATACAAGCGTCGCCCCTCGTGCTTGAGTGCCGAGTGCATCGGGGGCACCTGAAACTGCTCCCCTACCATGGAGCGGAGCACGGCACAAATACCAGCCTTGTCCACCATCTCCCAAGGTGCACGCGCGGTCACGGTTCCATCGGCATCCAGCGTGTCGGTGGCCACTCCGAGCTCGAGCTCTGCCTCGTACTCCTTGTCTTCGGCAAGGAGAAACGAAGCAAGCTTGGTCGCCTCACCCAAGACAATGGGCAACACGCCGGTGGCGATTGGATCCAGGGTACCGGTATGCCCCACGCGACGCACGGCGAGCTCCCGCTTGACGACCGATACGACGCGAGCCGAGGTCATGGAAGCAGGCTTGTCCACGATAAGGACGCCGTCTTTGATGCGGCCATTCATGCGCGGGGAAATCTAGCACCACTGCCGCGCTAACTGCTGCCTCCCTCTAGCACCACCTCTTCCTCAGGCAAGATCTTCGCAGCGGGTGCGGGTTCCTGGGGCGGAATCTTCTCGTCGTCATCTTGGGCGTGTGGTCCTCTCCGCCTTGTCGTCCGGCCATCGAAGTGAAAGCGACGCTCGTCGTGATCTCGTCCGTGGTGGGGCATTACAAGAATGCAAGGCGGCGACCATGCCTGACCTTCGGGCTGCCGCCGGAGTCGAAGGGTTTCACGCATCTACGCCAGGGCCTGGGCAAGGTGTGCGAGCATCTCCTGGCGTACTTCATCGAGGATCGCATTGACCCTGCAGCCCGCGGCACCACGGTGCCCGCCGCCACCCAGCTTGGCGCATGTTGCCCCGGCATCGACCTTGTGTCCCTTGGAACGCAGGGACACGCGCACCCCGCCTTCGCGGGCTGGGCTCAAGAGCATCCCTACCTCCACGCCGTCGATGGCCCGTGCATAGTTGACGAGCCCCTCGGTGTCTTCCCAGGTAGCGGAAGCCTGTTTCACCATGGCATCGGTGACCACCATTACAGCGACCCGACCCTGGAGCTCCAGGGTCATCGAGGAAAGCGCCGCGGCAAGGAGCCGGTACTTGGAAAGCGAAGCCCGCTCCCCGAGTTGCTCGGCAATGGCCCAGGGATCCACGCCGTGCACGCTCACGAGGTCTGCGGCGAGTCGCAACGCTTCGGCATTGGTGTTTGCATATCGAAACGATCCCGTGTCTGCAACGAGGGACGTGTATATTCCGGGCGCTGATTCCCGGGAAAGCGCCCACCCGAGGATCTTGGCCAAGCGAGCGATCAGCACGCCCACCGACGCAGCTGCCGGATCACAGGCGTACATGTCGCCAAATGGAGATGCTGACGCATGATGATCGAGCACCAAGAGTGGACCCGTCACCTCGGCAGGAGGAAACTTGTCCCCGAGGAGCTTGCGATCCCCACAATCCAGGACGATCGTGAGGTCGAACCTCGCGTCATGGGGTAGAGAATGGACGATCCTCCCCACGTGAGGCAGGAATCGAAGGGCGCGAGGAATCGGATCCGGGTTGTAGACCGTCACCGCTCGGCCCTGCTCGCGGAGGAGCGCCGCCAATGCCGACATCGACCCGGTCGCGTCGCCATCCGGCGCGAGGTGGCAGGTGACCAGCACCCTCCGCGCCGCCACGAGGAGCTCTGCTCCCCTCTTCAAGTCAGTCATTAGGCCCCTCCTCGCCTCTTAGGAGCCTATCGATTTGTGCAACGTGCTCAGCGGATCGGTCGTGCTTGAATCGAAGCTCGGGGCTCCGCTTTAGCCCCAACCGGCGCCCAACCTCGCCGCGAAGAAATCCAGACATCCGATCGAGCCCGCGGAGCGCGCTCTCCACCACTCCGTCCTCGCCGAAGGCGAACGAAACCAGCACCGTAGCGACACGAAGGTCTGGGGACAGAAGAACCTGGGTGACTGTCACGAGTCCAGCGGCGTGGAAACGAGGGTCCTTGACCTCCTCGCGCAGGAGGATGGCGAGCTCCTTCTGGATCGCCGCCGCCATCTTGGCGGCACGAGGACCGCTCATTTCTTCCCCGGGCGGCCGGTCACCGGTGGCTCCCAGTGGGTCCAATTGTCGGCGGATACAAGCTCTTCCCCCTCAGCGTAATGAATGATGTCCTTCTCGTCGGAGGTAATCTTGGCTACCGCCAGGTCGTCGATGAAGCGGATGATTTTCTCCACCATGGACTCCACAAAGGCGCGATCGTTGGCCACCACGGCAAAACCCAATGTGGCCTGCTGCCAGGCGTCCTGATCCCCCACCTCGGCGATTGCGACGTTGAACTTAAGCCGGGTGCGGTCCTTGATGCGCCGGAGCACCATCCGCTTCTCCTTGAGCGAATGGGATTCCGAGACCATCAAGGTGAGCCTGCATGCGCCAACCACCATGATGCGTGGCTACAGAGTCGGAGCTTCCTCGACGATTTCGTAAGCCTCTACCACATCGCCGATCTTGATGTCGTTGTACCCCTCAATCGTTAGGCCGCACTCGTATCCCTGGGACACCTCCCGGACATCGTCCTTGAAGCGCCTCAGGCTCCCCAGCCTTCCGCTGTACACCTGCACGCTGTCGCGAACCAACCGAACAAGTGCCTGCCTGGTGATTTTCCCTTCGATGACGGCACAACCTGCGACGGTTCCGATCTTAGGAATGTTGAAAACGTCCCTGATTTCGACCTTGCCGAGGGCGCGTTCTTTCTTGATCGGGGCGAGAAGACCGACCATCGCCTTCTTCACCTCGTCGATCGCCTCGTAAATGATGTCGTAGAGCTTGATGTCCACGCCCTCCTGCTCTGCAAGCTGAGACGTCTTGCCTGCAGGCCGGACATGGAAACCAATGATGATCGCGCCACCTGCCTTGGCCAGATTGACGTCCGACTCGGTGATTCCGCCGACGCCGGCCTGAATGACGTTGACCTTGACCTGCTCGGTGGAGAGCTTGGAGAGCGCCTCCTTGAGGGCTTCTGCCGAGCCCTGCACGTCCGTCTTGAGAACGATCTTGAGCTCCTTGACCTGACCCTCCTGGATTTTCTCGAGAATATTCTCGAGCGAAACCCTACCCGTCTGTGCAAGCTCCTTCTTTCGGCGCTGCTCGCGGCGGTGCTCAATGACCGACTTGGCGGACTTCTCATCGTCCACTGCGTGGAGCAGGTCACCCGCCTCGGGAACTCCGTCGAGTCCGAGCAGCTCGACTGGGGTCGAGGGGCCAGCCTCGGTGACGTTCGAGCCCTTGTCGTTCAGCATGGCGCGCACCTTGCCCATGTGCTCGCCGGTGACCACAATGTCGCCGACCCGTAGAGTTCCTTCCTGCACGAGGACCGTCGCCATGGGGCCGCGGTTCCGATCCAGCTTGGCCTCGACAATCGCCCCCTTGGCGAGCTTCTTCGGGTTGGCCTTGAGTTCGAGGAGCTCGGCCTGGAGCTGTACCGCCTCGAGGAGCTTGTCGACCCCTTGCTTGGTGTACGCCGACACGTTCACGAACATGGTGTCGCCGCCCCACTCCTCCGGAACCAGACCATGCTCGGCGAGCTGGGTGCGCACGCGATCAGGATTGGCCTGCGGCTTGTCGCACTTGTTGACCGCGACAACGATGGGCACCTCGGCATCCTTGGCGTGGTTCAATGCCTCGACAGTCTGCGGCATGATGCCGTCATCGGCAGCGACCACCAGGATGACGATATCCGTCACCTGGGCGCCGCGTGCTCGCATCGCGGTAAAGGCCGCATGGCCTGGCGTGTCGAGGAACACCACATCTCCGATCCCCGACGTGCTGACGCGGTACGCGCCGATGTGCTGGGTGATGCCGCCTGCCTCACCAGCCGCCACATCGGTATGACGAATGGCGTCGAGGATGGAGGTCTTGCCGTGGTCGACGTGCCCCATGACGGTCACTACCGGAGCGCGGAACACCAGGTCCTCTGGCTTGTCCTCAGCCTCGGCGAACACCGCGGTTTCTTGGAATGCGGTGCTTTGAACCTCGTAACCAAACTCGCTCGCCAGGAGGGACGAGGTCTCATAGTCGATCGACTGGTTGATGTTTACGCCCACCATGCCCATGGACCAGAGCTTCTTGAGCACCTCGGTTGCCTTGATGCCCATCTGCCGGGCGAGCTCGGAAACAGAAACGGACTCGTCCATCTTGATGACGCGCTTGTGCTCTGCAGGCGTCGTAATCATCGTGGATCGGGCCTTCTTGCCGGGTGGAAGCTTCTTCTTGGCGCCCAGGTCCTGCTTGCGCCCGCCACCTCGCTGTTGCTCGGCCCACTTGCCACGGTCCGTGGTCGCAGGGGGCGTGCCCGGCACGGGGATGCGTCCCTGGGGCTGCAGAGGTCGCCCGCCAGGGCCCCGCTCGGTGATTTGAATGCGTGGCAACGGCAACTCGATGATGGTTCCCACCGCCGGACGCCCCGGCATGGAAGGACGCTCGGCTTCGGCGGCTTTCTGGGCCGCGAGGGCTGCCTGCTTGGCGGCCGTGGCCTGGCGTGCCCGCTCTAGCTCGATTTCGAATTGAGTCTTGGGGCGCAGACGCTCCACGTGCTCGTCACCCCCCTTGTGCGCATGGTGCCCGGGAGCGGGCTGCATCGGCCTTGCGTGTGATGGGCCCTGGCCTGGAGATCTTGTTTCGGACGTTGTCATGGGGCGTGGCCGCACCTGCGGAGTCTTTAGTGCCTTTTCCGTGACTGGCCCCGTGGCTTGCCCCTTCGGCTCCGGAGAACGCGACGTGGAAGCGAAAGCACTGCGTTCGTTCTTTGCAGCGACGTTCGTTGACTCTGCCGCACTTGCAGCGACTCGCTCGGGCGTGCCGACAGGTGACCTTTCTTCAAACTTCTCGACCCGTGGCTCGACTTGCTCTGGCCCCCTCGTCGGCTCGATCTTCGTTTCGCTGGCCTTTGCGACCACCTGTTCGAGTCGTGGTACCTCGTGAATAACCGGGGTGGACTCAGGTGCCTCGCGGGACTCCAGGGACACCGGAATACGCTCCGGGTCCTCATGGCGCACCCGTGGAGCTTCCTGGATTGCTTCTGGAAGAACTACTGGCTTGACTTCGCCTTGCACCGCGGTGGATGGGGCGCGGGAATCCTCGTCACGCAACTGGGATTCCGACGCTACGGATGATTCACGAGCCGACTCCCTCGGTCCGGGAGCTGTAGTGGGTAGCTTGGAAGGAACAGTCGCCGCAGGACGTGAAGCTGCTTCGCGCACTTCGGCGTCGTGGGTGGCCACGTCCAATGCCTTCTGAGCCGAATCGGTGGTAAACGCCTGCCGTTCGCGTGAGGGCGCAGGCACCGTATCTCCTGCAGGGTTCCCGGTCATCTTGTTTCGGCGCCTGATTACCGTAGGCTGGATGCGCTCCGTCACCGTGTTCTCTTGGCGCTCCTTGTCGAGCGCACGGCGAATCCGCATGACGTCTTCGGGCTCCAGCGCGGACATGTGGTTCTTGATCTCGATGCCCAAGGTGCGGATCTTGGCCACCAATTCCTTGTTGGCCAGGCCGACTTCCTTTGCCATCTCGTAGACGCGCATCGTCTTGACGCCGGACCCGCCGTCTCCGGCACTAGGCTTGCCGCCCCCTACCACGCGATCGCCCGTCGTGTGCATCATGAAAATCCTTCGTTCCTCTAGACTTCTTTGCATGGATTCAATAGCGCAGTCGCCAGCAAAAAGGGAACCTCACATCGCAACGTCCTGGTAAGCCCTCCTCGCTTGACCGCTACCTCAATACATGTCGCGTCGCGGTGAACGTAGGCACCGCGCCCAGGCAATACCTGCCGAGGATCCACGGCGACTTTTCCTTGTGAACGCACGACGCGCAGCATTTGCACTTTCTCACCTGTCTTCCCACATCCTGTGCAAGTTCGAATCGGCAAATGTAGCTGAACTTTTGTCTACGTCCAGCCCTCATCGACAGAAGTATCGGAGGGCGTCCCCTGCCCTCCAAGCGCACCACCGTCCGTCGGCGGTTGCCGAGGCGCCTCAGCCGGCAACGACGCTCGCCGCTGGCTCTCCTCTCGGGCAGCCTGCTGGCGTTGCCGCTCCTCGTCGATCCATCGTCTCGCCGAGTCGATGATTCGACGAGCCGAGTCAACTCCGCCGAGCCCAGGTACCGCTGCGAGCTCTTCGGGAACCGCTTCGGCCAGGTCAGGAACCGAGCGCCAGCCCAGCTTGAAGAGCGTCTCGGCCAAGTCGTCGCCCACGTCCGGTAAGGCCGCCATGGCAGCCTTCGCCTGGGCCTCGAGCTCGCGGATTTTTGACTCCGAGTGAATATCTATTTTCCACCCGGTGAGTTGGGAAGCGAGACGGACGTTCTGCCCCTTCTTGCCAATGGCCAAGGACAGCTTGTCGTCTGGGACGACGAGCTCCATCCGGTGCCCTTCGGCGTCGATGATGACGCGCGAGACCTCGGCAGGCGCAATGGCGTTGCACACGAAACGAGCGGGATCTTCGTCGTAAGGAACGATGTCGATCTTTTCCCCGCGCAACTCCTGGACGACTGCTTGGACACGTGAGCCCTTCATGCCCACGCAAGCACCGACCGGGTCCACGTCGCGGTCCCGCGATGATACCGCAATCTTGGCGCGGGCGCCGGGCTCGCGCGCCGACGACTCAATGCGCACGATCTTTTCATAGATCTCGGGCACCTCCATCTCAAATAGCTTTTCGAGAAGGCCCTTGTGGGTTCGCGACAATATTATCTGCGGGCCGCGGGCCGCCTTGTCGATATCTAAGACGTACGCGACGATGCGGTCGCCCGCACGATAGGACTCGCGAGGGACCTGCTCACGCACGGGCAGAATCGCCTCGGCTCGCCCCAGGTCGACGATAATATTCCCGCGTTCGAAGCGGCGCACGATGCCGGTGATCAGCTCGCCTTTCCGATCCTTGTACTCGTTAAAAATATTCTCGCGCTCTGCCTCACGAACGCGCTGGTAGATGACCTGCTTGGCAGTTTGTGCAGCGATCCGACCGAAGTTCTTGTAGGCGTTCTTGAGTTCGAGCAGGTCGCCGAACTTCTCGTCTTGCTCCTCGGCTTTCTCCGAGTCTTCAGGCCGATAAAAGATTTGGAAAAGGAGCTCGTCTCCCAGCTCGGCATCCAGCCCATTCGCCTTGGCGTCTTGGAGCGATATCTCGCGCCCCGGTGTCCCCACCTTTTCGACCACGTTGACGATCAGGAACAGGTCCACCGAGCCGGTGTCCTCATTGTACTGCGCTTCCATTTCGCGGTGCGGGCCGAAGGTCTTCTTGGCTGCAGTTAGGATGGCCTGCTCGAGGGTTTGGACAAGAATCCTGCGATCGATGTTCTTATCCTTCCCGACCTGATCGATGACCATGTTGAGATTCGGCTGCATCTTCGTATCTTTCTCTTCTTGGCTTGCGCTCGGCTAGCCGGCCTTCACTTGAACCTGTACTCCAAGCTTGCTTTGTCGAGATCCGCCAGTGGAAGGGCGAACTCCTGACCATCTACCTTGAGAATCACTTTTTCGCCAGTGTCATCCACTCCGGTGATGGTTCCAACGAAATTCCTGCGCCCCTCTGTCCCGATGCGAAGCCTGACCCTAGCCTGCTGCCCAACGAAGCGCCGAAAGTGGTCTATCGTGCGGAGTGGTCGGTTTAGCCCCGGACTCGACACCTCAAGGCTGTACGCGTGGGGGATTAGGTCATGGACGTCGAGAACGGCTGAAATCTCTCGGCTAAGCCGCTCGCAGTCAGAATGGGATACACCGGATGGCTTGTCGACAAATAGCCGAAGTACCCAACCCGATTGCTCGCGCTTCCATTCCACGTCGACGACCTCGTAGCCGGCCGCCTCGGCTGGAGGCGTGACGACATCTCGGATCTTTTCGACCAATGGGTTCGGCATGCTGACGATCGGCTCGCTCGGCTACTTGTCTCCTCGATGACTCACATAGGCACAAACAAAAAAAGTGGGCGACGAAGGCCCACTTTTAGTAGGAAACCCCACCAAAAATGTAGCTACCCCTTAGCACGCGACCACGGCTCTAGCAAGAAAAAAGTCCTAGCATCCGAGGCCTCAAGGGGTAAGACAAGAACAAAGGTATGATGTCGTCATGTCTACGTCCCTAGTTGCCGCCTGCATCCAACTCACCGCCCGAGACAGCGTTCAAGAAAACCTCGAAACCTGCGCCCGGCTTTGTGCGCAAGCGCGTGCCCGCGGTGCGGAACTGGCCGTGCTGCCCGAGAACTTTGCCCTTGTCGGGACCACCGAGCATGAGAAGCTCGCCGCGGCGGAGACGATCGGGAACGGACCGATCGTCGGCGCGCTTGCGGACATGGCAACACGACACGGCATGTGGATCATTGGCGGTGGGATGCCCGAGCGGTCAGATGCCCCCGGCAAGGTGTTCAACACCCTCGTCGCGGTGGCACCTAGTGGACGCATTGCGGCTCGGTATCGGAAGATGCACCTCTTTGACGTGGACATCCCGGCTGGCGCCCAGTTTCGCGAGAGCCAGACGGTTTGTCCCGGAGACGAACCGACACTCCTTGAATCGCCCTGGGGAAAAATCGGCCTTTCGATCTGCTATGATCTGCGGTTCCCGGAGCTCTACCGCAGGCTCGTCCATGAGGGAGCGCGCATCATCGTGGTTCCCGCCGCCTTTACGCTCCACACGGGAAAAGATCATTGGCACGTGTTGCTTCGGGCGCGGGCCATCGAGAACACGGCGTACCTCTTGGCTGCTGGGCAGTTCGGAAAACACAACGAGAAACGGACCTGCTACGGACACAGCATGATCGTAGATCCCTGGGGCACCATCTTGGCGGAAGCCCCCGACCGGGAATGTGCCGTCGTCGCCGAGTTGGACTTCCCCTTTCAGGACAAGATCCGGCGCGAGCTTCCATCCCTTTCACATAGGCGCCTATAGAAGCAGTTATCGAATTCCACCATGCGAATGTGCCTCTTCCTTGTTTTCCTACTGACAGGGTGCGCGTCCTGGGCGCGCACCCGCGTGGCCCCGCACCTCGACGTGGGCTTCGCGGCCGGTGGGCGCGTGAGCAGGGAGAGGACTCAAGACCCGTCGCTCGTCCGCGTCGCTGGGGGATTTGGCGCAACCCAATGGATGTCACATGGCGAGGGTGCCGCGCGCAGGTACATGGCGCTCGGCGGAGGGCTCGTCATCGGTGCGCACCAGGCCCAGGATCCCGACGTGGGCGCCGAGATACTCGTCGCCCCACCACGGGCGGATCGCCATGCCGGGTTCCAGTTTCGCCTGGGACCAAGGGTCTCCTTTGACTTGGAACGCGCTGGCGTCGTGTTCGCCGCAGAGTGGGCCCACTGGTTGATGGGCGCCTTGTACGCCGAGGCGAGCTACAACATGCTCGGCGACGAGGGCGCGTTCCTCTTTGGTGCGAGGGTCAACCTCCTCCTCCCCTACACCTTGATTCGCGTGGACACGGTGGTGCTCGATTAGGGCTAGGCTGCGCGTCTACTTAGGAAGTGCCGGACGGGACGACTGCCCTGTGTCTGGTGGCGGCTCGAACGCCTCAAACAGATTTTGCACGCCGCTGGCGCAGCCCTTTCCGAGCCCGATTACGGCGACGAGAGCCACGACGAGGGTGAGTAAGGTCATGAGCTCGCGCATGGGAAGCTTGAAGCCATGCCTCCCTCGTGGGAGCCGCGGGATGTCGTCATCGTCGTGGGTTTCTCGTCTCATGATGGACTGAGCTCGTGGACCTTGAGCTCCACGCGGCGCTCGCCTCGAAAGTACGAGATCAAGGGGGAAAAAGCCACGTCTACAACTGCGCCTTCACCGGGGTCGCGGGGTCCCATGCGAAACCCGATGGCCGCGTGTCGTGTTCCCTTTTCGCTGCACTCGAGCAACAACTTGAGGTGGGATCCATCGCCGACTCGCCGGCTCGATCGGACCCGGGCACGCACCGCGGCCAGGATTGGTTCCCGGTTTCCCGGGCCGAACGGCGCCATGCGCGTGATCTCTTGAGCGAGCGCGTCGTCTACAACGGACAGCGGGACCACTGCGTCCACTTCCGTCCGCGAAGGAGTGACCTCGCCGAGGAGGGTGCCGGCCGTCTGAATCAGCCTCTCGCGTAGCGTTGGGACATTATCCATGACGACGGTAAGCCCTGCCGCCTGGGCGTGTCCCCCAAAGCGCACGAGGAGGTCCTTGCAGGACGCCAAGGCCTCGTAGGCATTGAGGCCAAAGGTCGTCCGCATCGAGCCCCTTCCCTCCCCGGTGGACTCGTCGCCCGCGATGACCACGGCGGGCTTCCCGAGGCGCTCAACGAGCTTGGCAGCCACGATGCCCACGACCCCGGCGTGCCATCCTAACCTCGCGACGGTGACGATAGGGTCGCCGGATCGGGCAAGCGAGTCCTCGAGCGCCTCATGGAAGGTCTTTTCCTGGAGTGATCGACGCGCCTCGTTGGCCTGCTCGCAGGAGAGAGCATGCGCAGCTGCTTCTTGTGGGTTCGCCGCCAAGAGGAGATCGAGGGCGGGAGTCGCGTCCTTGAGCCTTCCCGGGGCATTAAGGCGGGGTCCGATCCGCCAAGCGATATCCACCTCGTCCAAAGGGCGATCGAGCTCCACGCCGGCAAGGCGAAGCAGCGCGCCCCACCCTGCACGACGCTGGGCCTGAAGCTCACGCAGCCCAAGTGCAGCAAGAACTCGGTTCTCCTCGCAAAGGGGAGCTAGGTCGGCGATCGTGCCCACCGCCACGAGGTCGAGAAGCTCGCGCACGTCGGGCTCAGGGCGCGAGGCAAACCACCCGCGGTCTCTAAGCTTGGTACGTGCGGCTGCGGCCAAGAAAAAGCAAAGCCCAACGGATGCAAGCCCGCGGAACGGATAAGTCGAATCGGGTCGGTGGGGATTGACCAGAGCGTGCGCCGGGTGAACCTTCCGCTCAGGTACCTGGTGATGGTCGACCACGATCGTGTCGATCCCGCGTTCCGTGAGCGACAAGATCGCTGGCACGTCACTCGTGCCGCAGTCCAAGGTGAGGACGATGGTGCACCCTTCCTGCACGAACCAAGAAGCGTCTTGAGGGCCGAAACCATACCCCCCGCCACGTCGCGCCACCCGGGGCACTGGAGTACCTCCCACGCGGCGGAGAAACCAGCACATCAGTGCGGCGGAAGTCACTCCATCGACATCGTAATCGCCAAACACCCCCACGCGTTCGCCGCGACTCACGGCGAGGCACAGGCGGCTTACGGCGCGCTCGAAACCCGCCATGCCCACGGGAGCCCGCAGATCGGACAAGCGTGGGTTGAGATAAGCCGTGGCACGAGCCGGTTCGTCAATGCCCCTGGCGATCATGCACCGGGCGGTGACGGGGTGGATGCCGAGCTGGGAAACCAGGCCACGAACGGCCGCAGGGTCGGTGTCGAGGAGTCGAAACGAGTGAGCCACCCGCCAAACCTAGCGCAGGCCTATGACATGTAGGCGTTCTCTGGGCAGCCCTACGCGGGCCCTGTGGCTGCGCTAAGCGCTCTCGATGGAGACCCGGCGGGTCACGATGGGACGCTTGGACCAATAGCGCTGGTGCAACCACAGGAGGATTGGGGCCGCGATAAAGATGGACGAATATGTGCCCACGATAATGCCGATATTCATGGCGAACGCGAAGTTGCGGACCAGGCCGGTCCCGAGGAGGTTCATTGCCAAGGTGGTGACAAACGTGGTCATGGACGTGAGAAGCGTTCGTGAGAGGGTTTCATTGATCGAGATATTGATGACACGATCGAGCTTCTTATCCTTGAGCTTGTGCTCGTTCTCGCGAATGCGATCAAAGACCACGATGGTGTCGTTCATCGAGTAGCCAATGACCGTGAGCACCGCGGCGACCGTCGTAAGCGAGAATTCGACCCAGAACACCGCAAAGATGCCGACCACCAGGATCGCGTCGTGGAGCAAGGCCGCGACCGTTCCCGGACCGTAACGGAAGTCAAAACGAAAGGCTATGTAGAGCATGATCAAGGCGATGGCATAGAGCATCGACTTGATGCCGTCGTTTCGAAGCTCCTGGCCAGCCTTGGGCCCGACTGCATCGACTTGCTTGATCTCGACTTCGGTGCCGAGCTTGGAAGCCATGGCTTGCTGAATCTTGCGATCAAGGCCATGAACCGGCACCTGATAGTTGTACTCGTTGGTCGCGGCGAGCGGGGTTGAGTACTCCTTTTCTTGGTCTGCGGTCCAGGGCTTCATCTCGAGCCCAA
Source organism: Deltaproteobacteria bacterium (assembly GCA_016210055.1). Taxonomy (GTDB): domain Bacteria; phylum Myxococcota_A; class Polyangia; order Haliangiales; family SHYZ01; genus JACQUZ01. The sequence continues at coordinate 53,007 of JACQUZ010000049.1, read as the reverse complement.
TGCTCTTCAGAAACTCGGAGTACTCAGCTTGAGAGATCGGCTTCGTCGTACGCACGTAGAGCGTGTCGCCAGACCAAATTGCCTTAAGGACCTGGCGATCATTGAATTTCTTGCCCAGCTCATCGGCCACCTTGTCGGCCTCTTGCTTGGACACCGCGCCGAAGGCAGGGAGACGGATGAGATAGCCCTGCTTGTTCCCCCCCCAGGCCGACACGTCGGCGTTGTCATGTCCAGCCTCTTTGAGCGCCTGGCGTACCGGCCCCGCCTCCACGGGCTTGCCGAAGCCGAGGATCATCTCGGTGCCGCCCTTGAAGTCGATGGTCCAGTTCAGCATCGACCCTCGCGTCGCCGCGTTGATGGGCAGCATGGCGATCGAGACAACGACCAAGATTATCGAAATGGTAAACCAGGTCCTCGCCTTGCCGACGAACTCGAAGTTGGTCCCAGACCTGATCAGCTCGTTGAATTTCATGGACATGGTCGCCGCCTAACCTAGATCGAAATGGAGGCCACCGCTTTGCGGCGCCCCACGTAGTGTTCAAACATGAGCCGAGATACCCAGGTGGACGTGAACAGGGTGCACACCACGCCAATCAAGAGGGTAACGGCAAAGCCACGGATGGGACCGGTTCCGTACTCGAGGAGCACGAAGCCAGCCACGAAGTTGGTCACGTGGGCGTCGAAGACGGTCCAGAACGCCCGTGAGAACCCCGCGTCCACGGCACCTCGGATACTCTTCCCCGCACGGAGCTCCTCTCGGATCCGCTCGTAGATGATGATGTTCGAGTCCACCGCCATGCCGATCGTGAGGACCAGGCCGGCGATTCCTGGCAAGGTCAGCGTCGCCTGGAATGCCGCGAGAATGGCGACCTGGAAGAGAATATTGAGGACCATGGCGATGTTGGCGATGAACCCCGAGAGCCTGTAGAAAATCAGCATGATAATGACGACGAGGATCGCCCCGACGCCCATGGACAACTTGGCCTTGTCGATGGCGTCCTGGCCGAGCATCGGCCCCACCTTCGATGAGGACTCCTCATGGAGCGGCGCCGGCAGCGCACCCGTGCGGAGAACATTCTTCAAGTCCTCCGCCTCACGATCCGCCACCCGTGGATCGGCTACCCCCATCGTGATCGTTGACCTTCCGCCAGTGATCGCGGTTTGAATGACCGGCGCCGAAGTGATCCGGTCGTCGAGAATGATCGCCATCTTCTCGCCGACGCTCTTTGAGGTGAGATCGCCAAATCGACGCGTGCCATGGCGATTAAACTGGATGAGGACCTCGGGACGATTGGTGGTCGGGTCCCAAATCTTGTCGGCCTGTGAAATGGACGTACCCGTTAGCTCGGCGGTTCGGAATAGATAGTAGGTTCGCCAGGTCTTCTCCGGTGATTCGGCGACGCCTTCCGCAGCTCGACCACTCACCTCTTCGTACCCAATCTGGTGCTGTTCGTCGGTCTGGAACTCAGGCCCGAGGGAATCCAGGTACTCCTGGATCACCTTTCGACCTGTTAGGAGGCATTCGTACTTGCCACCCGGAGCTTCCTTATCAGGGCGGTAGCAACCAGCCTTTTCGGCCTCTTCCTTGGATAGGAAGACCTTCCGATCCTTTGCCGAGAGGTACACGTCGGTGTGGCGCGCCCCGGTCTCTTCCGAATCCCAGGAGTCATAGCCGACCTCGATCCCCTTTTCCGTCGCCGCGGAATCCGAGGACACCTTGGTGGCAATCTTCTGCATGATCGCGTTTCCGTCGTCGATCATCTTGAATTCGAGCTGGGCGGTCCGATCGATGATCCTCTTTAGGCGCTCGATGTCCGCTTCCTTGAGACCCGGAAGCTCGACGACGATGTCGTCCCCTTTTTTGATGATCGTGGGCTCCGCGACGCCAAAGCGGTCCACCCGATCCTTGATGGTCTTGATGGCTTGCTCGAGGGCAGACTGCCTGATGTTGTCCGCGTAGTCGGAAGAGACCCGGAGACACACCGCCTGGGCCTTTCCTTCAGGGCAGTCTACCTTGGACAGTACTTCGTCGTAGTCGTCGAGGAACTTCGAGTCGACCTTGCCCACGTCGGCGGCGTTCGCGAGGACGACGTAGACAGCTCCGAGCGGGTTGCGTGGCGTCTCTACCGTCGCCTGGATCTTCTGCTCGGCAAGCTTGTCCTCGAGCTCACGCTTGAGCTCACCAGCCTTGTCGTCGACTGCCTTGTTGAGGTCAACCCCATAGACCGTATGCAGCCCCCCTTGCAGGTCGAGGCCCAGCTGCACCTTTTTTGAAAATAACCTGGTGAACCAGGGGGGAAGAGTGGACACGTCTCCCACGGCAGAGGGGACGAGATAGACCAAGCTCAAGATAATGAGCATGGCCAACGTGATGGTTTTCCAGCGGAGCGCGCGATCCATCGTTGTGCCTCGGGAATCTAGCTAGGTCTTAGATTCAGAAGGGTTGGGCTCGGGCTTGACCGCCTCTTTCTTGACGGCCTTCACGGCCTGAGCGTCCGAGAACTTGCTCTCTATGTAGCTCTTGAGGACTCGGATCCGGACCTTTTCCTGAACCTCAACGGTCACGATCTTGTCCTGGACCCCAGTCACCTTTCCAATGAGCCCGCCGCGCGTCACCACTTGATCGCCCGTCTTCAGGCTATCGAGCAGGCTGGCGTGCTCCTTGGCGCGCTTCTGCTGCGGACGGATGAGCATGAAGTAGAAAACAACAAACATGAGGCCGACGGTGAGCAGGATTTGCAAGCCCCCTCCCCCTTGCGGCGGTGAGCCACCCTGCTGACCAAGTGCCAAGATCACGGATTCCACCTTCTTATCCTCCTAATGGAGACGCGGAGTCGTATCACCTACCCCCTTGCGCGTCAAGCGTGACGGCGCCAGACAAGATCTCGGCGCGAATCTTGCGTACCAGCCGCAGATAATACGTCAGGTTGTGGAGTGTCGATAGGCGCATGTAAAGGATCTCGCGAGCCAGGTACAAGTGACGAAGATAGGCCCGTGAGTAAAGACGGCAGGTCTCGCAGGGACACTCCGGATCCACGGGCCCCGTATCGAGTCGGTACCGGGCGTTCGAAATGACGACCTTGCCTTGAGAAGTGAAGAGCTGGCCGTTCCGTGCATTTCGAGTCGGCATGACGCAGTCGAACATGTCGACGCCGGCGTAAATCGCATGGCGGATGTCGTCCGGCGTGCCGACCCCCATGAGGTATCGGGGGCGATCAGCAGGTAGCTCGTGGGCTATCTCATCGAGGACACGGTACATGTCCGGCACCGGCTCGCCGACGGACAGGCCGCCGATGGCGTAGCCGTCGAACCCGAGGGGGCCGAGCTCATCGAGGTGACGTCGTCTCAGCCCCGTGTCTGTGCCGCCTTGCACGATGCCGAACAGCGCCTGCCCCTTGGCCCGGGGCGCTTCGAGGCACCGCCTTGCCCAGGCCGTTGTCCGCCGCATGGCCGCCAAGGTCTCCTCTCTTGCAGCCTCCCCTGGCGGGCACTGATCAAATGCCATGGCGATGTCTGACCCCAGAGTTGCCTGAATCTCAATCGACCGCTCGGGCGTGAGCCTGTGGCTCGATCCGTCGATGTGCGATCGGAATGTGACGCCGTCGTCGTCAATGGCGCATAGCGCCGAAAGGGAAAACACCTGGAATCCGCCTGAATCGGTGAGGATGGGCCGCTCCCAGGCCATCATGCGGTGCAAGCCACCGAGCGCCGACACCACTTCGAGCCCCGGCCGCAGGTAAAGGTGATAGGTGTTTCCCAGAATCACCTTCGCGTCCAGGGGAGGAGCGGCGAGCTCGCCGACAGTCATGCCCTTGACCGTCCCGGCGGTACCGACGGGCATGAAGATGGGCGTCTCAATGACCCCGCGTGGAGTCGTGATGAGCCCTGCGCGCGCACGGCCACTTTGGGCCACGACTTGGAAAGAAAAGCCGTCGGTCATGGCGCGCCTCGGCCTGGATAGAGCAACATGGCGTCTCCGTAGCTAAAGAAGCGGTATTCCTTGGCGACCGCCTCGACATATGCCTCGAGAACGCGCTCGCGTCCTGCAAGGGCCGATACGAGCAGGAGCAGCGTGGATCGAGGAAGGTGGAAATTGGTGATGAGGCGGTCAATCGTGCGAAAGCGATGGCCGGGCTTGAGGAAAATCTGAGTCGAACCTGCCCCCGGCCGCAATGCATTCGCCGAGTCGTCCCAGGCACTCTCGAGGGTTCGAACCACGGTCGTTCCGACAGCGACGACGATACGCCCTTCGTCGCGCGCCCGCTTGTGCGCGTGGGCTGTCTCGGCCGGGATGCAATATCGCTCCACGTGCATGACGTGCTTTTCGATATCGTCATCCCGAATGGGGGCGAACGTGCCCGGACCGACGTGCAGCGTGACGTGGGCGACGTGGATTCCGCGGTCCGAAAGCGCGGCAAGGACCTCCGGCGTGAAGTGAAGCCCGGCTGTAGGCGCAGCGACGGCCCCGGGAGCCCGCGCGAACAAGGTCTGGTAACGCTCGTGGTCTTCGCGGGTGGACCCGTGTTCCCTGTGGATGTACGGTGGGAGTGGGATCTCGCCCCAGTGCTCGAGCGCGGCCAGAATACCGCCAGGCGAGTCCGAGCAGAGCTCCACGCGACCTGCGCCGTCTGGGTCCCGCCCGAGGAATACCGCGCGAGGAGCTGGTCCACTTGGACGCCCGCGGCCGATTGGAGGAAGAATCGTCATGGGAGTGCCCGGACGAAACGGCTTCTTGGCCCGAGCGAGGCATCGCCAAATCTCGGCGGCCCCTTGGCCATCCCCACGGGCCTCCAGCGGCTCGACCAGAAGTAGCTCGACTCGCCCACCGGTTGGCTTCTCGGCGATCAGGCGTGCGGGAATAACGCGGCTATCGTTGACCACCACGAGCGCCCCCGAGGGGAGCAGGCTTGGCAGGTCACGGAACGTCGCGTGACGCAGGGGCTCACCCGCCGGCGGTACCACCATCAAGCGGGATGCGTCGCGCCGCTCTGCAGGGAATTGGGCGACGAGCTCCTTGGGAAGGGGATAGTCGAAATCGTCCAGGCGCAAGCCGCATACAAGTATCGCGACAGGGGGAAAATGCAAGACGCAGATCTCGGGTCCCGCATGGCTTGAGAGCCGCATGCTACCTTGTCCGCGTGCGCACCTGGGCCCTCCTTTTCACCTTGCTCGTGTCCTTTCCTGCCAGGGGGGAGCTTGCCGGGCTGGATGCCGACCTCGACGGGGACGGGGCCGTGGAAAGGATCGTCTTGGAAGCCAACGGACGGGTCGTGACGTCGGGAAACCGCCACGCGCCCCTTTCCACAGAGCTCGTGCCGCGGCAGGGGGTGAATCCACTTGGCGAAGGGGCCCGAATGGGTTTCCACCCGATAGATGGCCACAGGCTCATTCTCGTGCGCAACCTGGACAAAGAGCACGAAGGCGCGTGGCTCCTCGAAGTGGTGGGGGGACGCTTGCAAGTTGTCTGGTCGGATCTCCTGGGTGTTCAGGGGGCCGATGCTGAGTGGAAACGGGGCATTCACGTGGACGAGCGTGGCCTGTGGCTGTTCGAAGAACGCCCGGGCAGCACGCGGTGCGGCGGCGGACGCGCTTGGCTAAACCCGCGTCGGTATGACGTGAAGTCTCGCCGGTTCTTGCCGTACCCTCTCGACAGCGATTCTCCGAAAGAAGCGCCCGTGCTCATGGCCACGCGCACGCCGCCTGAAGGTTTCTCCGAGACGACGGGGAACAGCGTGTACAGCTTCCAAGCTGCAAGTACCCAGGCCGGAGACGGCGGAAGCGCCGGGGGCCTATCTCCTCCTCGCGAAATCGATGACGGCAACAACGGCACCGCCTGGTTGGAAGAAAAGGACGGTTTCGGCAAGGGGGAGTTCTTGACGGCGCAGGCCGGCGTGCCCGAAGCACAACTCGTAGCCCTGCGAATCATGCCTGGAGACGCCTCGTCCAAGGCCTCGTTCAAGTCGAGGAACCGCCTCAAGCGCGTCTTTGTCGAGGCTTCGGGTGCTCGCTTTGCGGTCCATTTTGCGAGCGATCCGGACCAAGCGACCTATTGGGTCGTGTTTCCTTCTCCCATCCCGACACGGTGCGTGACCGTGACGATCGACGAGGTCTACCAGGGCACGGAAGCCCGCGCCTCGCGCCACATGGGCACGACCGCCATTTCGGAGCTCGTCGCCCTGTCGGACCTCGATCGGGATGGAGAGCAAGCGCTCGCCGCGCTCGCTGAAGCAGTCGCACGAGGTGGCAAGAAAGGTGAGTCTGCCGAGCGTGTTCTGGCGAGACGCGGCACGGGCACCGCATCGGTTCTTTCCGCGATGGCTCGCAAGGACCGATCCGCACAAGAGCGCCGAGCGCTTCAGCTCGCGCTCGCACGAATCGGAGATGCCACGGCTGCCGGACATCTCGCCTCGGCCCTCCGGGAAGCGAGCGCGCCGGATGATCCGCTCGCCGCATCGCTTGTCAGCGGGCTCAAGCGTCTCGGGGATGGAGCGATCCCCGCATTGGCCGAGCTACTTGGAGACGAAAAAGCACCTACCTGGGCGCAAGAGCAAGCGGCGTCCATGCTCGGTGAGTTACGCCACGATGCGGCCCTACGCGCGTTGCTGTCACGACTGGGCACAGGTCCCGTGTCCCTGCGGAAGGCGATCGCGCGCGCCATTACTGGCCACGGTCCGCCGGCGCTTCCCATGGTTCTCGCTACCTGGACGGAGTCCGCGCAAGGCCCGCTGGCCCGACGCGCTGACCTGATGCGCCTTCTGGGCCTCTTGTCACCTCACGCATCACCCGAGGAGAGCGAGGACACGGCACGCGTGGTGGCGGCAGAGATGGCCCATGCGAAGGAATACGAACTCCGCTACCGAGTCGTACAAGCTGCTGCGGCATTGATCAGGCTCCCGGCGATGCAGTCCTTGGTGATGCAAGTCGTCACCGATCGGTCTTCCGACCCGGCGCTCCGCAAGGCGGTGCTCGAAGAGCTTTTGCGATCACCTGGGAACACGCCTGCGGCCCACCCAGAGATAGGCAGGATCTTCCAAGCAGCGGCCGCCGACGCTGATCCGGGCGTTCGCGTCGCCGCAACGGAAGGCCTGGCCGACAGAGCAATTGCATCCGCGGACGACGTGTTGCTCGAGAGGTTGTCCAAGGACCGCTGGCCGGTAGTGAGGTGGACCGCTGCTTTGGCCTTGGCCAATCGATGCGCTTCGCGCCCCGCGGCCGACGGGCTTTATGTTGCGGTCCAGCACGATCCCGAGCCGCGCGTCAAGCGCGTGGCGCTGGACGCTCTCGTCGCCTGCCGCGAGCCGCGCGTGGGGGGGAGGCTCGTCGCCATCGTGGGGCAGGCCCAGCTTTCAGTCCCCCTGAGGACACATGCAGCCGAGCTTCTCGGCGTGCTGGAAAACCCCAATCAGGTGCCGGATATGATAGGGCTGCTTGCCGCGGTGCGCCTGCAGGCCAAGGAGCGACCGGCCGTGTCCCGGGTGGCAGCCGCGCTCGCCCGCTCGCTCGGAAAAGCTGGAGACCGGCGAGCGGAACCGGCGCTCCTGGAGATGCTTCAGGATAAGGCGAGCCCGCAGGCGCGCGCCGCAGCGGCGACCGCCCTTGGCGCCCTGTGCACGCCTTACTCGCTGCAGGCGCTTTCCGAAGCATCGTCTGCCGACGATCCGCACGTCGCACGAGCTGCCAGGCTGTCCCTCGCGCATTGCGGAAAGTGAGCTCGACAAGGTTGTAGCTGCCGCGTTGCGATCGCTCTGCGTTGCGATCGCTCTTGACAGAAGGGCCCACGCAATATTTCATGACATGAAATGTCCACGTCGCGAAAAGACCGCGACAGCGATCGGATCGACCGGATCGTTGAGACGATCATCTATCTCCAAACCGAGGCGCGGCGGCTCGCTCGAGAGCAATGCCAAAAGCTAGGTGTGACGGCAACGCAGCTCTCGGTGCTCCGGATGCTCCACGAAATCGGTGACCTGTCGCTGTCGGAGCTTTCCCGCAGGATCGCGGCACAGAACTCGACGGTGACGGGGATCGTGGACCGCATGGAGCAGGCAAAGCTGGTGATGCGGGAACAGAGCGCCGAGGATCGGCGCGTTTGGCGCATTCGCCTCTCCGAAAAAGGGCGAGAAATCGCCCGCAACATCGACGCGGAGCCGTGGGACATCCTGCGCAGGGCCTTGGAAGCCCTGGACGAAAGGGAGAAGCGAACGCTCGTCACCCTCATGCACAAGGTGGCGACCCACGTGGAGACGCAGGTCAAGGACAAGCAAGGAGAGTGATCATGGGGATGGGCATCGAGAGCAAGGTAATCGTATCTTGCGCGCTGACCGGCGCCGTCACGACCAAGAAGCACTGCCCGGCCATTCCATACACGCCCGTCGAGATTGCGGAGGAGGCCAAGCGCGCTTTCGATGCCGGGGCGGTGATAGCCCACGTTCACGCCCGTTCCGACGACGGAACGCCGAGCTGGGACGTGGAGGTGTTCCGCCGCATCAAGGAGGAAATCGAAAAGCGCTGCCCCATTCTCCTCAATTGGTCCACGGGAGGAATGGGTCCCATGGAAAACCGGGTGCAGCACGTGCTGCGGCTCAAGCCGCACATCGCGGCGCTCAACATGGGCTCGATGAACTACGCAAAATGGAGGAAGGATAAGAAGGACTTCGCCTTCAAGTTCATCTTCTCGAACGACTTCTCGGACATCATTGGGTTTGCCCGCGCCATGAAAGAGGCGGGGGCGAAGCCGGAGATGGAGTGCTTCGACACCGGGCACGTGGCCTCCCATGAGGTTCTCGAGGACCTGGGGCTCCTCGAGCGGCCCTACCACTTCTCGTTCATCATGGGTGTTCTCGGAGGAATTCCTGCGACGGCAAGGCACCTGGCTTTTCAGGCCCAGAACGTGCCCGCGGGATCACGCTGGAAGGTCATCGGCATTTCCCGCGATCAGTGGCCGCTCTGCATGTCAGCGCTCGCCCTTGGCGGGGATATTCGCGTGGGCCTCGAGGACAACTTCTACCTGCCAAGCGGCGACATGGCCAAGTCGAACGGAGAGCTCGTCGATACAGCCGTGCAATTGGTCAAGCTCTCGGGCCGAGAAGTGGCCACGCTCGACGAAGCCAAGCAACTTCTTTGGCCGCGGTCGGCTTAGCGGCGCAGGCGCCTGCGATCCACCCAAGGAGATGTCATGCCGAACATGAGGGAAATGGTCGCCGAGCTGGAAACGCGGCGTGAGCAGATCAAGAAAATGGGGGGCGAGGACAAGGTCGCCAAGCAGCACGCCCGCGGCAAGCTGACCTGCCGCGAAAGGCTGGCGAGGCTCTACGACGACGGCGTCTTTTTCGAGGTCGGGACCCACGGGACCCAAATGACCTCGCCCGATCCCAAGGACAAGCCGCCAGCCGACGGAGTCATCTGCGGCTGGGGTAAGGTCAATGGGCGCCTGGTCGCCACCGCAGCCTACGACTTCACGGTCAAGGGCGGCTCGATTGGAATGATCGGAGAGACCAAGGTGACCCGCATGCGCGAGCTGGCCCTGCGCTGTCGCATGCCGATGGTGTGGCTCGTCGACTCCGCCGGCGCTCGCATTGACCTGAAGTTCGGTGGCCAGGACATGATTTCCTATTTCGCCGGGACCGGGTACCTGTTCCGCGAGCAGGTGGTCATGTCCGGCGTGGTACCGCAGGTGGCCGCCATGGTGGGTCCCGGAGCGGCGGGGACGGCGTACATCCCGGGTCTCGCGGACTTCGTGCCGATTGTCAAGGACATCGGTTCCATGGCCCTCGGGGGGCCGCCGCTGGTGAAGGCTGTGACCGGGCAGGACATCAGCGAGCAGGAGCTCGGCGGCTCAAAGGTTCACTGCGAGAAGAGCGGCGTGGGGGACGTGGAAGTTCCCGACGAAGACGCCTGCTTGCAGGTGATCAAGGATTACCTTTCGTACTTCCCTGCCCACTGCGCGGAGATGCCACCAGTCCTTCCGGTGACAGACCCCATTGACCGGCGCGAGGACAAGCTGCTCGACGTTCTGCCCGAGTCCACCAGGCAGTCGTACGACATGTACGAGATCGTCCAGGCCGTCGTCGACCACGGCAAGTTCCTGGACATCAAGCCCAAGTGGGCTCGCTCCCTAATCACGTGCCTCGCTCGCCTCGGCGGCTACCCGGTCGGCATCGTCGCGAACAACCCGAGGCACCTCGGGGGAATCCTCAACAACGATTCGGCCGACAAGGCCGCCCATTTCGTTCAGATTTGCGACGCCTTCAATATCCCTCTCGTCTTTCTCATGGACGTCCCAGGGTTCATGGTGGGCTCGCAGGTCGAGCATGCGGGCATCATCCGCCACGGCGCCAAAATGCTCCACGCCATGGCGTCAGCCACGGTGCCCAAGCTAACGGTCGTGGTGCGCAAGGGATATGGCGCCGGCTATTACGTCATGGCCGGACGAGCGTACGAGCCCGATCTGCTCGTCGCCTGGCCGGGCGCGGAGATCAGCGTCATGGGCGCCGAAGGGATGGTGGGGATCGCGGGGAAGAAGCTGTTTGGCGACGCCGAGCCGCCGCCCGAAGTCAAGAAGCAGCTGGTGCAGGCACTCCAGCAGTCCATTGATATCTACAAGGTTGCGGGATGGGGGCTCATCGACGACGTGATCGATCCTCGAGACACGAGGCCCCTTCTGTGTCGTGCCGTCGAGATGAGCTTTCACCGCAAGGTAGAACGACCGCAGCGCAAGCACGGAATCATGCCCGTGTAAGGGCCACAAGCCTGGGGAGGACGCCATGTTCGCATTTTCCGACGAGCAGCAGATGGTGCGGCAGATGGTTCGGCGGTGGGTAGAGGCCAAGCTGGTCCCGGCCAATGCCGACTTGGAGCGGCACAAGGTCTTGCCGTACGACCTGATGCGGGATTTCGCCAAGTCGTTTGGCCTGGCCGAGATGGTCCGCGCCAAGTTCGAGCGCATGGCCGAACGCAGCGCCAAGGCCGAGGAGCGAGGGGACGACGGCGGAGGCCACATGGCCGGAGATCCTGCCCTCCAGGCCATCATGTCCATCGAGATGTGCCGGGTAAGCCCGGGGTTTTTCCTGTCGTTCGGTGCGTCGCTCGGGCTCGCCGGCGGAGCGATCATGGCCAAGGGCACGCTGGAGCAGAAAAAGCGTTGGGCCCTGCCGATCTTGACCACCGAGAAGATTGGCGCGTGGGGGATGACAGAGCCGGGCGCGGGCTCGGATGCGTTCGGATCCATGCGAACGGTCGCTCGCCCGGATGGTGATTTCTACGTGCTGAACGGGCAAAAAACTTTCATTACCAACGCGCCTCACGCTGACACGTGCGTGGTCTACGCTAAGATCGACCGCGGGCAAGACGTGCCCATGGCCGCGCGCCCGGTGCATGCGTTCATCGTGGAAAAGGGCACGCCCGGGTTCACGCAATCGAGGCCCATGGAAAAGATGGGCATGCTTGCATCGCCGACAGGGGAGTTGTTTCTCGAAGACGTGCGGGTGCACAAGTCGCATCTCCTCGGCGAAACGGAGCAGGAGGCGGCGCGCGACAAGGCCCGGGACGTGTTCCACGGCGAGCGGACCTCCATGGCGCCAATGGCTTTTGGGATCATCGACAAGTGCATTGAGGTAGCCACAAAGCATTCCCAGGAACGAGTGACCTGGGGGAAGCCAATCGGCGAGTATCAGCTGGTACAGGAGAAGCTCGCGCGCATGTTCGTGCACCGGCAGAACGTCGAGAACCTGCTTTTCAAGCAGCTTTGGCTGCAGAAGAACCGGAAGAACATGAACGCTGCCGAGGCTTCGGCGACCAAGCTCTACTGCGCCCGCGCCGCCACCGAGTGCGCCCTCGAAGCGGTGCAGATCCTAGGCGGCAATGGCTACATGCGCGAGTACCACGTGGAGCAGCTTGCGCGTGACGCCAAGCTCTTGCAGATCGGGGGGGGAACGGACGAGATCCAGATTGGGCACATCGCCCGATTCCTCCTCAAGGCATGCTAAGGTGCCGGCATGTCGATAAAGCTAGATGCCGTCGGAAAGAAGACGGCGCCCATCAAGCACAAGTACGCGTGGAAGGATGTGGTTCTCTACGCCCTCGGCGTGGGGGCCAAGGCAGATGAGCTCGACTTCTTGTTCGAGCTGGCCGGGCCCAAGGTGCTTCCGACGTTCGCAGTCGTGCCATCGTTTGGCGCGCTCTTGAGCGTGACCGAGGCGCTCGGCGCGGACCTCGCGATGATCGTGCACGGCGAGCAGAAAGCCATCTTGCATCGCCCGATTCCGCCGAGCGGCGAGCTCTCGACGGTGGCGGAGATCAAGGGGATCTACGACAAGGGCAAGGGAGCCGTGGCCCTCGTCGAAGCCAAGACCGTGGACGAGAAGAATGAGCCGGTGTTCGACAACTGGTTCACGGTGTTCGTGCGCGGGGCAGGCGGCTTCGGGGGCGATCGAGGGCCAGAGCCAATCAAGGCGGATCCGCCCGAGGGGAAAGCGCCAGACTTCACGGTTTCCGAGGCCACGACGCCAGAGCAGGCCCTGCTCTACCGCCTGTCCGGGGACCTGAACCCGCTCCATGCGTCGCCCGAGTTTGCCAAGCGCGGTGGGTTCGACCGACCGATTCTCCACGGCTTGTGCACGTACGGCCACGCGGGCCGGGCCGTCCTCAAGCACGCCTGTGGCGGCGACCCGGCACGCCTTAGGAGCTTCGCCGCCCGTTTTGCCGGCGTCGTGTTCCCAGGGGAAACGCTGACCACCATGGGGTGGAAGGTCGATCCTGGGAAGTGGGTGATCCAGACCAAGACCCAGGACGGGCGGTTGGTCCTCTCCAATGCCCTCGCCGAGACGGGGGAGACGCTCCGGTAGCGGAAGACGGCGGGGTAGCCTACGGCACCACGTCCCCGATGCGCACCAGCTGCACGCCAAGCCATCCAGGCGAAACGGACTCGGTCTGCGCGATCTTGCCGCCGGATAGCTCGACGGAAAGCGGCCTGTGACCGATGACGACCAGGGAGCGCACGCCGCGGGCGGCCAGGCGCTCCAGGAATGGGCGAGGGTCGCCGTACACGCTGTAGAGCTGCTTCCCTCCTAGGAGCACCGGTGCCAGCACCTGGGACTCCCACCATCTCACCGTCATGACGACGCCTGCGTCGAGCGAGAGCACCTTTTCGGACGCCGCACGCCCCCCATCGGCTATGACTTCCGCTTGACGCACGCCGATCCAGGTCCCCCGCGCGCCAATGCCTACGAGGAGCACGACTGCCAGAATGGTCAGGGGCCCAGCGCGACGAGCTGTCGTGAGGTCATCATCAAGAACTGCCGTGGCAAGGGCGACGAGCGGAGGGAGCGCCAAGAACAAGAGACGCGCACCGAGCTGCAGCCCTCCCCCGTCGCCGCCGTTGTCGAGAATGAGGACTTGCGCAAGAAAACTGACCGAGAAGAGCCACAAGGACCGCAGGCCGGGCCGCCACGGTCCCCCGAGAAGACCGTACGCCGCGAGCGGCGTCACGCTGAACATGCCGGTCAAAACGCGTGCCGTAGACAACGACTGCGCACGCCACGCGAGGAACGCAAGCCCCACAGCCAACATGGCATGCACCGCCACGAACGTGCGCCCACGACGCCAGGCAGGAGGAAAGAGCGATACCACTACCGGTACGAGCAAGGGGAGCAGCCACGTCAGAACGCGCGGTCGCCCCAACTCCCCAACCAGCATGACGATTGAGTACCTCATGGTCGCGCTTCGCCCATGGTTGGCTGTCACCAGGGGATCCCAGGTCCCTGAAGAAAGCAGGTTGGTCGCCCAGTACGCGCCCAGCACAAGCGTTGCGCCTAGCAAGTACTTCGCCGAGCGCGCGCTACGCATGCGCACGCTTGCCAGTGCGCTTGCACCCTCGCTTGGCATGAACGCCACCGCGAGCCCAAGCGAAAGGACGGCGCAGTACCCTTCAGGCCTAAGGGTCGCGGCCAGCGCGACGAGGGCTCCTGCATGGAATGGACGCACCTGCGCCTCGGGCTCGGTCTGCCCCTGCCGAGGACGCTTCGCTCCGACGACGACCAGCGCCAGGGCCCACGTGACCAACCCGGCGGCAAGGGAATGCTCGGTGAACTGGGAGGCGTGCAGGATCAGCGGGGTCGCGAGCACCGTCGCCGCGATACCTCCTGCCGAAGCAAGGGGGCGAACACGGAGCCGCGCGAAGATACAGTACAAGCCGCAGGCGACCAGCACGGCGCCCACGAACGGAAGGATCGGAGCACCCCAGATCCCAAGCAGGCCGAAAAGGGGTGCCGCGGCGCCGGCAAACCACGTCGAGTAGATACCCTGGCGTGCCGCGCCGACCTTCCGCGCAAACCGGTCATACGGATGGTACCGCCCGTCAGGATCCAGGTCATAGTCATGGGGAAGGGACCGGGCCGAGAAGCTCGACTGCCACAGCGCATGCGCCTGTGCCATCTTGACCCCCGAATCCCCCGAGAAGAACCCACGCGACGCCCCGAAACACACCCATGCTGCTAGGGTCGCGACACAAAGGAAAAGCACCACGCGAGGAACCGGCGACGTCATGGAAACCCCCGGAGCGTGGCACAGGTCACCCCCACCGTGCTAGCGTGCGCTCATGCGTGCGTCGTGGCGGAAAGTCCGCGCATCGACCTGCAAAGCCTCGCCGGAGAGGGAGAAACGGAAAATCCATGGAGTCCTTTAGTCGAGAGCTCGCAACTGCGAGTGACCTCGCGGTCCACGCCGGAGCGCACATTCTTGGCTATCACGGCAAAGACGTGGCCGTCGACCGCAAGGCCGGGGATGAGCCGGTCACTCGGGCGGACCGCGAGGCCTCGGAGCTCATCCTGGACGGGCTGCACCGGGAGTTTCCCGGCGATATCATGATCTCCGAAGAAGCCCCCGACGATCCGGCTCGCCTTATGCCAGGGGTTCGGGTGTGGTTCGTGGACCCTCTCGATGGCACGCGAGATTTCATTCGTGGGCACGATGGGTTCGCCGTCATGATCGGGCTTGTCGTTGGTGGTCGCCCACGACTTGGAGTCGTCTACCAGCCCATCGGGTCACGCCTGTTCTTCGCCGCGCCTGGCGTCGGCGCGCGCCTGCGATCCCCCGATGGCGAGCGCGTCCTCCACTGCTCGACGGTCTCCGACCTGGCGGAGATCCGGCTGGTCGCCTCCAAGTCGCACAGGACCGGTAAGATCGACGAAATCAAGGGCGCCCTCGGGATTTCCAGCGAGCTCAACATCGGGTCCGTCGGGCTCAAGCTAGGGCTCATCGCGCTCGCGGAGCGCGACCTGTACGTCAATCCATCCTCCAAGTCCAAGGCCTGGGACACCTGCGCTCCCGAGGCAATTCTCGAGGAGGCAGGGGGGAAGATCACCGATCTCTGGGGTCACCCGCTCCGGTACGACCAAGAGGACTTGCGCAATCTCCGGGGGCTCGTGGCGTCCAACGGATTCCTGCACGCCAGCGTGTTGGAGAAGCTGCGGCCGCTATTCCCTGAACCGCCTGAGTAGGAGCACCCGCGTCCGAAAGCCCGAGGTAGCCGTCGTCCCATCCCGGCGTTCAAGGCCCGACCCCTGCATCGCCCTTTCCTGCGGGCTGAAGCGGGCGCTCGAGCCCTCTTAGCTCGTGGGACGAAGGCTCTGAAGGCGCGGGATGTGCTTCCGGTGCATGACGAGGCTTCCGCGGGTCTTCATAGACCGGCTGACCCGCGCGGCACGAGAGACCTGCGAGCGCGAGAATACCCACAACGACCAGCCATCCGCGTGTCATGCCCACGGAGATAAGCGCGTCACGAGGTGAGTCCAGCGCGCCTTCGTCCAAGGAGCCGGGCCTCGTGGCGTGATTGCCCCCTCCAGCCCTCTTCGTAGTCGAGGACGTCCAGGTCCCCGACGAGCTCGAGGAGCTCTCCGTCGTTCAAGAGATGCTCCCTCGAGGGCTTCGGACTCCGCTCGAGGGTCTTCACGGTGGGGTGCATGATGAGCAAGAGCCCGCTTGCCGAGAGCGCGGGAGCGAACGTCCGATACAAGGCGCGGTCCAAGAAGTAGGAACAGAGGATCACGTCCCACGTCCCCTGAGGAAGCGGATCGACGTCGAAGTCCAGCTCCACGAGCTTTAGAGCAAGGCCATGGGCGAACGCTCGCTCCCTGGCGATGTCCAGCGCGACCTGTGAGATATCGGCCAAGGTCACGTCGAGCCCGCGACGGGCAAGCCAGAGGGCGTGGTTTCCGACGCCGCCCGCCACGTCAAAGGCGCAGCCACGCGTGGGGAGGACCGGTTCCGCTCTGAGGACGAACTCGTGCGGTGGGAACTCCGGTCCACCAGTCTCGCGGTAGCGCCCGTCCCACTTTCTCCGATCGGCTTGGGACACGAACTAACGACCCGCGACGGTCATGCCGGAGACTCGAATCGTCGGGGCCGCGAGTGAGCTTCGGAAGTCCAAGTCCTCGCCAACGGCATCGACGCGCCCCCAAAGGTCCAGGAAATTCGCCGAGATCGTCACTTCGCTCACGGGGAACACGCGCTCCCCTTTTTCGATCCAGAAGCCGCCAGCGCCCCGAGAGAAATCACCGGTCACCGGGTTGAACCCAAAGCCCATCATCTCGGTCACGTAGAGCCCCCGCTCGACCGTGCCGACGAGCTCGCTCGGCTTGTGGGAACCAGGTTTCAGGATGAAATTGCTCGCCGACGGGCCTGGCGATCCACCGATGCCTCGCCCAGCCGAACCGGTTGAGGCGCGCCCGAGCTTGCGCGCGCTGTACGTGTCGCACAGGATGGTCTTGAGAACGCCTCGCTCGACCACTGTATTCAGGCGGGATGCGAGGCCATCGCCGTCGAACGGCCGCGAGCCAGGGCCTCGCTTGACGAGGGGGTCGTCGACAATCGTGATGAGAGGTGAAGCCACCTGACTCCCTTCGCGGCCAATCAGGAACGACGACTTGCGATAGAACGCCGAGCCGGTGATGACCCCGAGGAACTCGCTAAGGAGTCCCTTGGCGGCCTCGCGATCGAAGATTACCGGAACCTCGCAAGTCTCAACCTTGCGAGAACCCAGCTTGGCGATCGTACGCCGGGCAGCTTCTAGGCCGATCGCTTCGGCGTCCTCGAGCCCGCCAAGAAAGCGTGAAGACGAGTAGTGGTAGCCGCTGCGCTTCTTCCCATTCGCGTCGTCACAGATGGGCTCGACGAGCAAGGACACGTGCGTCCCGCGATAGCCCGCGGCAAACCCGGCGCTGCTTGCGAGCGCCACCGTCCCCATGGAGCGACTCACCGCGGCTCCATCCGAGTTGGTCACGCGGGGATCGGCCTTTCGTGCCGCTGCCTCGCCGCGGCACGCCATGCCTAGGGCCCAGCCAGCGTCGAGCGAAACCACGCTTTCGTCCCAAAGCTCCAGGTCGGGAAATTCCTTGGCATAGTCCGCGACATCCGGGAGCAAGTGCAGCTCGTCTGGCTCTGCAAGTCGCGCCAGGGCCACGCTGTCCTCGACGAAACGCTCCAGGGCCTCCGGGCTCAGGTCCGACGTATAAGTGTTCGCCGCGCGCCTGTCCACGAAAACCCGCAGCCCCAGAGCCCGACTCCCTGCCTCTTTGACGAGCTCGGGCTCCCCGAGACGAACCTTGACCGAAAGCTCGGCGCCGTCACGCACGAGGACTTCGGCACCGTCGGCGCCGGATTTCGTGGCGAGGTGCGCCGTGCGGGCAGCAATGTTTACGAGCTCGTCGACGATTTCCTGTTTCATGTGCTTGCCGATGTCCGATGTGCCGCTTGCGGCCGCGGCTACGCCACCTTGGTGCCACCTACGGTGATTCGCTCGATCTTCACGGTGGGGGTTCCCACGCCGACCGGGACTGACTGGCCGTCCTTCCCACAGGTCCAGATCCCGTCGGAGAGCTCGAAGTCGTTCCCGACCATCGAGACCTTCGTGAGAACATCAGGCCCATTTCCGATGAGGTTGACCCCCTTGAGAGGCGCGGTGACCTTGCCGTTTTCGATGAGGTAGCCCTCGGTCAGCGAGAACACGAAATCCCCGTTCGAGATGTTCACCTGGCCGCCGGAAAACCTCTTGGCAAGGACACCGTGCGTAACTGACGCGACGATCTCGTCGGCGGAGTGCGGCCCAGGCTCGAGGCACGTGTTGGTCATGCGCGGGAGCGGGACGTGCCGAAAGGACTGCCGCCGCCCGTTCCCCGACGGGGAGATAGCGAAATGGCGAGCGCTAATGCGGTCGTGCATGTAACCGCGGAGGATGCCCCCTTCGATGAGCACGTTTCGCTGACCCACGTTCCCTTCATCGTCGACATTGATCGAACCACGCGAGTGGCCGACCGTCCCATCGTCCACCACCGTGCATAGGCTTGACGCGACGCGCTCCCCGATGCGGTCAGAATAGTTGGAGGTCTTCTTGCGATTGAAGTCGGCCTCGAGCCCATGGCCGATGGCTTCGTGCAGGAGGATGCCCGAGTCGGCCGGGCCAAGGACCACTTCCATTTCACCTGCCGGGGCGTCGCGGGCGTCGAGCATGGCAATGGCGATCCGCGCCGCTTCCGCGCCATGGGCCTCCGGCGAGTGGCGCGCATCGTCGAAGTATTCCAGGCCCAAGCGCCCACCGCCACCTGACGAGCCGGACTGGCGCTTGTCCCCACTCTCGGCTACCGCGCGCACGCCAAAACGGATGAGCGGCTGGCGATCCCTGACCATCCTGCCATCCGACGTGACGACCAAGATCTCCTTGGTTTCCTCGACGAGGGATGCCTCGACCTTGACGATCCGCTTGTCATGACCTCGGGCTTGAGCGTCCGCTCGCTGGAGCAGGCGGAGCTTGCCCTCTGGGGCCGAAAGCAGCGAAGGCGCCGCCACCGGGTAGAAGTCCGGCACGGCGACCGGCGTCACGTTCACGGGTTCGGGTGCCCCGCCGCCGGACGCGATCTTGGCCGCGGTCCGCGCTGCGCTTGCCATCCTGTCCCAGGACAAGTCCTCGCTGTACGCATAACCGGTAGCGTCCCCTCGAAGAACGCGCACGCCGACCCCCACCGAGATGCCGCGGCCCACGGCCTTGATGCGCTGCTCCTCGAGGACGTAGTCCGCGCCCGAACGGTACTCGAAGTAGAGGTCTGCGTAGTCACCTCCCCCGGAAAGGGCTAGCTCCAGCAAGCGGCGGGCAATCTGGGCGTCGATTTCGTGAATGCTCGGTTGCATCGCGGTTTTCCTGAGCCTGGTCTTTTATAGCGCGGCGCGGGCGGAGTGCTACCCGCGGCTCGCGCGCCCCGAGATTCCGCTGATGGCGCGCTCAATGGCGGCCGCGGCTTCGGCGATCTCCGCCTCGTACCCTCCGAGCCAGAGACGGCCGAACGCACCAAACGTGACCACCTCGAGGAGGTTCACCGGCGAGGCCTTCTCCGCCTCGTTGGCGCAGATCGCCGCGTACGCGGCTGGAAATACCTCGAGGAGGTAGAGCGTCTCTCCCTGATTGATCATTTGCCCGTGGCGCATGCGGTTGATGAGCTGCGCCTGGTGGCCATCGACCCCCGTGATGGTCTGCTGCGACACGATCCGAGGCGCAAGTCGATCTTCGATCCGCACCCCGAGTCGGTCCAGGATGGCTTGTCCTGCAGCGCGGACCTCACCCTGGTCAAAGTGGTGGAGCTCGAGCAATCCGTAGGCACGCTCCACGATCTGCATTCCCGGCTGCACTCGGGTCTGCTTGAGCGCCGCGTCGGTGAGTTGGTTGATCGCGATACCCGGGGCGATCTCGAGAAACAAGGATGCCTGCCCTTCGAGAGGCATGAACCCCTGCGACACGGTCTGCAAGAAGGACGTAAGCTGGGGCTGAAGGACATCTAGGTACGTGAACGCACGAAGTTCCATGAGGTGCCAGACGTTAAAGGGGAGCCTGCTTGGTGTCAACGCGAAGGAGCCAGCCCAGCAAGTGATCGAAGGTGGGCGACCTCGCTGGAGGTGAGGTGTCGGTACTCGCCCACCCGCAAGCCAAAGTAGGGGAGCCCGGCGAACGAGACGCGCGCCAGCTTGAGGATGACGTGCCCCAGCGCCTCAGCCATGCGATGGATTTGCCGGGACTGCCCTTCGGTGAGGGTGATGACGAGCCACGTGTGCTTGTCGGTACGCTTGATGATGTCGACCTTTGCCGGCCTGGTCTTGCGCCCGTTATCCAAGCGAACTCCTCGTCGGAGCTTCTCGACGTCGGTCTGGGACACCTGCCCCCTGAACTTGGCGTGGTAGATTTTTTCCACATTGCTCCTCGGCGCGAGGAGGCCCGCCGCCAGGTCACCGTCATTGGTGAAGAGCAAGACGCCCTCGGTGTAGTAGTCCAGGCGCCCCACGGGGGCCACTTTCACGGCTACGCCTCGCAAGAGCTCCATGACCGTCTTGCGCCCCTGCGGATCATCTACGGACGTGATGTATCCCTTGGGCTTGTTCAAGACCAGGTACACTTTTTCGTGCGGTACCACGACCCGACCATCGACGCGGACCGCATCGCGCGCGGGATCTACCTTGGTCCCAAGGGTCTTGGTGACACGGTTGTTGACCGTGACCCGCCCTTCGGTAATGAGTACCTCGGCCTTGCGCCTTGCGGCCACGCCAGCCTCGGACAGGAATTTTTGCAGGCGCACTTGGGGCATGTGACTCTTCATGTGATGGGAGCCGTGTCGTCTGACGGCTCTGATCCGCCAGGCAGGCTGTCGCTCGCTGTCTTGTCTTTGAGCCGGGTCTCATCGAGCTGCCGGACCTTTTCCATGCTCTCGGCCGAAAGCTCGTGGAACTCGCGCAGCGTGGGAAGCTCCCGGAGATCCTTGAGTTGGAAGAACTCCAAGAAGTCCCTTGTCGTTCCGTAAAGCAACGGACGGCCAGGCTCTTCCTTCTTGCCGATGACCCGAACGAGCCCTCGATCGAGAAGGGTCTTGAGCGCCCCCCCTGAGTCCACGCCGCGGATTTCCTCAATCTCGGCGCGGGTAATGGGCTGCCTGTACGCCACGATGGCCAATGCCTCGAGCTGCGCCCGGGACAAGCGCACCGGCTTCCCCTGCATCAACTGCTGTACCCAGAAGGCGTTCATGGGGCTCGTGCGGAATTGAAAGCCCCCTGCGACCTCATGCAACACTACCCCTCGGTCCGCATAGTCGGCGCGGAGCCACTCGATCGCCGCGGAGACCTTCTCCGCATCGCGCTCGCCGGAAAGCTCTTGGAGACGCCTTGCGGAGAGGGGTTTCTCCGACGCAAAGAGCAGGCTCTCGATGATCGACTTGAGTCGCTCCGGCGCCTCGTGCCCCTCCCCTACCGCGGGCGCTTGGTCCACCAAGGTGTCCAAAGCCGCGTCACCCTCCGCAGCATCGAGCACGGCAGAGGCCTCGTCGTCGCTCGGAGGCGTGATCTCTGGGATCGCATGGGCCTGAACCTCGGCCAGCGGCTCACTTTGAGGCGCTTCGCGTTTCTCGCTCACGGATTCCTCCGCACGCGGAAGATTTTCGTTAGTCCCCTCCACGTTCCACTCCTGAAAGATTTCCGCTGCTCGCGCGCGCTTTGACGTCCGGGACGGCACGCGAGAGGTAGATGTCAGCCTTGTCTTCGGGCTGGGAGATTCGAATGAGCTTGAGCTTGGCCATCTCGAGGATGGCCAAGAACGTAATCACCACGTGGTGCTTGAGCTGCGCTTCCCCCATTTCTTCTTCAGAATCGAGAAAGGAAAAACAAGACTGGAAGGAAAAGCTACCCTCTACCTCCAGCCGATCCACGAGCTCGTTGATGCGGTCCGTGATGGACAACCGCTCGACGATGACTTCGTGGGTAAGCTTGACCCTGGCCTTGGCGAGGACTTGCGACAAGGCCTCGAGGAGCTGGATGACTGGCACGGCCATGAGGGGTGCCTCGGCGCTCTCGGCCGCTTCCGGCAGGAAAAGTGCATCGCCGACAGGCGCACCACGGGTAAAGACGTTTCGCCCGACGACCGGGCGATCCCCAAGGCTTGCCGCCGCCCCCTTGTACTTCTGGTACTCGAGGAGGCGACGGATCAGCTCCTCCCGCGGGTCGGTGTCCTCGTCGCTCGTGTCCCCATCCTCGCCCAGTGGATCGGCTGAGCTCGGCAGGAGCTCCCTAGACTTCAGGTGCGCCAAAGTGGCAGCCATGAGGAGGTACTCGCCCGCAATCTCCAGGTTGAGCTGGCGCATGAGCTCCAGGTATTCCAGGTACTTCTCCGTAACGAAGGCGACGGGAATCTCCAACACGTTCAGCTCGTGCTTCTTCACGAGATGAAGGAGGAGATCGAGGGGACCCTCGAACACCTCGATCTCCACCTTATAGTCCGTCAGCAAGCTCACCGGCGCCCCAAGCTCCCAAGGCTCCTAAGACTCCAAAAACTCACCAAGAACTCACCAAGAACTCACCAAGAACTCACCAAGAACTCACCAAGAACTCACCAAGAACTCAATAGATTCCCAAGACCCCCAGCACCGCCTCGTACGTGCGCATTGCCGGGTACCGATAAAGAACCCCAAGTCCCGGAATGAGCATGAACGCCATCAAGACGAAGATCCCGTACCTGGCGTACTCCTCGTATGCCCTTCGAAATCGGTCGGGAAGGAGCCCGGCTAGAACGGTTCCCCCATCGAGCGGCGGGGCTGGAATGAGGTTGAAGAAAGCAAGGATGAAGTTGAGGTGAATGGCCCCGTGAATGGCCCGAATCAACTCGAACTGCTTGACTCCCAGAACTCCGGTGCGAAGGAGCACGACCAGGATAACCGCAATGAGCGTTCCGAACAGGATGTTCATCGCCGGCCCGGCCGCGGCCACCAGGAGGTGGGCCGTCTTCATCCGCAGCTTTCGCGTGAAGGCCAGTGGATTCACGATGACTGGTCGCCCCCAACCAAACCCGATCTTGCTGCCGGTAATCATCAACATGGCGGGAATGAGAAGCGTTCCGAGGGGATCAGCGTGCACGAGGGGATTGAGCGTGACCCGACCCTGCAGCCGTGGCGTCCTGTCCCCGAGCTTGTCCGCGACGAACGCATGACCGAACTCGTGCACGGCGATCGATAGGACGAGGATGATCATCTGCACGACGATCTGGCGGGGATCGAGTTGGTCCATGGGCATGTCCTGACAGAGAGCGAAGGAGTATGGCGGAATAAGCCTCGCCGTGCAATTGCGTGACCCAAGCTGCCTCCCTTTCCTCGCCCCAAGAATGGTGGTTGCGAAAACCCCGAGGAAACGGCTAATATGTTGCGCGTCCGGCTTGTGTTTGCGCCGTGGGTGCAAGGGTGGGGAGGGTTGATGCGGTCTTTGCGCCTAGTCATCATTAACCTGCTATGCCTTTCCGTCGGGATACGACCCGCTCTGGGCGATCCCTCGGCTGCGGTTCATCTTGGGGATATTTCGGATATCTCCATGGAGGACCTACTCGCCGGCAACGTCGTGGTGTCGGCGACGAAGACCGCGCAGAAAAAGGAAGAGGCCCCCGCCATCGTTAGCGTCGTCACCCGGGCGGACATCCAGCGCTGGGGCTATCGTTCGGTGGCCGAAGTGCTCAGCCACGCGGTGGGGTTCTACATTATAGATGACCACGCTCTCCCCAACACGTCGGTCAGGGGCGTCTCCGGTGGTCTCCGCGCGGAAAGCGGGCTCATCAAGGTATTGATCGACGGCCGCCCCGTGGCGTTCCGATCCACGTCGGGGAACTGGCTAGGACCCGAACTGGTCCCTTTGACTGCGGTCGAACGCATTGAAATCATCCGCGGTCCTGCTTCGGCCCTGTACGGTGCGGACGCCTTCCTGGGGGTCGTGAACATTGTCACCCGCCAGGCGGAGAAGCTCGCAGGCGCCGAGATGTCGGCGGAAGCCGGGTATTCGGGGGACCATCTTGGAGGAGGCCACGACGTCGCGGTCGGAGTACGGCGGGGCGACTTCGAGATCCTCGTGTCTTCGCGCGCGGGCACCGAGGATCGCTCGGGAATCCGGCTCCCTGCATCCTCCCCAGCGCCCAACTTGCCCGAGTACAGCTCGGATGACCCAGTGGCGTCCGGGCTCACGCTCAACGGGGGGGTGGGGCTTATCAAGCTCACGTACCACCTGGACAAGCGGAACCGCGTGACCCTCACCGGCCACATCTCGGCCATGGACAGGGGGGCGGAATTCGCCGAGTGGACCCAGCTTGCCAATGGGCTCGACGACGCAGGTCGTTCCAGCGAAAACCGGATCTCCCTGGTTCAAGGCTTTGTCGATGTCGGGGCTCAGCTAGCGGTGGGCGATGACGTGGACTTCACCCTCAACGCCATGGCGTTCAAGGGCCGGCCCACGGACCGCGACCGCATCGACGTGGGGAGCGAGGTCTACTACGTAAAGCGGGATTTCGGCTACATGGGGCTTGATCTGCAAGCGGAAGGGCGGTGGCGTACCTCGGAGAGCCTCACCCTGCTCGGTGGCATGCAGCTCATTCTCGACGAGGAACAGCTCCCGTCCAACCTGCATATCCTCAAGATGGCGTCGGGTGGTCTCGGGGCCGGTGATATCCGGGAGACCACGTCCACGCGGCAAGGTTCGCTCACTCTGGTCAACCCGGGCACTGTCGCCCAGGCGGTCTGGACCCCGCCGGATTTGAAGATCGCAGTGACCGGTGGACTGCGTTACGACTACCACAACATCTACGGGCATCAGGTAAGCGGCCGAGCAGCCGTGGTAGTCGAGCCCAAGGATCACCTGTACGTCAAGCTCCTCTACGGCAGCGCGTTCAAGGCCCCGTCCCCCTTGCTCCTCTATGGGGTCCCCTTCACGCCTGGGGACATCATCGGCAACCGCGAGCTCAAGCCGCAGCGGGTCCACACGATAGAGAGTCAAGTGACCTATCGCCCGGTCGACGCCTTCTCGGCGAGCACTGGCCTTGCCTACAACTTGGTGGTCAACAAGGCAGAGTTCACGCTCCAGGGAATCAACCGTGTCGCCCGCAATGTATCCGAGGTTCATGGCCTTTCTTGGGAAAGCCAGCTGGTCGGGAACTATGAAGAAAAGCTTTGGGGATACCTCAATGTCGGGGTGCTCCTCGCGGCTCGAGACCTCGGAGAAGAAGGGTATCGGTCGGATCTCGTAGGGGAAGCCAACGAGGTCTACCCCCCCGTCATCGTTCAGGGGGGCCTCCAAGCCATCGTGCCGAAGCTGCCCGTTCGGGTCGGGCTTGAGCTGACGTACGCAGCGCCGCGCCGGGCGAGCGACACCAACATCCTCGAAAATGGCGCCCCCTACGAGCTCGACTCGGTCATTCTCCTCGATCAGACGATCTCGACGGTGGGCCTGGAGCTGTTCCCCAAGAAGCAGACCGTCTTGACGCTCATCGGGCGCAACCTCCTCGGGAGCGTTACTCCCGACCCGGGGTTTTCCGGCATCGATTACCCGCGAGCGCCTCGCCTGGTCATGCTTCAGGCGCGGCAGGAGCTGTGAGCATGGGCATGCGCAGGCTGAGAGGCACGTCCGGAGTGGTCGCCTTGTGCGCTGTGGGATGCATCTTCCCCGACGAAGGTGGCCGGGGCGAAAACGACGACATACGAATCGGCGCGCTGCTCCCGTTCACTGGCGACGCTGCGGCGACCGGAACCAACATCGAGCGCGCCCTCATCATGGTGACGGAGCGAATCAACGCCGCCGGCGGGATTCGGGGGCGGAGGGTGCGCTTGGTCGCCAAGGACACCCACTCTGATCTCAACCGGGGCTTGGCGGCTGCCAGAGAGCTCGTCCATGAGGAGAAGGTGGTCGCCATCATTGGTCCTGAGGACGAGGACTTGGCGGCGCAGATGGTCCCCATGGTCCGCGACCAGCAGGTTGTTCAAATTTCGGGCGGGGTCACCTCGTCGATCTTCTCCACCGTTGACGACAACGGCTACTGGTTCAGAACCTGCCCTTCGGCAGGTACCTACGCGAGCGCACTCGTGGAGAGGATTTCTTCCGATGGAGTCAAGCGGGCTGCGATTCTGTACGTCAGCAGCGAGTACGGAACCGGAATGTCTGGGGTGCTCCAGTTTCAGCTTCCCAAGGCCGGCGTCGAAGTGACAGGTCTCGCGTCGTTCCAGCCAGAAGATTCGTCCCACGGGGGCGTGGTCCTCGCCGCGAAGTCGGGCAAGCCCGAAGCCGTCATTCTCGTCGCGTACCCTAGGGCGGCCGCATCCATCGTGCAGGAATGGACGATCCTCGGCGGCGCCGAGCGCTGGTTCCTCGGCCACGCTCTCAAGGCGAGCGTGTTTGTTGACAACGCGCCCCCAGGTGCTCTCGAAGGAGCCATTGGGGTCGCGCCCACCCTTCCGGCGGACTCGGAGAAATTCGAAGAGGCCTTCCGGGCACGCTGGCTCGGAGATGTTCCTCTCGACCAGGCGTTCTTTTATTACGATGCCGCGGCCCTCGTGGTCTTGTCCATTGCAGCGGCGACCGGCCAAGATGGCAAGGTCCCGCCCGGCAACTACGTGCGGGACAAGGTTCGCGGCATCTCCCGCCCCACCGGGACCGTTGTGACGTGGAACGAGCTCGACACCGCGCTGCGCCTGGTTCAGGACGGGGAAGATGTCGACTACCGCGGGGCTTCCGGGCCTGTAGACCTGGACGAGCGCGGTGATCTCGAAGAAGCCAAGGTCGGGTACTGGCACGTCGCCAGTGACCGTATCCACGGACAAGTTGAATAACCGGAGGGGGGCAATGACTGGGCTAAACGTTCTTATGCGCTCGGTGCTATGGGGAGTTGCATCACTTCTCGTCTTCAGCGCGGCGGCCTGCTCGTCGGACGGAAACGACAAGCCGACCGACGAGACCGTAAAGGCGGCTTGGGTGTACGTCGGCCCTATCGGGGACCACGGGTGGTCGTACGAGCACAACCAGGGGCGCCTTAACGTCATTGCCAATGTCGCCGATGTCGAAACGATGTACGTCGAGAACGTGTCCGAGGACAACGCCGAGCCCGCCATTCAGGGCTTGGTTGACAAGGGGGCCGACATCGTCTTCACGACGAGCTTCGGCTACATGGACGCCACGACCTCAGCGGCTGGAAAGAACCCCAAGGCCTATTTCGAGCATTGCTCGGGGTTTAAGACGGCGACCAACCTGAGCAACTACTTCGGCCGGATGTATCAGGTCCTCTATCTCGCCGGAATGGTCGCAGGGCGTGCCACCACGTCCAACAAGATCGGCGTTCCCGCGGCTTGGCCGATCTCCGAGGTCATTCGCCATATCAACGCCTTCACCCTGGGAGCTCGCTCGGTTAACCCCAAGGTTGAAGTACACGTCAAGTGGCTCAACAGCTGGTACGACCCGCCGAGTGAAGAGAAGCTGACCAACGAGCTCTTGGACCTTGGCGTCGACGTCGTTCTGCAGACGACTGACAGCACGGCGGTCGTCCTCGCGGCCAAGGCGCGTGGTGCCAAGGCGGTCGGGTACCAGTCGGACATGCTCTCCTTCGCCCCCGACACCGTGCTCACCAGCGGCGTTTGGCAATGGGGGGCCTACTACGCGGAACGCGTCAAGGCAGTCAAGGAGGCGAAGTGGACGTCGCAGTCTCACATGGGCTCGATTGGCGACGGGATTGTCAAGCTCGGTGGCTATGGGAGCATGGTCCAGGCGCCCGTGCGGGCGGAAGTGGCCGAAAAGCGCGGTCTCATTGAAGGCGCCAAGTGGGACGTCTTCCATGGTGAGGTTCTCAAGCAGGACGGCACGTCGTGGATTGGCAAGGGCGACTCGATGACCGACGACGAGATGCTCAGCATGCGCGAGTTCGTGCAAGGCGTCGTCGGCGAAATCCCCAAGACGTGCGGGATCTGCGGGCCGTAGTTCCGCGCCCTTATTATTCTTACGACATTACGCTCGCGGGTGGTGTCGTCGGTACATCTCGATGAGATGCACCCGCGACACGTGGGTGTAGATCTGCGTGGTGGACACGTCTGCGTGGCCGAGCATGGATTGGACTGCCCGCAGGTCTGCGCCCCGCTCGATGAGGTGGGTGGCGAACGAATGCCTCAGCGTGTGCGGCGATAGATTGGAACGAATGCCCGCCGTCCTCGCGTACCCGACGAGCAGTTTCCAGAAACCTTGGCGTGTCATCGGCCGCCCGAGGCGGGTGACGAACAGCGCCCGTTCCTGGGGTCTTCGCATGAACGAATCCCTTGCCTCCGAAAGATAGACGGCGAGATGGTCGCGCGCCCTGTCGCCCATCGGAACCAATCGCTGCTTCCGCCCCTTGCCCATCGCCCGAACGACCCCCACCGCTTGGTCGATGTCGTCAAGTCGCAGCTTGACGAGCTCCGACACGCGAAGCCCCGTCGAGTACATGGTCTCAATCATGGCGGCGTCCCGAAGGCCGCGAGGGGTGGTTCGGTCTGGAGCAGCAAGCAGGCGGTCCACATCGTCAAGGGTGAGCACGACGGGAAGGCGGCGAGCGATTCTCGGGTTCTCCAAGGAGGACGTGGGGTCGGCCTCGACGAGCCTTTCTCCCACGAGGAACCGGAACAGGCCGCGCACCGCTGAAAGCGCGCGCGCTCGGCTACGGCTCGAAATCCCCGCGTTGGCCCGCTCCTTTAGGAACGACGCCACGTGGCTTGGCGTCACCGCATGCGCGCTGGCCACATTTCTCTCGCATAGATGCGTGGCGAGCTGACGCAAGTCCCGCGCGTATGCCTCCAGGCTATTTGGGGCCAGGTTCCTCTCGACCTTCAGGTGATCAAGGAAACGATCGAGCGCGTCGTCTAGGGACAGGGATTCGTGGCGCGAGCTCACAGGATACCTAGGAGCTCCTTCACCTTGGCGATGACTTGTGGAGCCTGGATGGGCTTGGTGATGTAGGCGTTTGCGCCGAGCGCCAAGGCGCGCTGGCGGTCTTCCTGTCCTCCCTCGGTGCTAATGATGATGATTGGGATCCGCTTGAGGTGCTCGTCGCCGCGAACCCGGGCGACCAGCTTGAGACCGTCCATGATCGGCATGTTGATGTCGGTGAGGATGATGTCCGGTTTCATGCCCGTCGCCAACTTCTTGAGCGCATCCACTCCGTCATCGGCCTCGACGATGGATATGTTCTTGATGCGCTTGAGCGCAAACACGATGAGCTGGCGCATCGTGGGGCTGTCTTCAACGACGAGTGCCGTGGGTGCTTGCATGGATCCCTCGCCTAACGCATGCGCCAAGCACTAGGTAATTAGTCCCTCGAGCGCCGAGAAGTGGAGCCGAGGGGTGTTTCCCGCCTCGGATGCGAGCCGGGCCGCTTCGAGAGCGCTGCCCACGTGCGCACCAAGGAGGTTGAAGAGCTCGTGGTCCACGTCCAAGAGCTCGGTCTTCTGAGCGAGGAATTCCCACACGGCGACGGCACCCACCACTCCTCGCCCCTTGATCGTGAGCGGCACGCAGATGACTGGTTCTGCCTCGCCCCGCACCCCTGGCCTTATGACCCCCACGTGGGACACCCCTGTCTCGCCGACCCGCCCTATGATCCCCTGTCCGAGAGGAGGGGTCGGGACCTCGCCCCGCGGGAAGCCCTCGGCCGCAATGGCGCGCAGGGCCCTCGCCTTCTCGTCAATCAAGAACAGCGCAAATCGCTTCGCACCGACGAAGTTGAGGAGGATCTCCACCACGATCTGCAAGACCTCGCGCATCTCGAAGGTCGAGTGGAGCTGATACACCGCGACGTACAGGCTCGCCAGGTTGTTGTTTTCCTTCTCGATTTCGACGAAGCGCGTGGTGTACTCGCGGTTCTCCCTCTCTACTAGGGCAAATCGCTCGAGCATTTGATCGCGCTCGATTTCCAGGGCGTGGATCTTTTCGACAAGTTCTTTCAGCGTGGCCTGGGTTGGGATAGAACGCGACGTGGTCGCGAGCTGCTCTTCCAGCTGCACGACTCGGTACCTGAGCTTCTCGTTTTCCCGGAGGAGCTCTTCCGTGAACTCGATCCCTTTCTTGAAGAAGGCTTCTAGGAACTCCTTCTTCTTGGCCACAAGGTCGTGGTCGTCCCCACCGCTGCCATGGCTATCTGACATGCAAGGCCCTCACCGTAGTGATCTTACACGCGTTTGGGAACCGAGAACAAGGTCTTCGCGCGGCGAGACGCCTTGGAGTCGGGCCTCTGCCACCGCCCACGCCGGGGCGCGCCACCGCCATGCCGGCTACCGCCGGCCTCCCCAGCGCATGATGGCCTGCGGGATCTGGCCCAGAGGCAGGATTTCGCTTACCGCGCCGGTCTTGATCGCTTCCTCGGGCATTCCGAAAATGACCGCCGTGTCGGCGGCCTCGGCGATGGATGTTCCCCCAGCGGCCTTGATGGCCCGCACTCCCCGCGCGCCATCGCCTCCCATTCCCGTGAGCACCACGCCGAGGAGATCTGCCCCCGCCATGTCGGCGGCGCTCTCGAAGAGCTTGTCAATCGACGGCACGAACCGATCCTCGGATGTAGGTTGGTCAATCTTCACCCGGATCGTCCCACCCTCGGCCCGGACGAGGGTCATGATTCCCGAGCCCGGGGCGATCAGGGCAAGCCCGTTGCGCAAGACATCCCCATGCTTCGCCTCCCGTACCTCGAACGCGGAGGCGCGGTCCAGGCGCTCGGCAAACGCGCCGGTAAACTTGGCGGGCATGTGCTGCGCCACGACAATGGCGACTGGAAGCCTGGCGTCCAGCGACGTGAAAATCTGCTGCAGCGCGGGGGGGCCGCCCGTCGACGCGCCGATGGCAATCAAGCGCACGGCCGGCGTGAGCACGGGAGCGGGCTCCAAGGGATCGGGCGAGACAACCGCCTGACGCATCGGCTCTCCCAGTGTCACCGGGCGGAGCTTGGCGAGGAGCTTGACGCGTTCGACGAGCTCCCTCTCGATTTCGCGGAGCTCCGTGGAGATCTTCTGAGTGGGCTTGGCAATGAAGTCGAGCGCTCCCAGCTCGAGCGCCTTGAAGACGTTTTCCTTGCGGCTGTAGCTCGAGATGACGATGACGGGCGTCGGCCTGCGATTCATTAGGATCCGCAAGAAGGTGAAGCCGTCCATCTTGGGCATCTCCAGGTCGAGCGTGATGACGTCCGGCGCCAGGGCGAACACCTGTTTCAGTCCTTCGTCGCCATCCCCGGCGCGGGCGACCACGCGAATACCCGGGATGCTCTCGAGGATAGAGGTGATGGTCTGGCGGTTGAACGCCGAGTCGTCGATCACGAGAACCTTGACGTCCCCAAAATCGCTCATGAATCCTTCGCGCCTCGCGGCAAGAGACGCCCCATCCTGGACGGCTGGGGCGGGTCAAGCTTTAGGTCGTCGCCATCGGAAGAGTCATTCGCCTTGGGAGAAACCCCGGAAGGAATCGCAGATTGGCCCAGCACGCGCGGATCGCGCTCCAAAGGCCGCTCGGCGGCGCCGCGGCGCTCCCCCGTGCGGTCCAGGCGATCCCCCAGCCTGTCAGACGATCGGTCCAGGGTCGAGCGGCCTTCGGACTGCCTTCCTTCTGCCGCCACGCTATTTTGGCTGTTTCCCCACGCGCTGGACGCGCGCTTGTCTGGCGCAGGTTCGCTTCCGCCGCCCGTCTTGTCCACGCGGGGCCCAGCCTTTGGCGCATCATTGGTTTTCCATCCGGGCTCGGTCGGAAAGCGAGTTGCGCTCCGGGGCGCCGACGGCGCCTGGGTGTCCTTGGACGCGGGCGCCATGACGAGCGGCTTTCGGTACACCATGTCCCGCTTCAGGTGCACGAGCTCGAACGCGGTCGAGATATTGAGCAAGGATTCCGAATGCCCGAGGAGCAAGTACCCTCCCTTGAGCAGCTTCCGGTAAAAAGCCCCGATCGTCCGCTTCCGCGCTTCGAGATCGAAGTAGATCAGCACGTTCCGACAGAGGATGACGTCCACGTCGCCGACGATGGACAGCATCTCTTCGTCGAGGAGGTTGAGCTGTCCGAAGGAGGTCAGCGCCTTGACCTCCTCCCGAACATGATACTTTCCGTCGATCTCGCGGAAGTAACGGCGAAGATACCGCTCATCCGTCGAACGGAAGGAGCTTCGCCCGTACATCCCCTTGCGCGCGATGGAGAGGACGCGACGAGAGATGTCTGAACCGAATACCCGCACGTCCCAGTCACGGAACCGCCCGCTCTCGAGCACGAGGATCGCAATCGTGTATGCCTCTTCCCCCGTGGAGCAACCTGCAGACCAAATGGTCATTCGTCTTCCGCGAGGCTGCCGTTCTTGGAGCTCTGGGAAGATCTCGTCTCGGAGAGCCTCGAGCTGGTACATCTCACGGAAGAAGTACGTCTCGTTGGTGGTGACCCGCTCGACGATCTCCTCGAACTCGGCACGCCGGTCGGGGTCGTATCGCAGAAAGCGGTAGTAGTCCGAAAAGTTGGGCAGGGAAAGCGCTTCGAGTCGAGGAGCCAGCCGCCTGTGTACCAAGTACTTGCTGTCGTCCTGAAAGAAGATGCCGCAATGCTCGTAAATCAGGTCCCTAAGGAGCCGAAACTCCTCCATGGTGAGCGAAACGCTGTCTGCGTCACGAACCACGATATGGACCTATGCCCCCGCCAGCGCGGCGTCGAGCGCCTCGCGGACCAAGGGATCTTTCTCCTCTCGGGCGCGCGCTCGCAAGGCTTCACGTGCCGTCGGGTTGTGGGGCGCGCGCACGGCAAGGACATGTGCCGCGAGCTGCCGGACGTCCCACCGTGGATGATCCAAGGCTTGCCGCAACCCTGACATCGCAGCCTCGCCTTCCCGCGTCCCAAGGGCCCGCACGGCCGCCTTGACGATCTCCGGGTCCGGCTTGGCCAATACGCGCAAGAAGATCTCCTCGTCCTCCTGGCCAAGTCCAACCAGGTGTCCCAGGGATTCAACGGCGTGCATGGCGATCGCCCCTTGCTCATTTCGAGCCAGCGTGCGCAAGGTCGGTGCCGCACGGTTGTCCCCGAGTGCCCCTAGAGTCCGTACCACAGCGATTCGCACGAGCGCCTCGTCGTCACCTGCCGCGCCCACGAGGGCTGGCACAGCGCCGCGGTCGCCAAGAATACCGAGGGCTTGCGCGGCCGTCGCCCGCACCGCGGGGTCCTCGTCGGCGAGCGCGTAGCACAGCGCCTCGCGCGCGTCGGATGCTGGCCCGAGCTTCCCGAGCGCCATTGCGGCGGCCCGGCGCAACGCCACGTCCCCTGTCTTCAGCGCGCCGAGAAGGACCGGCCGATCCGTATCCCTGCCTGCCGAGCCCAAGATGGAGCACAAGAACACGCCAATTCCAACCTTCTCCAGCCCTCGCGCGCCGATGAGGAGACGTACTTCGTCATAGTATCGTCGCGCCAGCTTTGCGAGCGCTTGTGCCGCGGCCTGTGGAACTCCAGGATCGAGATCATGCTCCAAGGCGGCAAACAGGGGGGGAATCGCTTCCTTTCCCCCCAGATCGCCGAGCGCGCGAGCCGCCGCAGACGCTGCATCTGGGTCTTCATCGTCGAGAGCGGACACCAAGAGCGACGCCACGCGCCCATCCACAAATGGTCCTAGCTTGGGAAGGATATCGAAGATCTCGGCGCGGAGGCTCCCGCCAGCTTCTTGCGCGATCTCGACGAGCGGAGCGACCGCGCGTGCGCCCAACGCCACGATTGCGCGCGCGGCGAGCGACCGAACCTCCTCATCGCGCAGGGCGTCTACCAGGCGCGGAAGGGCATCCGGCCACTGCCCCCAGCCGAGCAAGACCACCGCCGCCCTGCGCACGACAGGCGTCTCTGCGCTCACCGCCGAAATGAGACCTTGGGTTCCCTCCACAGCTGCATTGCACACCGCGCCCTCGATGTGGCGCTTGTCTTCCTCGCTGGACCGCGAGTCATGCAAGGCGAGGAGGGCCACGGCCGCCGCCTCCCGCGCCCCGCGCACGCGCTCGTTAAGGCCGATCACGAGGTAAGGGAGCGCCGCCATCTCGCCTGAATAGCCAATCGACTCCAGCACTGCGCGACGGAGCACGGGCTGCGAGAGCATGGGGACAAGGTCCTCGAGCGAGATGGCGGCCTTCAGACGATTGAGCGACTCCAGCGCCGCCAGCCTTCCGATGAGGTCCGCGCTCGTAAGCCTCCGGCGCAACGCGAGCTCGGCCTCGCCGCCCCCAATGTATCCGAGCGCCTCGGCGGCCACGGCGCGCACGTTCTCGTCTTC
Source organism: Deltaproteobacteria bacterium (assembly GCA_016210055.1). GTDB lineage: Bacteria > Myxococcota_A > Polyangia > Haliangiales > SHYZ01 > JACQUZ01. Next base: position 18,914 of record JACQUZ010000049.1, on the reverse strand, counting down.
GTCCTCCAGGCAGCGGGCAAGCGAGGGCACCGCTCGCGGGTCCCGGATACCCGCGAGCGCCTCGATGATGAACTTCTGCTCGTCCCCTCGCCCCGCGAGGGCGTCGAGCATCGGGGCAACGGCCGGTTTCCCAATGGCGATCAACGCCTCGATGGCTGAGTTGCGCAGGCCCACGTTGTTCCCGTCTGCCAAGCACGCGATGAGCCTGGGTATGAGCGTGCCGAGGTCAGACCACCGCGCGACACGCGCCACGGCTTCCTTCCGCACGCGCCAGCTCGCATCCCCCATGGTTCGGATGAGCTCCACCAGGGTCGCGTCCGCAAGTTCCGGCGGGATCGGCTCTGGCAGCTCGCCCAAGGCACGCCGCCTTTCCTCCTCCTCGGAGGAGGACAAGCGCCTGAGAACGTCCGCGAAGTCGAGCGGACCTCGATCCATGTCCGGCTGCTCTCTCACAGGCTCCCCTCGCCCCGTCGCCGCGCGCCGAGCTCGGCAACGGCCTGGCCGATGAAATCCTCCATGCTCGCGATTTCCCGCGGAACGCGCAGGGAAAAAAGCGCCCGACCTGCGTCCAGGTCCTCGCTCAAGCGGCGATCCAGGTGGTCCTCGTCGATACCACCTTGGGCGGAGCTTCCATTATAGAGAAGGATGTCCGCCACGATGATGCGGGCCAACCGCTGAGCGCGCTCGAACGCCTCTGCCTGGGTTTGGTACTGAAATGCGAGCCTCCCCTCCCCGGCCTCCTGGATGCGGCGCGCCTCTTCCTCGCCCTCGGAAGGTGGAAGCGCCCGGGGCAGGTGGACGCCACTTGCGTCTGGCAGGAGGCGCAGGAGCTTGGGGACGAGCTGGTTGGGAACATGGTGCTGCTCAACGTAATCATCGGCGCCGTAAAGAGTCGTGGGCGCTCGCTTGTAGGCCGTCCGCGAGTAAACGGACGCCACGAGGACCACCCGCGTGGGGATCTTCCGCTCCTGGATCTCCTCGCATATCTCGTAGCCCAATACACCTGGCAGGCCGACATCCAGCACCATGGCCGCCGGATGTGGTGGACTCACAGCCAGGACGCGCGCGCTTTCGCCGTCGGCGACGCCGACCGCCTCGAGCCCCGCCTCTCTCAGGGCACGGAGTGCAGCGTTTCGAATGGCGTCAGCCTCGTGGGCCACCACGACTCGACGCGTCATCCGTCGCTCCCAACTTGCCCAACTTGCCCAACTTGCCCGGCCTGCCCACCGGACCTGGCAGGAGAGCTGGGAGCAGGCATGGAAGACATGGCCGTCAAGGTAATGCGCTCCTGCGACGAAAGGATGTGGTCGATGTCCAGGATCATCATGATGCGTCCGCCGTGGTGGCACACGCCGCTGAAGTACTTGGCCGCTTCCCCGGTCACGAGCGTGGGAGCCGGGCGGAGGTCCCCACGGGTGATCCGGAGAACCTCGCGCACGCCGTCCACCACGAGGCCCAAGATCCTGCCTTCGAGGGAAATAACGACGTACTTGGTGGCGCGCACGGCCGGCGTCGCCGGCATGTCAAAGCGCTTTCTCATGTCCACCACGGGAATGATGGCGCCGCGCAGCTCGATGACCCCCTCGATGAAGGGTGGCGCCTTGGGCACCGGCGTGATGCGCAGGGGATTGATGATCTCCTTGATGCGCATGATGTCGAGCGCGTACTCCTCGCCGCCGAGCGTGAGGGTGGCGAGCTGGACTAGCTCCTGGTCGTCCGAAGTCGCGACGCTCGCCTTGATCACTTGCGACCTCCGACGGAGAAGTTCACGACCGCGTCCAGGTTGAGCAGAATGAGCAGTCGGTCAGCGCGCGGACGGCCGATACCAGAGACGAATTCCGACTCGACGCCCCCAATCATCGGGGGAGGAGGCTCGATCTCCTCGTCCCGCATGCGCACCACCTGGTTGACCGCATCGACGATGAGGCCGAACTGCTCGCCGTCTCGGGTCACGATCAAGATCCGGGTGTCCTTGCCGACGGGTGTACTGGGCATCCTGAGCCGCAAGCGCAAGTTGATGACCGGGATGACCTGCCCGCGAAGGGCCACAATCCCCAGGACAAACGTCGGAGCCCTGGGCACGTCGGTGATGGAACGCATCTTCAGGATCTCGCGGATGCGCAGGATATCGAGGGCGTACTCCTCTCGTGCGAGCTGGAAGGCGAGCACCTCGCGCTGATACTCGGCCGCCCGATCCCGACGAGCGTAGCCGTGGTGGTACGTCTCGTCGGTTGCGAGCTGCATGATGCCCGAGCTCACCCGCGACGGCATCAGGCCGCCTCCGACACGCCAACGCGCAATGTCTCTTCGACGAGCGCGGCCACGTCGATCACGAGCACCGTTTGCTGGCCTCCGAGCTCCGTGGCTCCCGCGATCCCGGGAATCTGCGCGAGCGCCTTGCCCAGGCTCTTGATGACGATGTCCTGCTGACCCGTCAGCTCATCCACCACCAACCCAAGGCGGTGCTGGGCCAGTCCAACCACCACGACGTAGGTCCGATCCTGGGGCGAGTCGGCATCCCGTCCCAGGCAAAATACGTTCTCCAAGCGCAGGAGGGCAAGCGTCTGCCCTCGCACCGTGATGACCTCTCGCCCCTCGATCGTGCGGATGTCACTCGGTGTGACGGTCAGGCTCTCGAGCACGCTGTTGAGTGGGACCGCATACGTGCGCCCAACCACGCGGATCACCAAGGCCTGGATGATCGCCAGCGTGATGGGCAGGGTGATGGAAATCTGCGTCCCCTTCCCCCGTGACGAGTTCAGGTCGATGATGCCCGAGAGCTTGGCGATGTTCGTTTTCACGACGTCCATCCCGACTCCGCGGCCGGAGAGCTCCGTGGCCTGCTCCTTGGTGGAGAACCCAGGCAGGAACACGAGGTTGAACAGGTCGCGCCTTGTGATCTCGGCGGCCGCCGCAGTGTCGATGAGCTTCTTGCGCAGGGCGGTCTCGAGGATTCTCTCCTCGTCGAACCCGCCCCCGTCGTCCACGACGTCGATGACGACATGGTTCCCTTTTTGGTGCGCAGAGACCGAGATAGTCCCGTGGTCGGGCTTGCCGGCCCTGCGCCTTGCGTCCACCTCCTCGATACCGTGATCGATCGAGTTGCGGATGATGTGCATGAGCGGGTCGGAGAGCTCCTCGACAATCAGCTTGTCGAGCTCGGTGTCGGCCCCGCTGATCTGGAACCGGATGTCCTTTCCCGATTCCCGCGAGATCTTGCGCACGACGCGGGACAGCTTGTCGAAGATCTGCCCGAGCGGCACCATGCGCACCTCGAGAATCCCGCTCTGCAGCTCATTCAGTTTTCTCTCGAGCGCCCGGCTCTCTCGATACAGGTTGCGCGCCAGGTCGGACATGTCCCTCTGCTGACGCAGTTCCTCGAGCACGGTCACGATACCCGCCCGGGCCAGGGCGAGCTCGCCGACGATGTTCATGAGGTAATCGAGCTTGCGAATGTCTACACGTACCGTCTGGCTCACCGACTTGAGTGACGACGGTCGTTCCTCCTCATCGCCGTGGGGTTGCTCGTCACCAGCATGGGCATGGGGCCTTACGACCTCGGCCCGACTTGCGCCGCCGAGGGGTGCCCGTGCGTCGGACGGCGCCTGGGGCTCGGGCACGATCGGAACAGGCACTGCCACGGGTGCGGCGGAAATCACAGAGGGAGTGATCGCCGGGGGCGCCACCGCACGCGTGCCGACTTGCGGTCCGCCCTTGTCCGAAGCCGCCTGTGCGACCTCTTTTCGGGCCACCGGAGTGACCGTGACGTCGATCCCCGCGATCACGTCTTGAATCGCTGCCGCGGCAAGATCGCTCCCGACCAGGACGTCCAGGTCGATCTTGTTGTCGTCGGCCGACTCGGAGCTCGGCAGGTATGTGATGACCTCGCCGACGGGTTTAAGGCGGACCTTGAGATCCTCGAGGCCCTTATCGATGGTCATCAGGTCGAACGCCACGTGGATGCGAAAAAGCGTGCGTCCAGCCTGGATGTTCTGACGGAGCCGATGCTCCTCGTACTCGGTGAGCACCGAGAGTATCCCTGGATCCAGGTCGTACTCCGCCGTGCTCTGCCCGGCCTCGCTCCCTGGCTTCGCGCTCGCGGCCTTGTCCAGCCTAGAGAGGTAGTCCTCCACGCGACCCATGTCCGGCTGTCTGCCTGCGGACGTGTCGGCGATGAGCTGGCCGTAGATCTCCACGGTCTCGAAGAGGAGGTCGAGGATCTGCGGCGTCACGGCGACGCGCCCGAGACGCAGCGAATCGAGCAAGGTCTCCAAGGTATGGGACAGGTTGGTCATCGGCGTGATGCCGAACAACCCGGACAGCCCTTTTAGAGAGTGCACCGCGCGAAATGCGTCGTTGACGATTTCTGGGTCGTACTTCCCGGCCGCGCGCTGCTCGTCCAGAGCGAGCAGATCACGGTTCAGCGACTCGATGATCTCCTGCGCCTCTGACAAGAACTCCTGCAGTGCCTTATCCGACTGGCGCTCGCTCATTTGCCGGGCTCCGAACCGCCGCTGCCACCAAGGCAATTCCGAACCACGGCCAAGAGCTGCTCTGGCTTGAACGGCTTGACCAGGTACGCGTTGGCGCCAAGCCCCAGCCCGCGGTCCCGATCACGCTCCCGTCCTTCGGTCGAGATGATGAAGACCGGCGTGTTTTGATACGCCGGATTGGATCGGAGGAACTTGATGAGCTCAAGCCCGTTGATGTCTGGCATGTTGATGTCGGTGATGACGAGATCGAAGTGCCCATTCGGTAGAACCTTGAGCGCTTGAAAGCCGCCCTGGACCTGGGTCACGTCATACCCGTCCGCCTCGAGGGTAGTGGCCACGAAGGACCGCATCGTGGGTGAGTCATCCACTAGCAGCACGCGATGGGACACAAGGGACTCCTCTCGCCACCGATTATATCAGGATCAGGAGCGTCCCAAGCTCGCTTTTCACGCGAGACCCAAGCCGTCGTAGATGCTTACATGCCGGGCCGCACCCTCACCAGCTCGGCCATTTCCTTTTGCCCGGAGGGGGTTTCGATGAAGATGACGTCGTCCTTGTTGCCGTTCAGGTCGAAAGGGTCGCACCCTTCCAGCCAAATCTCGAGCGCGCGACGCGGGGTCATGAGGCCCGTGGCTCGTCCAGGGAGCTGCAAGGCAAAGCGAGACACGCGGGCTCGGTGCAACACGTCACGGATCCTCTGCACTCCCGCGCGAAATCGCTGCTCACTCCATTGGCGCGAGTCCCCCATCCCAAAAAGCACCACGCGCGAAAACGACAGTCTTTGACCAGCCGGAGGAAGGAGAAGGGTCTCACCCTCACGTCCGGAAAGCTTCCCAGCGCGGAGGAGTCGTGAAATACGCGCGCACAGTCGCCAATCCGCCAGGCCTGCAGCTCCCCGCAGAGGACGCTCATCGGCAAAAAAACTCAGCGCAAGGGCATCCGCCGAAACCTGGTCCCATCGCGATAGGTCCGGCGCGAGGAAATGGATGCTCATGGCCGCACGACTTCCTGCGATATCCGGTCGAGAATTCCGTTGATAAATGAAGGCGACTCGGACGCACCGAACCGCTTGGCCACTTCGATGGCCTCGTTGATAACTACCTTTGCCGGGACTTCCGGGACATGGAGCAATTCGTAGGTAGCCAGGCGGAGGATGTTTCGGTCCACTCGGGCCATGCGTTCCATCCGCCAGTTCCGAGAGACGTTCTGCACGAACCTGTCGATTTCTTTAATGTTTTCGACGGTCCCCCGGACGAGCGCCTCGGCAAAGCTCACGACCGATGCGTCCCGCTCGCCATCCCCCTGGAAGCCGCGCCAGAAATTGGCCAGCGCTTGCTCGACCTCGTGCCCAGGGGGTTCGGGTGCGGAGACGCCCGGGACGAGCGTCCCGCCTACGTCGAGAGAATAGAGCACCTGCAGCGCGCACTCCCGCGCCCGGCGCCGAGTCCCAAAGCTACCTGTCATGTTCCATCACGCGATAAAGGCTCGCCATCTCAACGACCGTGAGGGCGGCGTCGAACCCCTTGTTCCCGGCCTTGGTCCCGGCGCGCTCGATGGCCTGCTCGACGGTATCAGTAGTGAGCACGCCGAAAGACACGGGGACACGACTTTGCATCGCCACCTGCGCCACCCCCTTGGCCGTTTCTCCTGCGACGTAATCGAAATGGGGGGTTGCTCCGCGAATGACAGCCCCGAGGCAGATGAGCGCGTCGAATTGCCCGCTCTCCGCCACGCGCTTGGCCACCTGGGGGATCTCAAAGGAGCCCGGCGCGCGGTACACGGCAATCGCATTTTCATCGCAACCCGTGCGGCGCAGGCCGTCGACGGCCCCTTCGACGAGGCGATCCACGATGAATGAGTTGAATCGACTCGCGACAATGGCGACGCGCAGGCCTGCGCCGTCCAACTTTCCTTCAATAACCTTCGCGCCCATGACTATTCTCCCGACTTGGACGGACTCGCCGACAGGGCATTTCCGACGGAAACGAGGTACCCCTCGCGCTCGCGCCGCTCGCGCAGCCAGCCCAGGTTCTCGGTGGTCGCCGTGGCTTCAATGGGGACACGCTCCACCACTTCGATGCCGAAGCCGCCGATTCCGGCGATCTTCTTCGGATTGTTGCTAAGGAGGCGAATCTTCCTGACGCCCACGTCCGCGAGCACCTGAGCCCCCTGGCCAAAATCGCGGAGCGCACCTTGGTGACCACTCCCCCGTTGTCCTGGTTCCGGTTCTTCACCCCGATGTAAGACGTGCGCTTGAAAAGAGGAGACCAAGGACGTCCGTCCCTGCGGGTACACGTACAAGAACACGCCTCGTCCCTCGGCCGCGATGGCACGCAGCGCCTCGCGAAGCTGCCACTCGCAGTCACACGAGCGAGAGGCAAACACGTCGCCAATCGGGCACATGGACTGTACCCGGACCAGGACCGGCGCGCCCTGTTCCCCTGCCCCTGCCACGTCGCCGCAGACCAGCGCGAGGTACTCGTTCCGGTCGACCTCGCTGCCGTAGACGTGGGCGACGAAATCCACGCTGCCGCCGAGAATCGCCGGTCGGACGAGGCCCGTGGCTACCCGGCTCACGAGCCGCTCTGATCGCAGTCGATAGTCGATGAGATCCGCAATCGTGAGGATCATGAGCCCATGCTGCTCGGCGAACCTCTCCAGGTCGGGCATGCGGGCCATCTGCCCATCGTCCCTCATGATCTCGCAGATGACGCCCGAAGGCTCCAGCCCCGCGAGGCGGGCGAGGTCCACCGAGCCCTCAGTCTGTCCAGTGCGCACCAGAACTCCGCCACGGCGGGCCCGCAGCGGGAAGACGTGACCAGGTGATACCAGGTCTTCCGGCCTGGCTTCCTTGGCCACGGCGGTCTTGATGGTGATGGACCGGTCGTGCGCCGAAATGCCGGTAGAAACACCATGGCGCGCCTCAATCGACACCGTGAAGGCGGTGCCCATGGGAGCCCGGTTTTCGTTGACCATCATGGGGAGTTGAAGCCTTTGGGTCCGCTCCTCGGTGAGCGTCAGGCAAATGAGGCCCCGCCCGTGACGGGCCATGAAGTTGATGGCCTCGGGCGTGACCTTCTCGGCGGCCATGCACAGGTCGCCCTCATTTTCCCGATCCTCGTCGTCCACGAGGATGATCATGCGCCCTTGGCGAATCTCGTCGATGGCGCGGAGGACGCGCTGAAAGCGCTCGGTGGGCGCGTTCCCGCTGTCGCCGGGTTCTGACGATGCCCTGGCCTCAAGACCCATGGTCGACCCCTGCTTCACGACTTCTGTCACGGGACAGCGCCTCCCATGCGTCCGGCAAGTTGTTCCTTCACGAGCTTTTCCACGTACTTGCCAATGATGTCGACCTCGAGGTTGACCTTGGCCCCATGCCCCTTGCCTCCCAAGGTCGTTTTTTCCAGGGTGTGGGGGATCAGCGCAACGGCGAAGGAATAATCGTCGACCCGGTTCACCGTCAAGCTGATTCCGTCGATGGCGATGGACCCTTTTTCCACCACGTACCGCAGAACATCGCGATGCGCGCGAATTTGGATGTCCAACGCCGGTCCGATCGTCCGCTTCGCGCAAATCTCGCCCACCGAATCCACGTGTCCGGAAACGATGTGCCCCCCGAGTCTATCGCTCGGACGCAATGCCCGCTCCAGGTTGACCATCATGCCAGGACGCACCTGCCCGAGCGTGGTGCGCGAGAGGGTCTCTGGACCGGCGAGGACCTGAAATCGCCGCGGCTCCTTGAGGGTGACGGTCAAGCACACGCCATCGACCGCGATGGAATCGCCGAGCGAAAGCTCATCTGCGTCGATAGCGTGGGGCGTAATTTCGTAAAGAGTGGCTTCGCCACGTCGATCCGCGCGTGCGACGCGTCCCATGTCTTCCACCAGCCCGGTAAACACGCGCGAAATATATCAGGATCGGACCCGTGTTGCCGAGAAGAGTAGGTCACGGCCAAGGCGCCGCGGCGGCGTGTCGAAGCAGAGCTCGTGCGCCATGTCGAGTCGCAGGACGCCGCGGCCACCTAGCCACGAAGGCGCCTTGTCCCCACCAATGGCCCGAGGAGCCATGTAGAGGAGCAAGCGATCGCAGAGCCCTGCTTCGAGGAAGGACGCATGGGTAGCCGCCCCTCCTTCCACAAGAACGGACAGGATGTCACGGTGGGCGAGCTCGCGCGAAAGCTCGCCTAGATCCACCATGCCGCCGCGCGACGGGAGGCGGAGGACCTCCACTCCAGCCGCCAAGAGTGCGTGTTCTCGCCGAAGTGGCGCGTCCTTTCGCGTCGCCACGAGTGTCCGCGCCGGGGAACCCGAGTTAAGAATCGCTGCGCCGAGGGGTAGGCGCAGCTTTCCGTCGAGAACGACCCGGACCGGATCACGCCCCCCCCGCACCCCCCGCGTCGTGAGGAGCGGATCATCCGCGAACACGGTGCCAATGCCCACGAGTATCGCGTCCACCGCGTTGCGCAGGCGGTGGCCGTGGGCGCGCGCGACCTCTCCTGTAATCCAACGGGACTCACCGCTCGCCGTCGCGATCCGCCCGTCGAGCGTCATCGCTGCCTTCAGGGTGAAGTGAGCCCGCTTTTCGGTCGCGTACACGACAAACGCCTCGTTGAGACGACGACACGCCGACTCCTCGACAGGTCCCTCGACGTCAACGCCTGCCAGGCGAATCGCATCGAGGCCACCACCGTGGCCTGGAAATGGGTCATGCATCCCAAAGACGAGCCTCTTGATCCCCGATTCCGCGACGAGCGGCGCGCACGGCTTCGTGCGGCGCTTGGACAAGTGAGCGCACGGTTCGAGGTTCACGTAAAGCGAAGCTCCAACGGCCTTTCCGCCGAGCTTCTCGAGGGCGACTCGCTCCGCATGCGACTCACCCGCCCGGCGATGCCAGCCTTCAGCCAGCACGTGGCCGTCCAGGGACACGACGACGCAACCGACCATGGGGTTTGGAGATGTCCGCCCCTGCGCTCGCCTCGCCAGCGTCAAGCAGCGCCGCATGAACCGGCGGTCAGCCTCGGTGCCCATGAAAGTGAATATGACACACGAAGATGCCTCTTCACTGCACACTGAAAGACCAGCATCGTCGGCTGCTATGACGGCGATCGCGCCGGCCAGGGCGCCGCTTACATCCCCGGCTCCGACTGTCCATGCGATCCTCGCATCGCCGACGGCTACTCCATGGCCTATCGCGGCTCAGCCATCTCCGCCCAGATCCTGGGGATTGCGTACTGACGCTCCTACCCAGAGATCCGGCCTGAATTCCGGATAGAGGCAGCGCCCGTGGCTCGCGTTTTCATGAGCTCGGACACCTCGTTCAGAAACTCGTCCACGTCGCGGAACGAGCGATAGATAGAGGCGAAGCGGACATAGGCCACTTCGTCGAGGAGGCGGAGCCTGGGAAGCACCCGCTCTCCGATCGACTTGGACTCGATCTCCTTTTCGCCGAGCTCACCGACCTCTCGTTCCACATCCAAGGCGAGCTGCTCGAGCGTCTCGAGAGGCACTGGACGCTTTGCGCACGCGTGCTTCAATCCCCCCACGAGCTTGGCGCGGTCAAAGGGTTCCCGTCTCCCATCCTTCTTAATGACCAGCGGAAGTGCGTCCTCGATCCGCTCGTACGTGGTGAAGCGCCTGGCGCATTCCTCGCACTCGCGCCGCCTCCGAATCTCGGCGCCATCTTTTGACTGGCGGGAGTCAATGACCTTGTCAGAGATGGACGCGCAGAAAGGGCACTTCATCGCTTGTCCAGCGCGGCGATCTTGTCGATCCGGCGCTTGTGTCGCCCGCCGGCGAAAGGCGTATCCCGAAAAATGCGCACGATGTCCTCGGCGACCCCGGGGCCTGTCACCCTCTCACCCAGGCACAGGACATTCGCGTCGTTGTGCTCGCGGGCCAACCGGGCGCTGTATGTATCCGTGACGCGGGCTGCCCTCACCCCCGGGATCTTGTTGGCAGCGATTGAAATGCCAATCCCGGTACCGCAGACCAAGAGGCCCAGGCCATCCCCACGCTCGGCGACGGCACGCGCCACCTTCTCACCATAATCTGGGTAATCGACCACCTCGTCGCCGTTGTCCGGCCCGAAATCGGCGACCTCATCTCCGAGCGCGCGGAGGTTTTCCACCAGGGATTTCTTGAGCATCACCCCGGCATGATCCGACCCGACATACCACTTCATGGCTAATCTCCCCTGTAACGGGTGAGCACCAGCGCCGCGTTGGTGCCCCCAAATCCGAAGCTGTTCGAGAGCACGGCTTCCACCCGCAGCTCACGCGGCTGATTGGGGATATAGTCCAGATCGCACTCGGGATCCGGGTTCTCGTAGTTCGTCGTCGGGGGCAACACGTTTCGCGAAAGTGCGAGCGCCGAGTATGCAGTCTCGATTCCTCCAGCTGCACCCAGCGTGTGGCCAGTCATGGACTTCGTGGACGACATGGCGAGCTTATACGCGTGGTCGCCAAAGACCTTCTTGACGGCAAAGCTCTCAGAGGCGTCGTTGAACTTGGTCGACGTGCCGTGGGCGTTGATGTACCCGATCGCTTCCGGAGGAAGTTTCGCGTCGCGCAAGACAAGCCGCATGCAGCGCTGTGCGCCCTCCCCTTCCGGCGCAGGGGCGGTGATATGGTGCGCGTCCGCCGTCGCCGCGTACCCCTTGAGCTCGGCGTAAATGCGAGCTCCTCGCCGCTTGGCGTGGGCAAGCTCTTCGAGCACGAGCACGCCCGCGCCTTCGGCAATGACGAAACCGTCGCGCTCCGAGTCGAACGGACGAGAAGCGCGCTGTGGATCCTCATTGCGCGTGGACAACGCACGTGCGGCGTTGAAGCCGCCGACAGCGAGCACGCTGACGGTGGCCTCACAGCCGCCCGCCACCATGACGTCGCACGTGTCATGTTGAATGGCGCGCATGGCCTCACCGATCGAGTGGGCGCCGGTTGAGCAAGCGGACACGTGCGAAAGGCATGGGCCGCGGAGATTGTGCCTAATCGAGAGCTGTCCGGGGGCCAGGTTCACGATGATTCCTGGCACGAAGTACGGGGAAAAACCGTGACGCGCCCCTTTCTCGAGGTAGGCCAGGTGCGTCTTCTCGATATTGATGATGCCACCCAGGCCCGCACCGACGTAGCAACCGGCTCGCTCCGCATCATCCCCCTCGAGCTTGGGAGGCAGGCCGCTGTCCTCCAGGGCGAGCTTGCCGGCAACCACAGCGAACTGGAGAAAACGGTCGATGGTCTTCACCTCTCGCTTGTCGATCCATCGGGTCGGGTCGAAGTCCTTGACCTCGCCCGCGAACCGAGTTGCCATCTGCGAGCAATCGAACTGCGTGATCGGTCCAATCCCACTCCTGCCTGTCAACAGCGACTGCCAGTTCTCGTCGACGCCAATTCCGATCGGCGTGACGAGCCCAATACCTGTGATCACGACCCTTCGCATGCGACTCCTCGCGGTTCTAGCGGTCAGCGGTCAGCGGTCAGCGGTCAGCGGTCGGCTTTTTCGCAGACGCTGACCGCCGACAGCTTTTGGCTCCCTTACTTCGCGTGAGCCTTGATGTAGTCGATCGCATCCTGGACGGTCTTGATCTGCTCCGTATCCTCGTCTGGGATCTCGATCTTGAAGGCCTCCTCGAGCGCAAGCACGAGCTCGACCACGGCAAGCGAGTCGGCCTTGAGATCATCGACGAACGAAGCTGCCCCCTTGACCTGGTCCGGTGAAACCTCGAGCTGGGCGCAGATGATGTCTCTCACCTTTGATTCGATTTGTTGGACGTCCATGCTGGTTATTCCTCTTGTTGCGGTTTTTATTGTGATTGCCTGGCTTCCGCTGGCTTTCTTTCGCTTTCCCTGCACGCGGTGGCGCTGGCGGCGCCTGCCCAGCGGGCCGAAAGCGCTCGTACTCTACATCAAGAGACCGCCGTTTACGCGGATCACTTGCCCTGTTATGTAGCTTCCTTCGGGTCCCGCGAGGAATGCTACCACTGGAGCGACCTCTTCTGGCCTGCCGATGCGTCCCAGCGGGATGCTGGCCAAGAGGGCCTCTTTCGCTTCCCCCTGGACGCTGGCCGCCGTCATGTCGGTTTCGATGAACCCAGGAGACACCGCATTTACGGTGACGCCACGCGACGCAAGTTCCCTCGCCAGCGTCTTGGTGATCCCGATGACACCCGACTTCGCCGCGACATAGGCCACTTGCCCCGTGTTTCCCATCTCGCCGACCACCGACGTCACGTTGATGATACGCCCGCCTTCCTTGGCCTTGAGCAGGTGGCGGCTGGCTGCCTTGCAGCATGCGAACACGGAGGTGAGGTTGACATCTAGGGTGCGTCTCCAGTCTTCCTCCTTCAGTCGGAGGAGGAGGCCGTCGATGGCAACCGCCGCGTTGTTGACGAGGATGTCCAGGCGGCCGTGCTGCTCGGCGACCTGCTTAACCGCTCGCTCGACCGCGCTGGTATCCCCTACGTCGAAAGGCAGGACCATCGCCTCGCCGCCGGCGGCCCGAACCTGCTCCGCCGTCTCGCGCGCCGCCTCCTCCCGCGCCTGGTAGTTGACCACCACGCATGCGCCCCGCCTGCCGAGGGCGACGGCAATGGCGCGGCCGATTCCGCGAGAAGCGCCGGTGACGAGCGCCACCTTCCCCGAGAGTGCCTTGTCACAAGTCATGCTTATCTCCGCTATGCCTTTGGCCACGCCGCTACTTCGTGCGGCTCTCCGATCGTCGTCACCCGTATCGAGGGTGAGATCCTCTTGACGAGCCCCGACAAGACGGCGCCAGAACCGAGCTCGAGACCGATCTCGCACCCCATCTTGGCCAAGGATTTCACCGAGTCCTCCCACTTGACCGGCGCTGTGACCTGCCGAATCAATAGATCCTTCACGCGGCCAGCGTCGTGGTTGGGAGTGGCCTCCACGTTGGTGATCACGGGTACGCAAAGGGGGCCAACATGGACGGGCGCAAGCTCACGTGCCAGCCGCTCTGCCGCACTTGCCATGAGCGCGCAGTGAAAGGGGGCGCTCACATTGAGCGGAACAGCGCGCTTGGCTCCCCGCTGCCTGGCCAATGAGATCGCTCGGTCGACGGCGCCTGCATGCCCCGCAATCACCACTTGTCCGGCGCCGTTCAGGTTTGCGGGCGCTACGATCTCTCCATGGGCAACCTCCTTGCAGATCAGGGAGACGTCCTCGGGAGAAAGACCCATCAATGCGGCCATGGCGCCGACGCCTTGGGCCACTGCCTCTTGCATCGCCCGCCCGCGAAGGTGCACCAGCCTCACGGCGTCTGCAAAGGAGAGCGCTCCTGCTGCGACGAGCGCGGAGAACTCCCCCAGGGAATGACCGGCACAAGCGCCGAAGACGAGCCCCTTCTCTTTTTCGAGCGTCCGCAGCACGGCGATCGAATTGGTGAGGATCGCCGGCTGCGTGTGCGCCGTTAGGACGAGGTCATCCTCGGGGCCCTCCCAGCAAAGCTTGGAAATAGAAAAGCCCAGCGTGGCGTCGGCCTCTTCGAAAACCCGACGCGCCACCTCGAACTCGCGCGCCAGCTCCTTCCCCATCCCGACGCGCTGAGAACCCTGCCCAGGGAAAAGCAGTGCGGTCAATGCCATGACTACCACCTCACGAGAGCTGAGCCCCAGGAGAAGCCCGCGCCCAGCGCGCAAAACAGGAGCAACATGCCTGGCTTGATCTTCCCCTCGCGCACCGCTTCGTCCAGCGCGATGGGAATCGAAGCCGACGACGTGTTCCCGTACTTGTGGATGTTCAAGTAGAACTTCTCCAGGGGGAGCCCGCACCGCTGCGAGACCCCCTCTAGAATGCGCAGGTTTGCCTGGTGCGCGACGACCATGTCGACTTCGGGCGCGGTCATGTTGTTGGTCTCGAGGGCGACCATGCAACTGGCCGAAATATTCCGCACCGCGTTCGTGAAAACCGTCTTGCCGTTCATCTTCACGCAGTGGAGGTTATCGGCCAAGGTCGTCGCCGAGGTGGGGTTGCGTGAACCGCCCGCTGGAATCGAGAGCGCCTCGGCACCCGTGCCGTCGGCATAGATATGGGTCGACAGAATACCGCGCAGGCGCTCTCCAGGCGCCTGCTCACTGGGCCCCAAGACCACTGCCCCTGCGCCATCGCCGAACAGCACGCACGTGTTGCGGTCCTTCCAGTCAAGGATTCGCGAGAGGATCTCCACCCCAATCACCAGGACGCGCTTGAACTGCCGGTTTTTCACAAAGGCATCGCCGATCGTCAAGCCATAAAGGAAGCCCGCGCACGCAGCCGACAGGTCAAACGCGGCACAGGGCGGAACTCCCATTCTTCGCTGGACGTACACAGCCGTCGCGGGCATGGGGACATCTGGGGTCACAGTCCCCACGAGGATGCAGTCAATCTCCTTTGGGCTAATGCCGGCCGCCTCACACGCAGCAAGCCCCGCCTCGGCGGCCAAGTCGCTAGTCGCACGATCTTTCTCGAGAATACGGCGCTCCTTGATGCCGGTTCGCTCGGTAATCCAGGCATCGCTGGTCTCCACGATTTTCTCGAGGTCAAAGTTGGTGAGCACCTGGCCAGGAACTGCCCGCCCTGTCCCGAGAATCTTGGTCTGAATCATTGGTCGTGCCTTCCTTCGTCTCCGATACCCTTTTTGATGCCCGGGACCGAAGCGTCGTCCATGGCGGACCATACCCCAGCGTGCCGTGAAATGGCAGCCGCCACCTTTTGGGTGAGCCCGTCGTCGACATGACGCTGGGCGGCTAGGATGGCGTTCTCCAGGGCACGCGGGCTCGATCGACCGTGAGCCATCACCACCACACCGCGGACTCCCAAGAGTGGCGCCCCACCCGTTTCGGCGTAGTCCATCCTGCGCCGCAGCGCGCGCACAGCTCGCCCGGCGAGGACCGCTCCAACCCGAGCCATGAGCGAGGACGAGAGCGCCTGATCGAGCAAGTCGAGAAACGACTGAGCTGCGCCTTCTGCCGTCTTGAGCACTACGTTTCCGGAAAACCCGTCGGCCGCCAGCACGTCGATCTGTCCGCCGAAGACGTCCTTTCCCTCAACCGGGCCCACGTACTCGAGCTCAGCCCCAGGGCTTCTGGCCAAGGACTGAATGAGCGCGTGCGCCTCGCGAATCCGTGCTGTCCCCTTCGACTCCTCTTCCCCGTTCGAGAGAAGTCCAACCCGAGGGCGACGCCTGCCCAAGAGGACCTCCGCTGCAGCAGCCCCGAGCACGGCGAGTTGGGCGACAACCTCGGGCTTGGGATCCACGTTCGCACCCACATCGCAGAGGACGCACGCCCCCCGCAGAGTCGGAAACGTGGTCACGATCCCCGGCCGAAGGACTCCCGGGATCCTCCCAAGCACGAGGAGAGCACACGCCAACATGGCGCCGGAGTTTCCCGCCGACACGATGGCGTCGGCTTCCCCTGCCTTGACGAGCTCAAAGCAGGCACGCATCGACGAATCCCTCTTGGCGCGCACCGCGCGTGAGGGCGAATCATCCATGTCAATAACCTGAGAAGCGTGTCGGACGGATATCCGACGCTCGTGGCGGGCTCCTAGGCGGACAAGACCATCCTTGATGAGCTCCTCGTCACCGACGAGGACAACGCGCAAGGACGCGGCTCCCCGCACGGCAGCCAGGGAAGCCGAAATCTCTACCGTCGGAGAACGGTCACCACCCATCGCGTCGACGGCGATGCGTCGCATGGGCAGCCGCTTGTCGGGCGCTACTCCGTCTCCTCGACCGTCAGGATCTTTTCCCCATCATAGTAGCCGCATTCCAGACAGACACGGTGGGAAGCCTTGGGAGCCTGGCACCTGGGACAAGACGTCACGTTCGGTACCTTTACCGACGCTCGCCACTGTGCTCTACGCCGCGCGCTTCTCGCATGGGACTGCCGACGCTTTTGAACTGCCATGTGTCACCGTTCCTTTGGTGTTGATGAACTTACAATTTCACTTGCCTGAGCGCCGCCCAGCGCTCGTCCTTTGAGGCGGGCGGGCAGCCACAGGGTCCTTCATTTAGATCCTTGCCGCATTGCGGGCAAAGCCCCTTGCAGTCGTCGCGACAGAGATGAGCGATGGGAAGTTGTAGGAGCAGCTGTTCCCGCAGGACTTGGCCGAGGTCGAGCCGGTCATTCGAATAGGTGGCGAGATCGAGATCTTCTTCGGCGGGCTCCCCTTCGATTTCAGGCTCACCGGGTGTTGCCTCCCCTTCCCCTTCGCCGCGCGGCACGAATATCATCCGAAGAGGTACGTCGATGTCGAGACGAGCTGGGGCCGTACAGCGGCTGCACGGGATGGTGACCTCACCTCTTAAGTGCCCACGCAAGGAAACGTTGGGGAGGATTTTTTCCAGCTCCGCTTCGGCATGAAGACGCGCCGAATCGGCCTCGGCCTCTGTCTCCACAAGAGCTTCTCTCGCAAAGTCCCCGGAGAGATCGAACTCCAAGCGCAGTCCATCACGCGGGATCTCGCGCAGGTGGACGATCATGGGGTTCTCTTCACGCACTGGGACCTTCCTCTTGGGGCAAAAAACGAGACTGCGTACTATAGAAGCGGGCTTGGAAGTGTCAAGCAAAACCCGGGCAAGTCAGTTTGCGGCCCCAGCCAAGGCAGACCCACCGATGAACAACAGCGCGGCCAGGTCGGAATCGTTGAACCGGAGCATGACACCGCCAAATGCGTCCCGCCCAAAGGCGTATTTCTTGGACCCTGTGGCCACCGAGTGGTTGGCCACGGTTCTGGTTTCAAAGTCATTCAGGATGTCGTCCACTCCCGCGTAAACATAGAGAAATTTGAAGAACTGATAGGCAGCCATGAGCTTGAGCCGTGGCAGCACGTTGAACTTGGCATCGAATGCGTCTGCCGACAGCGTGAAGCCGCCGAACCGAGCGTCCACGCCGATACCGCCGGTCGACTCCTTAAGACCAATCCTCAGGGTGTAGCGATCAACAATCTTCGCGAACTGGAACGTGAACCGCAGCGTGTCCTCGACGATCACCCGCCTGGACAGCTCTCCGGTTGCAGGGTCCACGTCGATGGTCTCGGTCACGGCGCCGCGCGGGTCGTCCACCAGCTCGACGAGGTAGTACTTGTCCGGCCGGGGCTGGAGCTCGACCGAGAGGTACGTTTTTCGCAACGTGGACCAGAAGTTGTATTCAGAGCGAATGCCAACGATAGTTTGCAGGCCAAATGCGGTTTTCACAAAGGAGGCCGCATCGGTAGTGATTGATTCGACGTTGTCCGCAATCTGGGGATCGTTGACCAGGCGTCCGAGCGTCCCTTCGTCACTGTCGATCTTCTTGGCGATGCTCGCGCTGGATGCAAATGCGTCCCGGATGTCGTCGAGCGCCTCGTCAATGCGGTCCAGCTTCTCGCGCACCTTGTCCCCCGTTTGGTCAACCTCGGTCTTGGTCGCTGCGATGAGCTCCTTCATCTGCGCGGAGACTTCCTCGACGTTGTCGAGGATCCGATCTACCTGATCGCCGCCAGTGACCTTGCGCACGTCCCTCGCGATGACGTCCACGGTTGCCAGGACCTTGTCCATGCGCTCGAGGATGTTATGGACCAGCTTGGCGTCCTGCTCGATGTTCTTGTCCAGGTTGTTCGCCATGTTGGTCACAGGACCGTTGACCAAGCGGCGTGCGTCGGCAGCGAGGGACCTGATTTCGCCCAGCACCTCATCGACACGCGGTAGGGTTTCCCCCATGCGGCGCATCAGCTCGTCCGCCGAGGTCGCTTCGTACACGTTGGAAATCGCATCCTTGTCCTTGAGTAGATGATTCTTTCGCGGCGGCTGTCCCTCGTCGGTGAATTCCTCGGGAGTCCCAGGATCAATCTCCAGGTAATACTCGCCAAGCAAGGAGGACGATTTCTTGTAGATCCCGGCGTTGGACCAAATCTGGGTCCCTTTTCGAACCCGCACGGTGATCTTCGCAAGCCGACCTTCCAGCTCCCGTTCTGTGATTTCTCCAATCGGAAGACCAGCGATAACGACGCGCGACTTGCTCGCCAGCCCCGTGGCATCCCGGAAACGTGCCGTCAGGCGATAGCCGCCCTCTCCCGAGGCCTGCTCGCCCACCGCCTTCCACGTGTAATACCCCGTGATCGCCGCAACGAGGACAAGAATACCTATCTTTATTCCCGCGCTAACATGCTTCATGGCTGGCTAGGTCCCCGCACCGCCGCTCCGACGCCCGAGGTGGTAATGAAACGGCGAACATAATCATTCGTGGTGTGTCGGATCTGGTCGACGCTCCCCGCCTCGACGACTATCCCTTCATGAATCATCGCAATTCGATCCGCGATTCGGAAAACCGAAGCCATGTCGTGAGAGATGACAATGGAAGTCACCTTGAAGCGAGACGCCACGTCGATAATCATTCGGTCGACATTCTCGGTGGCCAGCGGATCCAGGCCGGTGGTGGGCTCGTCAT